>NZ_JCAFSZ010000010.1:0-212247 GCF_059369755.1 Stenotrophomonas sp. YJH_SMC_57
ACAGGTGACACCGAGATCGCCGCAGTGATCGTGGACGGTGCGGCCAAGTCGATGGACCTGGGCAATGGCGTGCAGGTGATAACCCGGAAGTTTGCGCGGGATCTGCGGATGAATCTCTGGAAGAAGTTCCTGGGGCAGGCGCTTGAGACGAAGCCTGAGAAGGGGGGGAGGCAATTCGTCTTTTCTAATGCAACCGAAGACTACTACCCTTGGTTCAGTGAAATAGTTCCAACCCTGGAGGTCGAAAAACCGGCAAGTGCCAGAACTTGGACGGGAATCAGGGAACTTGCGGATGCCAATTCGGAAGCTTATCAGCGTGTCTTCACGAATGTCCCTCGCGATTCGTTCCCGCGCTACGATTCCGTGTTTCATGGGTTCCCCGCAGCAGGTTTGAGTGACAAGGGGCACGTCAAGCGCATGCTCTACGCGCAGCCGGCAGATCTGCAGTCAGATTTCATGAAGGAGCCAAGTGTTGTGAACGACTACGTGACCGATGCAGTGGGGCGGCATGATGTGCGTAAGGCGACGGATTTTCTGAGAGGTACCGCAACGCGCCGCGGGATTCAGGGTTTCTGGGTGACCATGCCACTCCTCTGGGGGAGTGACATGGATGATCCGGCTGCAGCGATGCCGAACGAGATCATTGCAGTCGTGCCTATTGAGGGGGATCGGTCAACTGAACTAGCGTACTCGGGTCGCCATGGTTCTTGGGGGCACGGAGAGCAGGTATGAGTGGGCATCTACTGTTGAGGGCGATGGTGGCCTTAGGGGCCCTGTGTGGTGTGCAAACCGCGCTTGCAGACTGCGGTTCATCAAATGAGAAGGACCTCCGGTTTAAGAATGGTGGGATGGTGATCAAGTTCAGGCCAAGCCCATCGGGCGAGGTGGATGCGGTAGGCGCCAGCCTCAGTCGCGCGAACGAAGATGCCCCTTACGTACGGATTAGTGTCGAGCCAATACTCGGTGAGTTGCACAATGATCCGTTCAACTCGAATGGTGGTGCTATCTATTACTTGGAAGAAAGCGCTCAAGGGCAACGGCTATGCCGCGTTGAAGAGTGGAAGAGGCGGGAATCCAAATTGATTGGCCAAGTGCCGCCTGAGAGCCTGCATCCTGCGGTTAAGCCGGTCTATCCCTATTTCGAGCTGAGCAGGAGCTATGAGCTCCATTATGACTCGGCTGGTAGATTGACTTCGATTCAGAATGTTGACGCGAAAGGGCGTAGGGTCACAACGTTCTGTGCACTCTACGACGAAAATGGTCGCATAGAAGTGGCAAATGAGAGTTCTGGATTGATAGTCTCGGATAGGCCAGAGTTCCAGTGTTCGCAGCTCCGCGATATGCCTTCCCGCACTACTACTCGTTACTTCACTTATCGGCCGGATGGATTGCGGGCTTCCGATGTAGTCAAGCAGGCCACCCGTAAGCCGGGTGAGGACCCCTACCGCGAGGACACCGGCCCTGGAACCGAGGCGACCGATGGTGCCTGGACGGTGGGGGGCTTCGTCAATGTCGACGATGCTGAATTGAAACGAATCGTCGGCATTCGCTTCTATGGCAGCGAAAAGCGAGGGCTTATAGGGGCGCAAAGCCCTTCCGCTACCTTGGTTCCATCTGACGCCACTTCAGTTTTCGCAGAGCGCAGTCGAAGCGTGTCGCAGGAGGTGCGGTACACGTTCCCCGGTGAACGCGTCCCTCCAGAGGTCGCCAAGGGACACTTTGAGGGAGTCACAGGCTATACCCGTGTGCGTGAGTATCTGCACCGTTCGGGTAGCAGGATTTTCGAAGTATTCGCTCCCGGCGCGAAGCACCCCCGCGAACGCCAGTGGCGCACGCTGGACCTGAATCGTCAGGAAAACTACGACGCAAATGGCAAGCTCACGCGGGTGATTCTGTCCGGCCCGGTTTCCGATGATGACGGCTACACCGAGAACCTGCGCACCTACGCCGAGAAGGGTGCCTTGAAGCTCACGCCGCTCACCAACGGCTACAGCTCTTACCGCGTGTACGACTATGACGCTGCCGGTAGAGAGACCCTGTCGTTCGTGTGCTGGCGCTACGAAGTCTCGACCAACAAGCCCTACGCCCATTTCCCCTGGTGGGAGCCCGATCCTCGGCCCAAGCGCAGCCGTGAAGCCGAGCTGCAGTACGCCAGGACGCAGGTCGGTACACGCTGCGGCACGCCGGACGGCAAGATGAGCGTGGAGGGAATGGGCCCGGTGAAGAAGCTGATGGAAACGAAGTATGGCTTTGGTACCACGAAGCTCGGTTTGCCGGGCGAATGACGAGTAATGGGCTTTACGTACAGGGATGCATGCCAGGAGGCAGTCATATGAAGTCGATGGGTACGAGACCTCCGCAGAAGCGGGGGTGGTCAGTGGCGGGGCGGCGGGCAGGGGGCGTAATGCTGGCGTGTGCCGTGCTCAGCCCCTCGGCCTGGGCCTGTGGGGATAAGGTGGCAAACGATCCCTGGGTTTCCCCTTGGAAGATGGAGTACATCAGCGTTCTGACGTCCCCTCTGATCGATGACTATGCAACGGAGCTGAGAGAAGCATCGCCCATGGCCGATGGTCGCCTCTCGCTTCCGCAGATCAGGCTCAGTCGTTCGAATTCGGCGTCGCGCACGCTTCCCTTCTCCCTGCTGGGTGGGAGCATTGTGTACGTCCAGTCGGAAGACGGGGCCGGTGAACGTGTCTGCCGCGAGGAGCTGTGGCGGAGCCGGAAATCTGGTAGCTGGAATTCGGAAACGGGCGGCTTGGTGTCCCGCGAAGTGCCTTTGTCCCCTCCTACCGCCGTCGAGATTGATCCTTCAGCGAGAACAGCGGCTGCCGGACTTCTCCGGACAATATCCAAGGACTTCGTGCTCGCCGAAGCGCGTGATTATCTCTACGACGACCAGGAACGCCTCGTCGAGATCCGCAAGCACGGGCGTGGACCGGATGGCATGTTGTTCAGCCAGACATTGAACTGCATGAAGTATGACAAGCACAGTCGCCCGACATGGTCGGCGCAGCCAACTCCGGCCAGTCTGCGTCAAGGTGGAGAGGGATTGACCTGTGATCAGATGGATCAAGGCAACGCACTGGTGCAACGATATCTGCTCGACGATGATGGCCGGATGTATGCCTCCGTCAGATCAACGCCGCCGTCGCCATCGATGGGGCGGAATGTCATGGCATCGGTCAGGGGTACGTCCGGGTGGACCGGCGTTGCGGAGTACATAAGGCCGTCCGAGCGAAGCGTCTACGGATATGAGACCTATGCGATGGCCCGGATGGATCAGCAACTGGGGGTTTACGCGATCAACAGCATCGAAGGGGATCTGTTGCCGGCCGATGCGCAGCCTCTCTATCAGGATGCCGTCACCCGGCTGGGCGTGAAGGGTGCAGACCTGCGGTACGACTTCGTCAACGTCACCATTCCCGCCGAGGTGGGAATGAATGGGTTCTCGCAACTGTCGACCTATCCCCGGATCCGTAGTCATCGCGTTGCGGAGAAGATGCGGGTTCACGAAGTGCTTGATGCAGATTCCCACGCACTGCGTCGGCGGGCCTGGGCCAGCGATTCCGGGCCGGTCTATCGCCAGGAGGATTACGATAAGGCTGGACGCCTGGTGCAGGTCATCAATGGCGGGGTGAATCCTGACGTACCGATGCCGGAAGACGCCATCGCTGCAGACGGATTCGATGCACGCGTGCTCCAAGGGTCGGGCAAAGGTTACAGGGTGTTTCACTTCGACCGGCGAGGACGTCCCGAGCGCGTGCTGGTGTGCGGGAAAATTGCAGCAGGCGCGGAAGCTGGCGATGAAGTGCACTGCGGCAAAGGTGATCGTAGCGTTGTCGTCTACCAGAACAACGAGGTCAGTGGTTTCCTGAAGGATGCCTATGGATGGCGTGACCGGCCTCTGGCCGCAGGCTCTCCGCTCTGACGTCGCAGCTTTTCCACATCCGCTGTGGCTTCCCGTGCTGGTGGGATCGGCGTTCCAGCGGGATCCGATCTGGGCAATCAGGCCGCCACAACGGGCGCGCAGCGGGGTGCTCAGCGTTTTGGTGATCACCCCACCGCGCGATCCATCCTGCCGCCGGCGCACGTTCCATTGCCAGGCGAGCAATCCGCCCATCCCCCTGGCGCTTTTCCACACCGGCTGTGGAATGATGCCGAATCAACCTGTGGATAGGTGGACCAGACCCTGACGGCACAAGGCCTTCCACGGTGTGGTGAAAAAACCGCCAGGGCGGATCGGCATCATCGCGGGTGCACGGGGCTGATGGCACCGTAGCGCCGTCGCTGGAGGGGATGGTCATGGGCAACGGCATGCGTGGGTTCGGACTGGTGGGCCTCGCCCTGTTGGCAGGCTGTGGCCAGGCGCCGCCGACTGCACTGGGAACGCTGGAATGGGACCGGATCACCGTGCCAGCCCCGGCGGCCGAAGTGATCGCAGCGGTGGAGGTGCGCGAAGGCCAGCCGGTCAAGGCCGGCACCGTGCTGATGCAGCTGGATCCGGCCCGTGGCGATGCCCAGTTCGCCGCCGCACAGGCCGACACCGCGCGCGCGCAGGCGCAGCTGGAAGAACTGAAGATCGGCCCACGGCAGGAGCAGATCGCGCAGGCCCAGGCACAGCTGGCCGCGCTACGGGCGGAGTCGGTGGAAGCCAGTGCCTACTACCGGCGGGTGCAGCCGCTGGCGCGCCAACGCCTGATCGCCGCCGCCGAGCTGGACCGCGCACGGGCCGCCGCCGGCAATGCCGAGGCCAGCGTGCGCGCCGCCGAGCAGGCCTGGCTGGAGCTGGTGCATGGCAGCCGCGAGCAGGACATCGCCCAGGGCCAGGCGGCCGCCGATGCCGCACAGGCCCAGCAGGTGATGCAGGGCGTCAACCTGCAGAAGCTGCAGCTGCGCGCCCCCCGCGATGGCGTGGTCGACGCCTTGCCCTATCGGCAGGGCGACCAGGCGCCGATCGGCGCACCACTGGCGGTGATGCTGGTCGGCGAGCGCCCCTATGCGCGCGTCTACCTGCCGCAGCCACTACGGTTGCAGGTCAAGGTCGGGCAGGCCGCGCAGGTGCATCTGGAAGGGCAGGCCGCTGCGTTGAAGGGGCATGTGCGCTCGATCCGCAGCGAACCCTCGTTCACCCCGTACTACGCGCTGACCGGCGATGACGTCGCGCGCCTGAGCTACCTGGCCGAGATCGAAGTGGACGAGGCGACCGACATGCAGAAACTGCCGGCCGGATTGCCGGTGCGGGTGAGCTTCTGAACACCGGCGACGACATTGCCGTGCATGCGCAGGGCCTGACCCGGCGCTTCGGCGATCTGCTGGCCGTGGACAATGTCGACCTGACCGTGCCTCGCGGCCAGGTCTACGGCTTCCTCGGCCCGAACGGCTCGGGCAAGTCGACCACGATCCGCATGCTGTGCGGCCTGCTGGAGCCGAGCGCGGGGCAGATCGAGGTGCTGGGCCTGTCGGTGCCGGAACAGGCCGAGGCGCTGCGCCGCCGCATCGGCTACATGACCCAGCGCTTTTCGCTGTACGAAGACCTGTCGGTGCGCGAGAACCTGGAGTTCCTTGCCGCGATCCAGGACCTGCCGCGCGCGCAGGCCCGGCAGCGTGTCGATGCGCTGCTGCAGCAGTATCGGCTGCAGGACCGGCAGCCACAGTTGGCCGGCACGCTCAGCGGTGGGCAGAAGCAGCGCCTGGCCCTGGCCGGCGCCGTGGTGCATTCGCCCGAACTGCTGTTCCTGGACGAGCCGACCAGCGCGGTCGACCCGGAATCCCGCCGCGATTTCTGGGAGGCCTTGTTCGAACTGGCCGATGCCGGTACCACCGTGCTGGTGTCGACCCACTACATGGACGAGGCCGAGCGCTGCCACCGTCTGGCGATCCTGGATCGCGGCGCGCTGGTGGCTGATGGCACGCCGGCCGAACTCTGTGCGCGGTTGCAAGGGCGCACGCTGCAGGTCACTTCCTCGCAGCCGCGCCAGGCCAGCCGCGCGCTGGCCGAACTGCCCGGCGTGCTGAGCGTGGCGCAGATCGGCACGCAGCTGCGCGTGCTGTGCAGCGAAGACGCGGCCGACACGGCGGCACTGCAGCGCGCCTTGGCCGGTGCCGATCCACAGGCGCATATCGAGGCGGTGGCGCCGAACCTGGAAGACGTGTTCGTCGCCGCTACCCGAGGTCGTGGCAGGGAGCCGGCGGCATGAACCTGCGCCGGCTGTGGGCGATCATGCTCAAGGAGCTGCGCCAGCTGCGCCGCGACCGCATCACGCTGGCGATGATCGTCGGCATTCCGGTGATGCAGCTGTTGCTGTTCGGCTATGCGATCAACCTCAACCTGCGCCATCTTGATGCGGGTGTGGCCGACCAGGCGAACAGCGCGGCCTCGCGCGCGCTGGTGCAGGACATGGTCGCCACCGGTGTGATCACCCCGCGCAGCGAAGCCTACAGCCCGGACCAGCTGATGCAGGCGCTGCGCCGCGGCGAGATCAGCGTCGGCATCGTGGTGCCGGCCGATTTCGAGCGCCGTCGTTTCGATGGGCGCGAAGCGGTGCAGGTGCTGGTCGATGGCAGCGATACCGTGGTGCAGAGTGCGGCGATCCAGCTGGCGCAGGTGCCGCTGGATACGCGCCCGACCAGCAATACGCGACCGCTGCGCGAAGGCAGCATCGCCAGTGGGCAGGTCAGCGTGACCAGCTTCTACAACCCGCAGCGGCGCTCTGCGGTGAATATCGTCCCCGGCTTGATCGGGGTGATCCTGACCATGACCCTGGTGATGTTCACGGCGGTGGCGGTGGTGCGCGAACGCGAGCGCGGCAACATGGAGCTGCTGATCGCCACGCCGGTATCGCGCAGCGAACTGATGGTGGGCAAGGTGCTGCCCTATGCGGCCATCGGCCTGCTGCAGACCACGCTGGTGGTGCTGCTGGGCACCTGGCTGTTCCAGGTACCGATCCGCGGCAGCCTGCTGGACATCTACCTGGCCGCGGTGCTGCTGGTGCTGGCCAACCTGGCGCTGGGCCTGTTGATCTCCACGCGCGCGCGCTCGCAGTTCCAGGCGATGCAGATGACGTTGTTCCTGTTCCTGCCGTCGATCCTGCTGTCCGGCTTCATGTTCCCGTTTGCCGGCATGCCACGGCCGGTGCAGTGGCTGGCCGAAGTGCTGCCGCTGACCCACTTCCTGCGCCTGGTGCGCGGCATCATGCTGCGCGGTGCCTCGCTGTGGGAGCTGTGGCACGACGCACTGGCGCTGCTGGCCTTCATCGTGGTGATGATGACGCTGGCGATCCTGCGCTTCCGCAAGCGCCTGGATTGAAGCATGCCATCCGGTAGTGCCGGCCGCTGGCCGGCATCAATGCCGGTAGGTGCCGACCGTTGGTCGGCACGCCTTACTCCGCCACCACCCGCGCGCGCAGCGAGTTGGTCAGCGCTTCGGTGATCACCACATCCACGAACTGGCCGATCAGCCGAGCCGGTGCCGGGAAGTTCACCGAACGCATGTTCTCGGTCTTGCCGGTCAACTCGTTCGGGTTCTTGCGCGACGGGCCTTCCACCAGCACGGTCTGCACGGTGCCAACCATCTTCTCGGAGATGCCGGCGGCGTGCGCATTGATGCGATCCTGCAGGCGCGACAGGCGCGCGTGCTTCTCCGCATCGCTGATCGTGTCCTCCAGGTCCGCAGCCGGCGTTCCCGGTCGACGCGAATAGATGAAGGAGAAGCTGTGATCGAAGCCGATGTCCTCGATCAGCTTCATGGTCTTCTCGAAATCGGCATCGGTCTCGCCGGGGAAGCCGACGATGAAGTCCGAGCTGATCGAGATGTCCGGGCGCACCGCGCGCAGCTTGCGGATCTTCGACTTGAATTCCAGCGCGGTGTAGCCGCGCTTCATCGCCGACAGCACGCGGTCACTGCCGGCCTGCACCGGCAGGTGCAGGAAGTTGGCCAGCTGCGGCACGTCGCGGAACGCGTCGATCAGCGAATCGCTGAACTCCAGCGGGTGCGAGGTGGTGAAGCGGATGCGGCCGACGCCGTCGATCTCGGCGATGGTGCGGATCAGCAGGCCGAGGTCGGCGAATTCGCCATCGCCATACGGGCCGCGATAGGCGTTGACGTTCTGGCCGAGCAGGTTGATCTCGCGCACGCCCTGCGCGGCCAGCTGGGCCACTTCCACCACCACGTCCTCGAACGGACGGCTGACTTCAGTGCCGCGGGTGTAGGGCACCACGCAGAACGAGCAGTACTTGGAACAGCCTTCCATGATCGACACGAAGGCCGAGGCGCCCTCGGCGCGCGGCTCGGGCAGGCGGTCGAACTTCTCGATCTCGGGGAAGCTGATGTCCACCTGCGGGCGCTTCTGCTCGCGGCGGGCACGGATCAGTTCCGGCAGGCGGTGCAGGGTCTGCGGGCCGAACACCAGGTCCACGAACGGCGCGCGCTTGATGATCGCCTCGCCTTCCTGCGAGGCGACGCAGCCGCCCACGCCGATGATCACTTCACGGCCCTTGTTCTTCAGGCCCTTCCACACGCCCAGCTGGCTGAACACCTTTTCCTGCGCCTTCTCGCGGATGGAACAGGTGTTGACCAGGATGACGTCGGCGTCATCCGGGGTGTCGGTCAGTTCCAGGCCATCGCTGGCGGCAAGCACGTCGGCCATCTTGGCCGAGTCGTACTCGTTCATCTGGCAACCGTGGGTCTTGATGTACAGCTTGCCTTTCACCTGGTCGGGCTTGCGCGGACCGGCGGGCAGGGCAACGAGCGGGGTACCGCCGGGGGCGGGCGGAAAGACGTCTGGCGTCCCGGTCATGGCGCTTAATCCATTCGGGTGGCGGGAAAGCGGGCAATTCTACCCGCATCCCGGCCCTCCCGCCGTCCGCCGGTGGCTGGTCGGCCCCGGCGGGGGGGCGACGCGATTACGCCGCCGCCAGCTCCGCGTCGATCTGCCGCGAGCGGTCGAACGCCGTCATCGCGCTGATCCGTTCGATGTAGGCGGCCGTTGCCGGTGCCGGCTGCACCAGGCCGAAGGCACTGGTCCAGGCCAGCGCATTGCCCCACAGCACGTCGGCGGCGCTCATCGTCTCGCCCAGCAGGTACGGTCCCTGCGCCAGCTGGGCCTCGATCACCTGCAGCACGGTCTCGGCGTCGTTGTACGGCGACATGAGGCGCGGCGGCGGCTCGCGGTGCATCGCCTTGTCGATCATCGCCGGCTCGAAGCAGGCACCGTAGAAGGCCATCCAGCGCAGGTAGGGCCCGCGCAGGGCGTCACCGATCGGCGGTGCCAGCCCCGCTTCCGGGTACAGGTCGGCCAGGTACAGGTAGATCGCCACCTGTTCGGTCACCAGCGCACCGTTGTGGACGATGGCCGGCACCTTGCCCATCGGGTTGATGGCCAGGTAGGCCGGGGCCAGGTTGGCGCCGGCCTTCAGGTCCAACACCTGCATGCGGTAGTCGGCGCCCAGCGCTTCGAGCAGGGCCACGGCGCCGCTCGAGCGTGAACGAGTGGCGTGGTACAGGGTGATCTGGCGTGAGGTCATGGCATTGCTCCTTGCGGTGGGTGGTGAACTGGAAGCCATCCTGGGGCACTATTGCGGACGACTTCTGTCCTCGATCCTTCATGCGCCATACCGCCCATCGACTGCTGCGCCTGATCGCCCTGCTGCAGGCCCGCCGCCAGTGGTCGGGGGCCGAATTGGCCGAACGCATGGGCGTGGACCGGCGCAGCATCCGCCGTGACATCGAGCGCCTGCGCGAACTGGGCTACCCGGTGCAGGCCTCGGCCGGAGTCGGCGGCGGCTACCAGCTGGGAGCCGGTGCACCGGTACTGCCGATGCTGCTGGACGAAGAGGAAGCAACCACCCTGGCCATCGCCCTGCGCGCGGCCTCGGCCACCGTCGCCGGCATCGACGACACCGCGCGCGGCCTGCTGTCCAAGCTCGATCCGCTGGTGCCAACCCGTCGCCGCCAGCAGGCCGGCGAGGTGCATGCCGCCACCGCCACGCTGTCGGACCTGCCGGCCACCGATGCACGCCTGCTCGGACGGCTGGCCCAGCACTGCCGGCAGGCCTCGCGGCTGGCGTTCGAATACCGCAGTGCGCAGGACGCGGTCACCCAGCGTGAGGTCGAAGCCCAGCATCTGGTCAACTATGGCCGCCGCTGGTACCTGCTGGCCTGGGATCTGGGCCGCCAGGACTGGCGCACCCTGCGCGTGGACCGGATGGGCGCGGTGCGCGAATGTACCGAGCCGGGCCTGCATCGGCGCACCCCGGCGCCGCCGGATGTGATGGTGCGGCAGGCCGTCAGCCAGGCGCCGTTCGCGCTGCAGGCCATCCTGCGCCTGGCCGGCAGCCATTCCGAGCTGGAAGGCCGGATTCCGCCGTGGTGCGGGGTACTGGAGGCCGATGGCACCGATCATTGCCTGCTGCGGATGGGGGCCGAGAGCCGCGGCATGATGCTGGCGCAGATCCTCAGCCTGGACCGCGTGCCCGTGGCGCTGTGGACCACGCCACCGGAGCTGCGCGACGAACTGGCGCAGCGCCTGGCGGGCCTGGGCCAGCTGCTGGCTGTGCCGACGGTCACAGCCTGAGCCACGTCGCTTGGCAAGCCCCGGCGAAGCTGGGACACTCGCCGCCATGAAGGGGATACTGGGGACAACGGCGATCATCATCGCTGCGCTGACCGCTGCGCCGGCCAGCGCCGGTACCCTGTACAAGTGCCAGGGCGCCGATGGCGTCACCAGTTACGTCAGCAAGCGCGTGGCCGGGGCCCGCTGCAGCGCCATCAGCTACAGCCGCGATACCCGCCCGGTGTCGCGCCCGGTGGTGGCCGCACCGAAACCCGCGCCAGCCACCACCGTGGCCAGCATCGAGCGCAATCCGGTGGCCGTGGCGGCCAGCGCTGCGACGCCCGCAGTGGCTGCACCCGCACCCGCACCTGCCTCCGTGCCCACGGCCGCAACCGCCTCGCGCGGTGGGCGCATGGTCAGCGGCCAGGTCTATTCCTTCATGAAGGACGGCGTGCGCCATTACACCAGTGCGCGGCCGACCCAGGTGGCCAACCTGGGGCCGGTGCGGACCATCCGCTACAGCTTCATGGAGCGCTGCTACGCCTGTGGGGTCAATCCGCGCGTGGACTTCGGCACGGTGCGCCTGAACACCACGGCGTTCCAGGGCGAAATCACCTCGGCAGCGCGCGAGTTCGGTGTCGAGGAGGCGGTGGTACGCGCGATCATCCATGCCGAATCGGCCTACAACCCGACCGCGCTCAGCCGAGCCGGTGCGCAGGGCCTGATGCAGTTGATGCCACCGACTGCCGCCCGCTTCGGCGTCAGTGACTCCTACGACGCCGGGCAGAACATCCGCGGCGGCGTGCAGTACCTTGCGTGGCTGTTGAAGCGCTTCAACGGTGACCTGACTCTCGCGGCAGCCGGCTACAACGCGGGCGAGGGCGCGGTCGACCGTCATGGTGGCGTGCCGCCGTACAGCGAGACCCAGTACTACGTGCGCCGGGTCGGCCAGCTGGCGGACCGCTACCGCAGTGCCCTGAGCCACCAGTAGGCGCCGACCGTTGGTCTGCACGCTCTAAACGGTAGGTGCCGACTGTCAGTCGGCACGCCTTCAAAAGATTGTTGCAGTGCGTTGTGTGGCGCGCGACGGTTCCGCTACACTCGTCCAAGATTCAATGCGGCTCTGGCCCCCACCGGATCCGCTGGCAGCCTTAAAGCTACCTAATCAATATCGGAGTGCCGGATGGCCAACGATGGGGTACACGATCCAGTCAACACCGGACGTCGGCGTTTTCTTTCTGCCACCACAGCCGTGGTGGGCGCCGTCGGCGTCGGATTCACCGCAGTTCCTTTCATCAAGTCCTGGAACCCCAGTGCCCGCGCCAAGCTTGCCGGCGCACCGGTGGTGGCCGACATCAGCGCCCTGCAGGAAGGCCAACGCCTGATCGTGGAATGGCGCGGCCAGCCGATCTGGATCGTCAAGCGGTCCAAGGCGATCCTGGATGCGCTGCACGGACTGGATGGCCGCCTCAAGGACCCCGAGTCCGGCGAGAAGGACCAGCAGCCGGACTACGTGCTGAAGCAGAATCCCGAGCTGCGCTCGATCAAGCCGGACATCTCCGTGCTGGTCGGCCTGTGCACGCACCTGGGCTGCTCGCCTGAAATGGTCGCCGAGATCCGGCCCGAGCCCTACGACCCGCAGTGGAAGGGGGGGTATTTCTGCCCCTGCCACAAGTCGCGCTTCGACATGTCCGGCCGCGTCTTCAAGGACGTGCCGGCGCCCATCAACCTGAAGGTGCCCGCGCACCACTACCAGGACGACAACACCATCATCATCGGTGTCGATCCGCAGGGGGCTGCCTGATGGCCAATATCCTCAGCCGTACCGCCAGCGGCGTCGCCGACTGGGTCAATGCCCGCGCGCCGGGCCTGATGCCGGTGTACCGCAAGCACGTCAGCGAGTACTACGCGCCGAAGAACTTCAACATCTGGTACTACTTCGGTTCGCTGGCGCTGCTGGTGCTGGTCAACCAGATCGTCACCGGCATCTTCCTGACGATGCACTACAAGACCAACGCCGCCGAGGCGTTCGGTTCCATCGAATACATCATGCGGGACGTGGAGTGGGGCTGGCTGATCCGCTACATGCACTCCACCGGGGCCTCGCTGTTCTTCATCGTGGTCTACCTGCACATGTTCCGCGGGCTGCTGTACGGCAGTTACCAGAAACCGCGCGAACTGGTGTGGATCCTCGGCATGCTGATCTACCTGGTGCTGATGGCCGAAGCCTTCATGGGCTACGTGCTGCCGTGGGGCCAGATGTCGTTCTGGGGCGCCAAGGTGATCATCTCGCTGTTCGGCGCGATACCGGTGATCGGCAACGGCCTGACCGAATGGATCATGGGCGACTACCTGCCCAGCGACGCCACGCTCAACCGCTTCTTCGCGCTGCACGTCATCGCCCTGCCGCTGGTGCTGCTGCTGCTGGTGGTGCTGCATCTGGGCGCGCTGCACGAAGTGGGTTCGAACAACCCGGATGGCGTGGAGATCAAGAAGGGTCCGAAGGGCAACCGCTGGTCGCCGAACGCCCCGGCCGACGGCATTCCGTTCCACCCGTACTACACGCTCAAGGATGGTGTCGGCGCCGGCTTCCTGCTGATCATCGCGGCCTTCATCATCTTCTTCGCGCCTGGTTTCGGCGGCCTGTTCCTGGAACACGACAACTTCACCGAGGCCAACCGCCTGGTCACCCCGGAACACATCAAGCCGGTCTGGTACTACACGCCGTACTACGCGATGTTGCGCGTGGTGCCGAACAAGCTGGGCGGCGTGCTGGTGATGTTCTCGGCCATCGCGATCCTGTTCCTGGTGCCGTGGCTGGACAAGGCGCGGGTGAAGTCGGTGCGCTACCGCGGCTGGATCTCGAAGGTGATGCTGGGCGTGCTGGCGGTGTGCTTCGTGTGGCTGGGCGTGATCGGTTCCGGCCCCGGCACCGACGTGCACGAGACCTACATCGGGCGGGTGCTGACCTTCCTGTACTTCGCGTTCTTCATCACCATGCCGCTATGGACAAGGTTGGACAAGACCAAGCCGGTACCGGAGAGGGTGACCACGCATGACTGAGCGCTGGATGGTCCGGCTGGCCCTGGCGGCCACCCTGATGCTGGGCAGTTTCCTGGCCGCCGCCGCCGAGGGCGGCACCAAGCTGCTGCAGGCCGGCAACGACCTCGGTGACCGCGCATCGCTGCAGCGCGGCGCGCAGCTGTACATGAACTACTGCTCCGGCTGCCACGCGCTGAAGTACCTGCGCTATTCGCGGATGGCGCAGGACCTGGGCCTGACCGAGGAAGAGGTGATGAACAACCTCAACTTCACCGGCTCGGCGATCGGCGACCCGATTCCGGTGGCGATGCCCAAGGAGAATGCCGAGAAATGGTTCGGCAAGATGCCGCCGGACCTCAGCCTGATCTCGCGGGTGCGGGGCAGCGACTGGGTCTACACCTACCTCAAGTCGTTCTACCTGGACAGCAGCCGGCCACTGGGCTGGAACAATGCGCTGTTTGCCAACGCGTCCATGCCCAACCCGCTGTGGGAGATGCAGGGCCTGCAGCACGCCGTGCACGGCAAGCCCGAAGCGCCGGGCATGGACCCGCCGGTGACCGGGCTCAAGCTCGAAACGCCGGGTTCGGTCGATGCCGGCCAGTACGACCAGGCGGTGCGGGACATCACCAACTTCCTCGAATATGCCGGCGAGCCGGCCGCGCTCAAGCGCCAGCAGCTGGGCGTGTGGGTGATCCTGTTCCTGGCCCTGTTGACCTTCCTGCTGTACCTGCTGAAGAAGGAATACTGGAAGGACGTCCACTGATTCTGCGGCCGGCCATCGCACGGGCCTATTGGCTTTTGTGATGGTCGGTTGCACACTCGGGGAGGAGTCGACCGCTGGCACGGTGCTGGCGGCGCCGATGCGGCAGGCGGTCTCCTGTCGTAGGAGAGCCTTTGATGGCGGCGAGCGTACGCATGCGCAATACACTGACGCTGTTTTCCTCGAACGACGATGTGCTGTGCCACCGTGTACGCCTGGTCCTGGCGGCCAAGGGGGTCACCTTCGACTTCGTTCCGGTCGATCCGCAGAACCCGCCTGAAGACCTGATCGACCTCAATCCGTACCACTCGGTGCCAACCCTGGTCGAGCGCGAACTGGTGCTGTACGCCGCGTCGGTGGTCAGCGAATACCTGGACGAGCGCTACCCGCATCCGCCGCTGATGCCGGTCGATCCGCTCTCGCGCGCACGCATCCGCCTGGCCATGCTGCGCATCGAGCACGACTGGGTGCCACAGGTGCAGGCCATCCAGCTGGGCAACAAGACCCAGGCCGAGGCCGGTCGCAAGCGCCTGAAGGAACTGCTGACTGCGTCGTTGCCGCTGTTCAAGGCCAGCAAGTTCTTCCTCAATCCGGAAATGAGCCTGGCCGACTGCGCGATGGCACCGATCATCTGGCGCCTGCAGTCACTGGATGTGCCGCTGCCCAAGGACGGCAAGGCGATCGAGGACTACGGCAACCGCATCTTCCGCCACCCGGGTTTCGTCCGCAGCCTGACCGAGCAGGAAAAGAAGCTGCGCGATCTGCCGGTCTGATCCGGCCATGCCTTACCCGTCTGCACGCCGACCGGTGTGCAGGCGATCCGCCCCGGCGGGGCGCCGGGCGCGTACACTTCACGCATGACCGAAGACTTCTTCCACATGACCAGCCACCGCCCGTACCTGCTGCGGGCGCTGGTGGAATGGATCAACGACAACCAGCTGACCCCGCACATCCTGGTCGACGCCGGCGTCCCCGGCGTGCAGGTCCCGCCTTCGGCGGTCAAGGATGGCCGGGTGGTGCTCAACATCGCAGAACGTGCCGTCGTGCGGTTGATGATCGACAACGAGATGGTGAGCTTCTCGGCGCGCTTCTCCGGCACCAGCTATCCGGTGCAGGTGCCGATCAGCGCCGTGCTGGCGGTCTACGCCCGCGAGACCGGGCAGGGCATGGCGCTGCCGGACGACATCCCGGGCAACGAGACTGCGCCGACCAGCGATGAACTGCTGCATGACGAAGGTGCGCCGCCGGACGATACGCCGCCGGCCAGCCCGCCGCCCAAGGGGCGCCCGAACCTGCGCGTGGTCAAGTAATCTTTCCGACGCCGCCCCGATGGGCGGCGTTTTTCGTTTGCCGGTTCAGAGGTGGGTGCCGACCGTTGGTCGGCACGCCTTCAAACCTTACACATCCTCGGCGTCGTCCACATCCGGCCGGATCTGGCTGATCCGCGCCGCGCCGGGGCCGGTGAACGAGATCAGCTGGTCGCCGCGCAGCACCATGCGGCCCACGTGGCGATCGATGCCGTCATAGGAATACTCGAACTTGAAGGTGCGCTCGAAACCGAGCCGGCCATCCTCGCCACGCGACAATCGCAGGCCGGTGGCGTGCACCGCCTGGTCCAGCCATTGCACGTCGGCGGCGCGGCAGGCATTGCGGCCCAGCTCGACCGCGCGCTCGGCGGCCGAACGGGCGGCGTTCCAGAAGAAATAGATGATTCCGCCGGCAATCAGCAACAGCAGCAGGGTGGGCATGGCGTCAGCGGTCAGAGGTCGATCCGGCAAAGATGGCGGCGAACGCGCGCTGGATCAAGCGTTGCAGTCACCGCCGCGGTTGCGGTTCGCTGGACACTGGCTGCGCGGGCACGATGGCCGGTTGCGGCGGCGGCGCGGTCTGCATCGGCGTCGCAGTGGGCGAGGGCATCAACAACGGCGAGGTGGCGGTCAGCTGCAGCAGCGCGGCCCAGTCCTGGCGGTTGAAACTGCATTCGTCTTCGCGGCCCGGTGTGCAGCTGGGGTCGATGCCGGTGCTGCTGCGTTCGCGTGCCGGCGGCAGCTGGATCAGCCCGGTGCGGTCCAGCGGCAGCAGCCGCATCGCCACGGTATTCATCACGTTGCCCCCCACCAGATACAGGGTCTGATCGCCGCCGAGGTTGGCCGCCACCACCACTTCGCAATGTGATTTCCAGTGGCCGACCGAACCGTTGCCGAGCGCCTGTACCAGCCCGCTGTAGCTCAGCGTGGTGCTGCGGTCGCGCAGGAAGCACAGCAGATCGCCCGGCGCGGGCTTTGCGGTCGCGGGATCGACCAGCCGATAGGGCACGCCGGAAGGGCCGCCCTGGTAGGCGGCACGGATGTAGTCGATGTGGCGCGGCGAGGTGTTGAAGCCGGGCACGCCGGCACGCACCATCACCCAGGAAATGAAGGCGGCAGACCAGGGGTTGTCGACCAGGAACGCGCGGCAGTCGCTGTCGGTGTAGCGCGTGCCCAGTGGCGCCAGGCAGCTGCTGGCGCCGGCGATGCTGCCCATCGCGTTGAGCGTGCCACTGTCGCGCCAATAGCCGGCTACGCGCTGCCAGGCGATCAGGCCGTTGTCGGCAAGATGCTCGCTCTCGGCCTCGGTGACGCTGAGGCTTGCAGCGCGACCATCGCGATCGATGAAAGGCCGGAACCACAGCCGGTGTTCATTGCAGGCGGTATTGCGGATGGCCACTGCCAACGGGCTCAGGCCGTAGCGGGGCGGTACGTCACAGGCCTCCGCAGCCGCTGCGGAAAAGGGGGCGGCCGCGAGCAGAAGGCAGGCAGGCAAGAGCATCCGGCGCATGCGCGGCTCCTGTGGGGGATGGCCGCAGCGTCGCAGTGCCGTCGTGAACGCAGGGTGTGAGAGTGGTAGTGCCGGCCGCTGGCCGGCACCATGCGACCGCCACCTCAACCCGGCGGCGGGCCCAGCTTCAACGACAGATCGATGGCCTGCACGTGCTTGGTCAGGCCGCCGATGGAAATGCAGTCCACGCCATCCTCCGCGATCGAGCGCAGGCCACCCAGGCCGACGCTGCCGGAGACTTCCAGCGGGATACGGCCGGCGGTGATGCGCACGGCCTCGCGGCGCAGGTCGGGGCTGAAGTCATCCAGCAGGATGCGTTCGCACCCCGCCTCCAGGGCCTGGCGCAGCTGCGCCAGATCCTCCACCTCGACCACAAGCGGCAGCGCAGGCCACTGCCGGCGCGCGCCGGCGACCGCGGCGGCCAGCGAACCGGCGGCGCGGATGTGGTTTTCCTTCAGCATCACCGTGTCGTACAGGCCGAAGCGGTGGTTGTCGCCGCCGCCGCAGCGCACGGCGTACTTCTGCGCCAGGCGCAGGCCGGGCAGGGTCTTGCGGGTGTCGAGGATGCGCGTGCCGGTACCGGCCACGGCGGCCACATAGCGGGCGGTTGTGGTGGCGGTGCCGGACAGCGTCTGCAGGAAGTTCAGCGAGGTGCGCTCGGCGCTGACCAGGCTGCGGCTGCGCCCGTACAGCAGGGCCAGCACGGTGCCTGCGGTGACCGCGTCGCCTTCGGAAACCTGCCATTCGATGCGCACGTCCGGGTCGAGCGCACGGTGGGTGGCGTCGAACCAGGGCCGGCCGGCAATCACCCCATCCTGCTTGCACAGCAGGTAGGCACTGTCGGCCTGGTCGGGCAGCAGGGCGGCGGTGACGTCACCGCTGCCCAGGTCCTCGGCCAGCGCACGCGCGACATCGGCGGCGACAACGGCCGCATCCGGCGTCGGCAGCGCGCTCATGCGGCCGGGAAGTCGGCGATCTGGGCGGTCGGGATGGCTTCCTCGGCCAGCAGCACCGGGATGCCGTCGTCGACGCGGAACACCTGCTTGCGGTCGCGGGTGACCAGCGCTTCGCGCAGCGGCTGCGCCAGCGGGTTGCCATCGGCCTTGTTCACCGCGCCGGCGGAAATGGCCTTGTTGAGGGCTTCCAGGCCCTTGCCATCCAGCAGGGACAGGGGCTGGCGGGTGTCGGGCGACACCAGCAGGTCGAGCAGCTTGCGATCCATGGTTCTTCGTCTTGCGTGGAAGACGGCTAGAATACGTCTTTAAGGCAGGTGACGGCCAATGACCCCCAACCCGATCGCGCCGCTTGTCGGCATCGTCATGGGTTCCCGTTCCGACTGGGAAACCATGCAGCACGCCGCCCAGAAGCTTGAAGCCCTGGGTGTTCCGTTCGAAGTGAAGGTGGTGTCCGCGCATCGGACGCCGGATGTGTTGTTCAGTTACGCCGAGCAGGCGGGCCCGCGTGGCCTGCGCGCGATCATCGCCGGTGCCGGCGGGGCCGCGCACCTGCCGGGCATGATCGCCGCCAAGACCGCCGTGCCGGTGCTGGGCGTGCCGGTGCAGTCCAAGGCCCTCAACGGCATGGATTCGCTGCTGTCGATCGTGCAGATGCCGGCCGGCATCCCGGTCGCCACCTTCGCCATCGGCAATGCCGGCGCCTCCAATGCCGCGCTGTTCGCTGCAGCGATGCTGGCCAGCGACCAGCCGGCGATCGGCCAGGCGCTCGACGCCTTCCGTGCGCGCCAGACCGAAGACGTGATGGCCCACGACGACCCGCGCCAATGAGCCTGACCGTCGGCATCCTGGGCGGCGGCCAGCTCGCCCGCATGATGGTCCTGGCCGGTGCGCCGCTGGGACTGCGCTTCGAACTGTACGATCCGGCGGCCGACGCCTGCAGTGGCCCGCTGGCGCCCCTGACGGTCGGCGCCTTCGATGACCGCCAGGCGCTGGCGGACTTCGCGTCGAAGGTGGATGTGGTCACCTTCGATTTCGAGAACGTGCCCGCCGACAGCGCGCAGTTCCTGGCCGACCGCGTGCCGGTCTACCCGCCGCCGGCCGCGCTGGCCGTGGCCCAGGACCGGCTGAGCGAAAAGACCCTGTTCCAGCAGCTGGGCATCCCGCTGCCGGCCTTCGCCGACATCCGCAGCCGCGACGAGCTGGCTGAGAAGGTGGCCGCGTTCGGCCTGCCGTGCATTCTCAAGACCCGCCGCCTCGGCTATGACGGAAAGGGCCAGTTCCGCCTGCGCAGCGAGGCCGACATCGACGCTGCGTGGGATGCGCTGGGTGCGCAGGTCGAGCACACGGGCCTGATCCTGGAGGGCTTCGTGGCCTTCCAGCGCGAGGTCAGCGTGGTCGCCGTGCGTGGCCGCGATGGCAGCTTCGAGGCGTGGCCGGTTACCGGCAACTGGCATGTCGACGGCGTGCTGTCCGCCAGCGTGGCGCCGGCCGTGCTGTCCGACGCCGAGCAGCAGGCCGCGATCGGCTATGCCCGCCGCGTTGCAGAGCACCTGCAGTACGTGGGCGTGTTCGCGCTGGAGCTGTTCTGCCGCGACGGCGAGCTGCTGGCAAACGAGATGGCGCCGCGAGTGCACAACTCCGGCCACTGGACCATCGAAGGCAGCGAGACCTCGCAGTTCGAGAACCATCTGCGCGCCGTGCTGGGCCTGCCGCTGGGCAGCACCCGCATGCTTGGGCATGCCTGCATGCTGAACTGGCTGGGCACGATGCCGGACCCGGCGCCGGTACTGGGCCAGGCCAGCGGCCATTGGCACGACTACGGCAAGGAGCCACGCGAGGGCCGCAAGGTCGGTCATGCCACGCTGCGCGATGATGATGCTGCGGCACTGGCCGATGCGCTGGACCAGGTCGGCTTGGAGCTGGGTCGTCAGGCCCAGGTGGCGCCGGCCGTGCACGCATTGCGCAAGCGCTGAGCCCGGTAGTGCCGGCCGCTGGCCGGCAATGCAACGATGTGGCGCGCCGGTGCAGGCATCGGCGCAACGTTCCCGGTGATAGCGTGGAACTCCTTTCCCAGGAGTCACGACCATGCTTGACTGGAATGCCTACCGCAAGGAACTGAAGGGCCGCATCGGCGAGATCGGCAAGCTCTCGCCGGATACGGTGAAGGGGTACGCCACCCTGTCCAACGCGGGCGCCCAGACCAACCACCTTGATGCCAAGACCCGTGAGCTGATCGCACTGGCAGTGGCGGTCACCACCCGCTGCGACGGGTGCATCACCGTGCACGTGGACGCTGCGCTGAAGCACGGCGCCAACCGCGAGGAGATCGCCGAAGCGTTGGGCGTGGCCGTGTCGCTCAATGCCGGCGCCGCGCTGGTGTATTCGGCACGGGTGATGGACGCGGTGGCTGCGCACGAGAGCGCGTAGTGCCACGCTCGGTTTCCCGGTAGTGCCGGCCGCTGGCCGGCAGCCCAGGCATCCTTGAGCGCCCGGTGGGTTGCCGGCCAGCGGCCGGCACTACCCCCGGTCGAACAGCCGCCTCAGCGCAGCTGGCTCTCGGCGAATTCCCAGTTGACCATCTGCCAGAACGCATCCAGGTAACGCGAACGGTCGCTCTGGTAGTCGGTGTAGTACGCGTGTTCCCAGACGTCGCAGCACAGCAGCGGGGTGCTGTCGCCGGTCAGCGGGGTGCCGGCATTGCGGGTGGCCTGGATGCCCAGCTGCCCGCCCGGGTGCTGCACCAGCCAGACCCAGCCGGAGCCGAACAGGCCCAGCGCGGTGCGGTTGAATTCCTCGCGCAGGCGCTGCGCGTCGCCGAACTGGCGCTTGACCAGTTCGTCCAGCCGGCCCTGCGGCTCACCGCCACCGCGAGGGCGCAGGCACTGCCAGTAGAAGCCGTGGTTCCAGGCCTGGGCGGCGGCATCGAACAGTTTGCCCTGGGCGTGGCGGACGATCTCTTCCAGTGACGCTTCTTCCCACTCGGTGCCCAGGATGCCGGCGTTGACCGCATCGACATAGGCGCGGTGGTGGCGGCCGTGGTGCAGTTCCAGGGTCTGTGCGGACAGATGCGGCTGCAGGGAGCCGGAAAGGTAGGGCAGGGTGGGCAATTCGACGGGCATGGACAGGTTCGTGGCCAGAGGGGCGGCGGCAGCCGGTTCCATCCGCTTACAATGGCGGCTACCGTGGGCAGTCTAGCCGACCACCGCGGTCGGTTTGTCCGGCGAAGCAAGGAGTGTGGTTGTGGCGGTGATGCAGCAAATCCAGGCCGAGGTCGATCGTTACCCGCTCGTGCTGTTCATGAAGGGCACCCCGCAGTACCCGATGTGCGGCTTCTCCAGCCGCGCCGTACAGGCATTGATGGCGGCCGGCGCTGCCACCCTGCGCACCGTCAATGTGCTCGAGGAGCCCGAGATCCGCGCCAACCTGCCGCGCTTCTCCAACCTGCCGACCTTCCCGCAGCTGTTCATCAACGGTGAACTGATCGGCGGCTGCGACATCGTTCTGGAATTGTTCGAATCCGGCGAGCTCAAGCGCATCGTCGAAGAGGCGACCCAGGGATGAGTGCCTGGCCATCGACGTCACCGACCGACGGGGCGCTCGATGGCCGCCCGTTGCAGGATCGCGTGGTGCTGGTTGCCGGCGCCGGCGGTGGGCTGGGAAGTGCCGCAGCGGTGGCTGCTGCGGCCGCCGGGGCCACGGTCGTGCTGCTGGGGCGCAAGCCGCGCCGGCTGGATCGGGTCTACGCCCAGGTCCAGGCCGTCGGCGCGGAACCGCTGCTGTACCCGTTGGACCTTGAAGGGGCAGGCCCGGATGACTATGCCGAGCTGGCCCAGGCGCTCCAGCGCGAGCTGGGGCGGCTGGACGGGCTGCTGGTCTGCGCCGCGCATTTCCCCGGCCTGACGCCGTTCGAGCTGGCCGACCCTGCCAGTTTCGCCCGCGCGGTGCACGTCACCCTGACCGCCCCGGCGTGGTTGGCCCAGGCCTGCCTGCCGCTGCTGCGGCAACGTGAGGATGCCGCCCTGGTGTTTGCCGTCGACGCTCCGGAGCGGGTCGGGCAGGCCTACTGGGGCGGCTACGGCGTGGCCCAGCATGGCCTGCGTGGCCTGATCACCAGCCTGCACGACGAACTCGGCCGCAGCCCGGTGCGGGTCAGTGGCCTGTACCCGGGGCCGCTGCGCACGGCGCTGCGTGCCCGTGCCTATTCGGTTGACCAGGATCCGGCGGCTCAGGGGCCTGGGCAGGCGGCCGCGGCCGCCGTGACCCTGCTGTCCCTGGCCGGTCAGGCCTGGCGGGGCCAGATTCTCGATGCCAGTGGAGCATTCCCCGGCGGGTGAGTTCCGGGGAAAGACGGAGTGAAGAACCCGTCACGATTGCGTTGCGATCCGGTGCCGTTTGTCGCACAACCGTCACATTGATGGCGTAGCGTGTTAATCTAGTGTTAACCGTTATGGCTGCCTTCAGCCAAGCGGTAGGGAACCCCAGATAACTCTCCGACCAGCCACCCGCAGGGCTGTTTGGATGCGCTTTTTTTCCGCCATCGCCAACTCGCATCGAGGCTACCGAAAAATGACCCACCCACTCCGGATGTCCAAGCTTACCCTTGGTCTCGTGGCTGCACTCGCCGCCGCTCCCGCCTTCGCCCAGAGCACCTCCGCCGGTGTCGGCGGCCAGGTGATGTCCGCCGCAGGCCAGCCTGTCGCCGGTGCTGAAGTCACCATCACCCACACCGAGTCGGGCACCGTTTCGCGTGCCACCACCGATGCGTCGGGTCGATACAATGCGCGCGGCCTGCGCGTGGGTGGTCCGTACACCATCACCATCACCAAGCCGGGTGCTGGCACCAAGACCGAAGAAGGTGTCTACCTGAACCTGAACCAGGTCAACACCGTCAACGCCAACCTGGGCGGTGACCTGGCTGCCACCAACCTGGACGCGGTCAATGTTGTTGCCGCTGCCGTGGGCAGCGACCTGTTCAGCGCCTACAAGATGGGCACCGGCACCAACGTCAACCGCGAGACGCTGGAGTCGCTGCCGTCGGTGAACCGCAACATCCAGGACTACATCCGCCTGGATCCGCGCATCTCGCAGGTCAGCAAGGCTGACGGCGCGATCTCGGTCGGTGGCCAGAACACCCGTTACAACGCCATCCGCATCGACGGCATCGGCGCCGGCGACCCGTTCGGCCTGGAATCCAACAACCTGCCGACCGAGCGTCAGCCGGTGTCGATGGATGCGATCCAGGAAATCAACATCGACATCGCCAACTATGACACCACCATCGCCGGCGGTACCGGTGCGGTGATCAATGCGGTGACCAAGTCGGGTACCAACAACTTCGGCGGCACCGTGTACTACGCGTACCGCGACAAGGACATGGTCCGCAAGGAGCTGGACGGCGTCCGCTTCAACGGCTTCGATGACGAGAAGACCTACGGCATGACCTTCGGCGGCCCGATCGTCAAGGACAAGCTGTTCTTCTTCGCCAACTACGAGAAGATGGAGCGCTCGGCTCCGGGCGTCAGCCTGTCCGATTCGCCGTACGGCAAGGGCACCATCACCGATGCCGACATCACCCGTGCGCAGCAGATCGCCACTGGCTACGGCTTCGACGCAGGCTCGCTCAATCCCCCGGCCAACAAGACCGAGGTGGAAGAGTACGCGCTGAAGATCGACTGGAACATCAACGAGAACCACCGCGCCGCGGTGCGTTACAACAAGCTTGAGCAGAACGTCGTCCGCTTCCCGCAGATCAGCAACAGCGCGATCTCGCTGAGCACCTTCTGGTACCAGCAGCCGAAGACCTACGAATCCTGGATGGGTGAACTGTTCAGCGACTGGTCCGAGAACTTCTCGACCGAGTTCAAGATCTCGCACAAGGAATACACCTCGGTCCGTACCACCCCGTCCAGCCTGCCGCAGATCCAGGTCCGTGGTTTCGGTGCCAGCGGCAATGACTCGCTGTACTTCGGTACCGAGCAGAACTCGCATGTCAATGCGGTCGAGAGCAAGGAGCTGAGCGCCTTCGGTGCCGCCAACTGGTACATCGGCGACCACACCGTCAAGTTCGGTTTCGACTACTCCAAGAACGACCTGATGAACTACTACGGCCGCAACGTCAACGGCGCGTATGTGTTCAACAACCTGGCTGATTTCGCAGCGGGCCGCGTCAACCAGTACGTGGTGCGTGCCCCGCGCGCGGGTGGCAGCTACGACGACATCCCGGCCAATTACACCCTGAAGAACACCGGTCTGTTCATTCAGGACAGCTGGGCGGTCAACAGCAACCTGACCGTGCAGGGCGGCGTCCGCATCGACATGCCGGACTTCAGCAACCAGCGCCTGTACAACCCGCGCATCATGGAGCTGTACGGCTACGACAACACCAAGCTGCCCGACAAGAAGCTGGTGCAGCCGCGCTTCGGCTTCAACTACACCTTCGACAGCGATCGTCCGACCCAGCTGCGCGGCGGCGTGGGCCTGTTCGGTGGCGCGGCCCCGAACGTGTGGCTGGCAGGCGCCTACCAGAACACCGGCCTGAACTACACCGAGTACACCGTTCGTAACCAGACCGGCATTTTCACCCCGAACACCAATCCGCCGTACATCCCGGCTGCGGGTGCCGGTGCTCGCCAGAACGTCGACATCGCTGCGCCGGACCTGAAGCTGCCGTCGGTGTGGAAGTCGAACCTTGCCTTCGACCACGAGCTGCCGTGGTATGGCATCGTCGCGTCGGCTGAGTTCCTGTACACCAAGGTCAAGAGCGGCATCTACTTCGAGCGCCTGGACCTGTACAAGAACGCCGGTGGCCCGTCCTACACCCGCATCGGCCAGGACGGTCGCGAGCTGTACTGGAATGATGCAGGCTACGTGCCGTGCGCCGGCACCAACTGCTCGATCCGCGAAGGCGCGACCGCCGTCGGCGGTGGCACCGTGGGTGGCAAGGCCAACCGTCCGAATGACATGGGCGACGTGCTGCTGATGCGCAACACCGACAAGGGCAGCAGCCGCCAGTTCACCGCTGGCCTGAACAAGCCGCTGACCGAGAACTGGGGCTGGTCGCTGGCTTACACCTACACCGCCGCGAAGGAAGTCAGCCCGCTGACCAGCTCGCAGAACACCTCCAACTGGGGCAGCACCCTGATCGGCACCGCCAACGAGAACGTGGCCTATGATTCGCGCTACGCCATCAAGGACCGCGTGACCGGTTCGATCAACTGGAAGAAGGCGTTCTTCGGCAACTACAACACCACCGTGGGCCTGTTCTACGAAGGTCGTTCGGGTCGTCCGTTCAGCTACATCTACTACAACGACATGAACGGCGATGCCGCTGCCACCACCGGTGCCGGCTACTTCAACGACCTGTTCTATGTGCCGAACGGCCCGGGCGACGTCAAGTTCACCGGCGGCGCGGCGATGGAGAAGGCCTTCTTCGACTGGCTGGCCGCCAACCCGCAGCTGGCGAAGTACCAGGGCCAGATCGCCCCGGCCAACGCCTTCCGCACCAAGTGGGTCAACAGCTTCGACCTGCACATTGCCCAGGAATTCCCGGGCTTCGTGAAGGAGCACAAGGGTGAGCTGGCGCTGGACATCATGAATGTCGGCAACCTGCTCAACAAGAAGTGGGGCCGCATCGAAGATTACGGCTTCAACTCGACCGCCCGCGTGGCCAGCTACGCAGGTATCGATCCGGCCACCGGCAAGTACATCTACAACTTCACCGGCAGCACCGATACCCCGACCATCCAGGAAAACAACAACGACAAGGGCAACACCGGCGTGTCGCGTTGGTCGATGCAGCTGACCCTGAAGTACAAGTTCTGATCCTTCAGAGCCTGATGATGTAAATGGAAACGGCCGGGGAAACCCGGCCGTTTTCCGTTCAGGCGAAAGTCCTTGCGGGCGGCTCTGCATGGGCGTAGCATCCAGAAATGTGCGCGGCGCCAATGCCGCCGAAGCGGTCCCAGGCAGGTGATCACGGGCAGCATATATCCAACGGTCGGGTTTCCCGGCCGTTTTGCTTTTTAAGGGGGCGGCAGTACAGTCGGAAACCTTGAAGGAAGCGAAAAATTGGATATGACCACGAACGAAAAAGCAGCCCGTGCGCTGCCGGTGCAGGACGCACGGATCTACCCGCGCGGTGGGCTGGATGTGCTGTCGCGGGCCGAAGTGGCGCGCCTGCGCGATGCCTCCGCCGGCGGCATGCACGAGCTGCTGCGCCGCTGCGCGCTGGCCGTACTGACCAGCGGCAGTGCCTCTGACGATCCGCGTGCGGCGCGCGATCTGTATCCCGATTTCGACATCCAGGTGGCGCAGCAGGATCGCGGCGTGCGCATCGACCTGGTCAACGCGCCGGCGATGGCCTTCGTCGATGGCGAGATCATCCGCGGTGTCGCCGAACTGCTGTTCGCGGTGGTGCGCGACCTGGCCTACATGGCCATCGAGATGGGCCCGGCCTATGCGGCCGAGCTGGAGTCGTCCGAAGGCATCACCAACGCGGTGTTCGGGCTGCTGCGCAACGCCCGCATCCTCAACCCGGGTGATCCGAACCTGGTGGTGTGCTGGGGCGGCCACTCGATCTCGCGCGACGAATACCTGTACACCAAGCAGGTGGGCTACGAGCTGGGCCTGCGCGGCCTGGACATCTGCACCGGCTGCGGCCCGGGCGCGATGAAGGGCCCGATGAAGGGCGCCACCATCGCCCACGCCAAGCAGCGCCGTACCGTGACGCGTTACATCGGCCTGACCGAGCCGGGCATCATCGCCGCAGAGTCGCCGAACCCGATCGTCAACCACCTGGTGATCATGCCGGACATCGAGAAGCGCCTTGAGGCCTTCGTCCGCATCGGCCACGGCATCATCGTGTTCGCCGGTGGCGTCGGTACCGCCGAAGAAATCCTGTACCTGCTCGGCATCCTGCTGCGCGAGGAAAACAAGGACCTGCCGTTCCCGCTGATCCTCACCGGCCCGACCGTGGCCGCGCCGTACTTCGAGCAGATCGACCGCTTCATCCGCCTGACCCTGGGCGATGAAGCCGCCGAGCGCTACGAGATCATCATCGGTGACCCGGTGGCGGTGGCGAAGAAGATGGCCAACGGCATCAAGCGCGTGCGCGAACACCGCCTGGCGCAGAAGGATTCGTTCTTCTTCAACTGGTCGATCGAGATTCCGTGGGAGTACCAGCAGCCGTTCGTGCCGACCCACGAGGCGATGGCCGCGCTGGACCTGCACCACGGGCGTGCGCCGCACGCGCTGGCGGCCGACCTGCGCCGGGCGTTCTCGGGCATCGTGGCCGGCAACGTGAAGGAAGACGGCATGCGCCGCATCGAGCAGTTCGGGCCGTTCCAGATCCATGGCGACACCGACATGATGCAGGCCCTGGACGCGCTGCTGCGCGCCTTCGTCGAGCAGCGCCGGATGAAGATCTCCGGCGAATACCAGCCCTGCTACCAGGTGCTGGCCTGAGCCTGCACCGGCGCGATGGGGATCGCGCCGGGCCGGAAAGGGAGGGCGGGTCGTCAAGCCTTTGACGCCCGTCGTCCCGGATTGACCGTTCATCCTGCCGCCGCTTGCCGGTGGCAGGGCGATGGCCCATCGTGGCCATCAATACGCTGGGGAGCGTCCAATGTCTTTGCGCCGGGAAAGCGGCTTCACGTTGATCGAACTGATGGTCACCATTGCCGTGGTGGCGGTCCTGGCCGCGATCGCGTTTCCGAGCTTCCAGGGCACCCTGCGTTCCAGCCGGGTGACCTCGGGCAACAATGAAATCCTGGGCCTGCTCAGCCTGGCCCGCAGCGAGGCGATCCGCAGCAACCGCGGCGGCGGCGTGTGCGGCAGCAGCGATGGCGCCAGCTGCGACGGCAGCTGGTCCGGCGGCATGCTGGCCTTCGCCGATACCAATGGTGATGGCGAGATGTCGTCGGGTGAGACCGTCCTGCGCTTCGTCAATGGCAGTCCGAAGCTGACGGTCAGCGGGCCGTCGGAGGTGATCGCCTTCGACGGCCGCGGGCGCCGCAGGGCCAGCACCGATCAGGAGATCCTGCTGGAGCCGGATGTCTGCAGCAAGGACGCGCTGCACAAGCGCACATTGACGGTGAACGCCTCCGGGCAGATCCGCAGCACCAAGGAAGCCTGCCCATGAAATCCCGTTCCATCCGCGCGCGGCAGGCAGGGGGCTTCACCCTGCTCGAAGTGCTGATCGCCATCATCGTGCTGGCATTCGGCCTGCTGGGTTTCGCGCTGCTGCAGACCATGAACGTCCGCTTCGTGCAGAGCGCCAACTACCGCACCCAGGCCACCAATCTTGCCTATGACCTGACCGAGCAGATGCGCAGCAACCGCTACCAGGCGGCGTGGTACACCACTGCGTCGTTCGCGGCAGGCAGCAAGACCGCGGAGAAGGCATGCAGTGCCGACACCGGCGACGTCGCCATTTCCGCCAAGGTCGCGCGCTGGCAGTGCCAGGTGGTGAAGGCGCTGGGTGATGACGCCGGCGCGGAAGTCACCTACAACGGCGGCAAGGTGAAGGTGGCCGTCAGCTGGGGCGACCAGCGCTGGGATCCGGACGATCCGGACAAGGCCACCACCTTCGCCCTGGATACGGAGCTGTGAGCATGGCCATGAACCGTCGTGCCGCCATGACCGGCCTGTCGCTGGTTGAACTGATGGTCGCGCTGGTGATCAGCCTTGTGCTGATGCTGGGCGTGGTCCAGGTGTTCATCGCCTCGCAGACGGCCTCCCGCCTGTCCGAGGGCGCTTCCCGCGTGCAGGAAAACGCGCGCTTCGCGCTGGATTTCCTGGAGCGCGACATCCGCATGGCCGGACACATGGGATGCGTCAACGACCAGGCCCATGTGGTGAAGAACCAGGGCGACCCGGTGTCACACCTGGGGGCAACCTCGGGCGATGGCAGTCCGCTGGATTTCAGCGTGTCCATCCAGGGCTTCGACGCGCCCGAGACGACGCCGGGCGGGAGTCTGACGCTGGGGGCGGACTGGTCGGCTCCGACCGGTCTGCCTACCGCGATCGAAGGGCTCATCCCGGCACCGGCCGGCGGCAGCGATGTGCTGGTCCTGCGCTTTTTCGCGCCGGAAGGCGTGCCGGTCACGGCCATTTCCGCGGACGGCGGCAACGCGCTGCTGGACATGGACAGCACCCGCGTCGCCCGCCTGACCGGCGGTGGCGTGGGCGATCCGACGCTGTTCGGCATCGCCGACTGCGGCCACGCGGATGTGTTCGCGGGCACGTTGAGCGCCGCACGGGTCACCGCCGCCTCGCTCGACCTGTCGCGCTATGCCGCGCAGCCCACCGGGCAGACAATGCTGTATCGCGCCGAGTCGATGGTCTATTACGTGGGCATCAATCCGGAGACGAAGCAGCCGGGCCTGCGCCGCGCGCGCGCCGACAGTGATGGCGCCTACTCGATCAACGAAGAACTGGTGGAAGGCATCGAAAGCCTGCAGCTGATGTACGGCCTGGACAACACCGCCAACATCGGCCTGGACACGCCACCGGCCGGCAACATCACGCAGTTTGCTGCGGCCGACGGCGTCAGCACCGATGCCGATGCCGCGGGTGCCGCTCAATGGCTGCGCGTGGGGCAGGTGCAGGTGGGGCTGCTGGCACGCAGTCCGTCGCCGTCGTCCTCGACCCGCTCGGCCAATGCGCTGTCTGTGCTCGGCGTGGGCTTTGCCAACGGCGACAAGTCCGACGGTCATTACCGCTCCAGCTATGAAGTGTCGATTGCGCTGCGCAATCGCCTGTTCGGAAACTGACCATGACTCCTTTCCCGCGTTCCTTCCGGCCTGTCGCCGCTCCCGCCCAGCAGCGCGGTGCGGTGCTGTATGTGGCCCTGGTGATGCTCATCCTGCTGGCGCTGCTCGGAATTGCCGGCATGCAGGTGGCCGGCATGCAGGAAAAGATGGCGGCCAACTACCGGGCGGCCAACCGCGCTTTCCAGAATTCGGAAGGCGTGGTGCGGGCGGCCGAGCGTTCGGTCGAGCAGATCACCAATCGCGAAAGCGTGAGCGAGGGCAGCCTGCTGCAGGCGGGGGATGTATCGCGTGTCTGCGATGACGGCTTCGATCCGGCCAGCTGGGCGGAGGACCGGCGCGACGAGACGGCGCCGGCCGTCAACGTGCGGCAGATCGACAGCTGCGTAGTCGGCGAATCGTCGCTGGACATGGGCCGGCCGCTGGACGACACCACACCGATCTACCAGATCACCGGGTTCGCTACCGACGATGCCGATGCGAGCTCGTCGTCGGTGGTGATCGACACCGTATTCAAACTCTGAGGACGCAGGCCATGGCTTCGCGCAAATTCCGCTTCATGGCCGCAGGCGGCGCCGCACTGGCGCTGGGGGGAGGCTACTTCATCTACAGCCTGATGGCCGCCCAGGCCCAGGGCACGCTGGCACAGGCGCCGCTTAACATCCAGGTGCAGACGCCGCCAGCGTTCCTGATGGCGCTGGACGATTCCGGTTCGATGCTGTGGGAAACGCTGAACAATACGCGCGACGGTGCTTATCGCTGGGATGGCAGCAGCTTCTACAACAAGGGAATAGCCAACGGATTCGATGGTTCGGGGCAGCGTTACCTGTATGTGTTTCCGAGTTATGGGCGGGATAGCAATGTGGCTATCCCGCCGTTGGATAACTTTGGATTCGCGCGTTCGCCAGATGTCAATTCATCCTATTACGATCCCCGTGAGAGCTACCCGGGCTGGAAGACGGGACTGTCTGCACCGGCAACCTCCAATTACCTGGAGATCAAAGCGGCCAGTGCTCCTCTCGATCCCCGGCCGGCCGGCGCGCCCGCCAAGATCGGTGGTGCGCTGAATCTGACGGCGGACTCGCTGTTGACCAGCATGCAGACTGGCGGCAGGGATTCGGGAAGCTGGCGATTCCGCTTCCGTTCCGGGATGAAACTGCCGGTAGGCACCCGTATCGAGCGCGGCCGGTGCAGCTTGAGCGGTGGAGCTGTGCAGGGGGAGGGAACGTTTGACAGAGTCACCCGTGAGACTTCCATCAACAGCTCAAGCTGCGACGCTGCTGTGGCTTTCTACCCGGCGACGTTCTTCCTTGAGAATCCCGCTACGCTTCCTGCGGATTACGGCTATACCGCCACACCGGTAGCTATTGCCAGTTCGCCGGGTGGCCGGCCGGGGACGCTGTACAAGTACGAGATCAAGCTTGCGAACTTCGGCAATAACCAAGCGAAGTACGACAATGCCATGCAGAGCTTCGCAAACTGGTTCAGCCTGTACCGGACTCGCCGCGAGGCGTTGATCGGCGCAGCCACCAATGCGCTGTATGACACCACCAATCTGCGAGTGGGCTGGTTCCGCATCAATGGTCGACGTCCAGTGACCATGTTCGACATGACGACCGAGTCGCAAAGGGCGAAGCTGCTCAGCGAAATCACCCGTGAAATGCGGGCCGACGACAGTACGCCCAATCGTTCTGCCGCCGACTACCTGGGCCAGCAGTTCCAGCGCACGGATGAAGGGGCTCCTGTGCTTCTGGCCTGCCAGAAGAATGCGGGCATGCTGTTCACCGATGGTTACATCAATGAAGATGGAAACACGACATTGATGAAGGATCTGGTGGCACCGTACTACAAGGGCCCTCTGGTTCCTTCGCTTGATAACGGTTCGGTGCCGGTTCCTGCAGAGTGCAAGGGTTCCAGTCCGGACGCTTCACTGGACTGCAACAAGCAGCTGCACATGAATTTCTACGGTGTGACGCTGGGTACGCAGGGCAAGGAGTTCGGCGTCAAGTACCTGCCGGACCCGGAGCGGCCCTGGGTCCTGAGTCCTGACCCCTACGTGACAAAGCCCAATTTCCCGACCACAACGCAGAACCTCAAGCCGGAGGCAGTCGACGAGCTGTGGAACGCGGTGTATGACAGCCACGGCGAAATGGTCAATGCCACGCGCCCGGGCGAGATCACTGCTGCCATGCGTCGTATCATCAGCAACGTCGCCCAGGGCGCAACGCCGTCCGGTTCGCGTTCGTTGACCGGTGCGCGCATCGGCGTGGGCTCGCTGTCGGTGGAGCCGTTCTACGAGGCAACCAACAACGGCACGGACTGGTATGGAAAGCTGCATGCCTTCAAGCTGAAGGTTGATGCGACCACCCGCGCAATCGTTTCTGAAGAAGCGTGGGAAGCGGCCGCGCAGATGCCGGCGGCCGCATCGCGCCGCATTCGCTTCTGGCGCGATGGTGCGCTGGTGGACTTCACCGGTGGCAATGTCAGCCTGGCCAATCTGTGCGACAAGTCGGGTGTGATGTATCCGGGCATCCTGATCTGCAGCGCTTCGGAACTGGAAGGACTGGCGACGGACTCGACGACGGCAGTGGCATACCTGCGCGGAGATGTCAGCCATGAGAAGCGCAACGGCGGCAAGTTGCGCGACCGCAGTACGGTACTGGGCGACATCATCACCTCCACCCCGGCCCTGAGCTCGCCGCTGGATGACTACGGTTTCCGCCGCCTGCCAGGCTCGATGGGCACCAGTTATGCCGACTACATGGTCACCAAGCGCAATGACCACAGGTATATGGTCTATGCCGCTGCCAACGACGGCATGCTGCACGCCTTCGATGGCGGCATGGGGGCCGACGGGGAGATGGATGGTGAAGGTGGCAAGGAGCTGTTTGCGTACATTCCGTCCACGTCGTTGGGCCACATGGGCAACCTGCTGCTGCCCAACGACCCCACCAACCAGAACGTCCAGCGCTTCCAGCATCGCTACTACGTCGATGGCCCGGTGACGGTCAGCGATACCTATGGCAGCAACGGCTGGACCACCTCGCTGGTAGGCACGGCCGGAGCTGGCGGGCGCAGCGTGTTCGCACTGGATGTGTCCGATCCTGCCCAGTTCGGCGGTTCCGGCTCGCTGCTGTGGGAGATCAGCGATCTCAACGCCGCACTGGATGAAGAGGTGCGCGCCAACATCGGCCACGTGCTGGGCAAGCCGGTGATCGTGCCGATGAAGAACGCCGACGGTTCGGTGGGCTTCCGCGCGATATTTGGCAACGGCTATGAAAGCAGGAGTGGCAAGGCCGTGTTGTTCGTTGTCGACATGCTGGCCAGCAGCACGCCGACCATCCGCATGATCGAGGCGGTCGAGTCGGGTCAGAACCTGCCTGCCGGCAATAATGGCCTGGGCAATATCGTCGTGGTCGATCGCTGGGGTGGGACGAGCCAGAACGACCGGGTGCGCGACGGCCTGGCCGATACCGTCTATGCTGCTGACAAGCGGGGTGCGATCTGGAAATTCGACCTGCGCGATGATGCAGCACCGACGGCGCCGCTGTTCACCACCGATACCCATGTCGATCGCAGCGACCAGCGGACCTACCGCCAGCCGATTACCGGTGGCATGACGGTGACCACGGGGGCCTCCGGTGGTGTGATGCTGATCTTCGGCACCGGCAGCTTCTCCTACTACGGCGATGAGAACGACGCGGCGGTGCAGGCGCTGTATGGCATCAACGACACCGACGCCGGGCAGCCCGGAACGACGCTGACCTCAGCCAACCTGCGTCCGTTCACGGCACAGTTCGACAATGGCATGCGCACCCTTTCGCCAGGGACTGTTCCGGCGCAGAGTCGTGGCTGGACTGTGACGCTGTCAGGCAAGGAGCGTGCGGTGGGTAATCCGCGCATTGTTTCGGGTGTGGTGTTCATGCCGACCTACATTCCTTCAGAGTCCCAGGGCTGTTCGGTGGATGGTGCGAACTGGGTGTTCGGCCTGCAGGCCAGCAGTGGCGAGGCGGCGATGTCACAGGTGCGCTTTGGTGCTCCTGATGGCGCGTCGCCCGGCGCAGGCACGGCTGGCGTGCCCTTGAGTACGGGCGGCAACGCGCCGGTGCGGGATGTCACCACTTCGGTGGTGCCACGGCTGGCGCCGCCGGACCCGGGCAAGCCTGGCAGTCCGCCGCCGAAGCCCCCGGGCGATGCCTGCATGATGCAGATTTCGGTGGCTGGCGCGGAGCCGATGTACCTGCCGTACCCCTGCGGTCGCCAGTCGTGGAGGCAGATCCAGTGATCGACGTTCCTTCTTTGCAGGCACCAGGAGCCACCGCAATGCGTACACCGTGGATGGCGGGCCGCCTGGCCCGCGGTTTCAGCCTGATCGAACTGATGATCGTGGTGGCGGTTGTGGCGATCCTTGCTGCGATCGCCTATCCGAACTACAGCGCGCATGTGCTCAAGTCGCGGCGTGCGCAGGCCAAGGCCGATCTGGTGGAGTACGCGCAGCTGGCCGAGCGCTACCACACCATCAACAACACCTATGTGGGCTTCACCTTCCCCGGCGGAGCTGAGTCCATCAACTCGCCACGCGAGGGTGGCACCGCGGCCTACACCCTGTCCATGGAGACCGGGCAGTCGACGTTCACGTTCACTGCAGCGGCGGCCAATGCCCAGACCAAGGACAAATGTGGCGACCTGACGCTCAACCAGGCCAACGTGAAGACGTCGCAGGCAACACTGTCCGACTGCTGGTGACGCGAGCGGGAAGCTGCCTGCAAGGGTGCGTGAAAGAGTGTTGCACTCTCTGTTCGAGGTGATTACAATGCGCCTCCCCGCCCGAATAGCTCAGCCGGTTAGAGCACTTGACTGTTAATCAGGGGGTCGTTGGTTCGAGTCCAACTTCGGGCGCCAAGCATTACGCATCAAAGGCTTGCGGTTATCCGCAGGCCTTTTTTGTTGTCAGCAGGGTGGGCCGTCCTGGCTGCGGGTCGAGCGGATTCTGCCGCTGTTGCTGACGATGACCCGGGCGTGCTCCCGGTCGTCCGCGCAGATGCGCAGCGTCAGGTTCGCACCGGGACTGCGGCCATCCGGCTGGAAGTAGATCTGCGGCCGGCCGCTGCTGCTGGCCGCGCTGATCCTGACGCTGGACAGGCCGGACTGGTGCAGCAGGATGGAGTCGGTGGAGGAGGGGGGCTCTCGCCGGCCATCGGTCCTGTACACGATCCAGCCCTGGCTCCAATCGTCGCCGCAGTGGTACCCGTCGGGGCTTGCGCACAGGCCGATCAGCGCACTGCGCATGATGGCCTGGTAGCGCGCGGTGGCCAGACCGGACTGCAGGCTGAGGCGGGTGGATTCCGCCCGTTGATGCAGCATCAGTTCCCGCAGCGCGGGCCAGCCGGCTGCCAGCAGGACAGCAAGGACCGCCACCACCACCAGCAGTTCGAGCAGATGGATGCCGTGCTGCGTGTCGGGGCTGGAAGCAGGAGGGAGGCGCATGCATCCAGCCTCGCTGCCGCGCAGGGACTGCGCCATCAGGCAGCGCCGCGCTCGGCTGCCCGGAAACCCCTCAGCCGGCCGTCACTCCTGGCCCCGTATACTCACCCTTCCCGGGAACTGGCAACACCATGAGCGACCGTTTTGAACTCGTCTCGCCGTACTCGCCGGCGGGCGACCAGCCCGATGCCATCGCGAAGCTGACCAGCAACTTCGAAGCGGGCATCGCCAAGCAGACCCTGCTGGGCGTCACCGGCTCGGGCAAGACCTACACCATCGCCAACGTCATCCAGAACGTGCAGAAGCCGACGCTGATCATGGCGCCGAACAAGACGCTGGCGGCGCAGCTGTATGGCGAGTTCAAGGCGTTCTTCCCGCACAACGCGGTGGAGTACTTCGTCAGCTACTACGATTACTACCAGCCGGAAGCCTATGTGCCGTCATCGGACACCTTCATCGAGAAGGACAGTTCGATCAACGAGCACATCGAGCAGATGCGCCTGGCCGCGACCAAGACCCTGTTGTCGCGCCCGGATGCGATCGTGGTGGCGACCGTATCGGCGATCTATGGCCTGGGTGCACCCGAGGATTACCTGTCGCTGCGCCTGATCCTGTCCAAGGGCGAGCGCATCGACCAGCGCGACCTGATCAATCACCTGACCCAGCTGCAGTACACGCGCAACGAGTACGAACTGCAGCGCGGTACGTTCCGCGTGCGCGGCGAAGTGATCGATGTGTTCCCGGCCGAGTCGGACAGCGAGGCGCTGCGCCTGGAGCTGTTCGATGGCGAGGTTGAGAAGATCACCCTGTTCGACCCGCTCACCGGCGAGACGCTGCGCAACATGCAGCGCTTCACCGTGTACCCGAAGACCCATTACGCGACCACCCGCGAGCGAGTGCTGGCGGCGGTGGACACCATCAAGGTCGAGCTGAAGGAGCGGTTGGAGCAGCTGTACGCGGAGAACAAGCTGGTCGAGGCGCAGCGCCTGGCCCAGCGCACCCAGTTCGACATCGAAATGATGGCCGAGGTCGGCTTCTGCAACGGCATCGAGAACTACTCGCGTCACCTCACCGGCAAGAATGCCGGCGAGCCGCCGCCGACCCTGTTCGACTACCTGCCGCCCGACGCACTGCTGGTGATCGACGAATCGCACGTGACCATTCCGCAGATCGGCGCGATGTTCAAGGGCGATCGCTCGCGCAAGGAGACCCTGGTCGAATTCGGCTTCCGGTTGCCCTCTGCGCTGGACAATCGTCCGCTTCGCTTCGAGGAGTGGGAAGAGCGCTGCCCACGTGCGATCTACGTGTCGGCTACGCCCGGTCCCTATGAATATCGTGAAGCGGGTGACGAGATCACCGAGCTGGTGGTGCGCCCGACCGGCCTGATCGACCCGGTGGTGGAGATCCGCCCGGTCGGTACCCAGGTCGATGACCTGATGAGCGAGGCCAACGAGCGCATCAAGGCTGGCGACCGCGTGCTGGTCACCACGCTGACCAAGCGCATGGCGGAGAATCTCACCGAGTACCTCACCGAGCATGGCATCCGCGTGCGCTACCTGCATTCGGACGTGGACACGGTCGAGCGCGTGGAGATCATCCGCGACCTGCGCCTGGGCAAGTTCGACGTGCTGGTCGGCATCAACCTGCTGCGCGAAGGCCTGGACATGCCCGAGGTGTCGCTGGTGGCGATCCTCGATGCCGACAAGGAGGGTTTCCTGCGCTCCACCGGCTCGCTGATCCAGACCATCGGCCGAGCGGCGCGCAACGTGCGCGGCAAGGCGATCCTCTATGCGGACAAGATCACCCGTTCGATGCAGGCGGCGATCGACGAGACCGACCGCCGCCGCGCCAAGCAGGTCGAGTACAACGAGGAACACGGCATCGTGCCGCGCTCGGTGGCGCGGCCGATTGTCGACGTGCTGGAAGGCGCCCGTTCCGATGCGGCCGAAAAGGAAGCCAAGAAGGGCAAGGGCAAGAGCCGGGCAGGCGTGGCAGAGGAAGGGGCCGACTACCGGTCGCTCAGCCCGGCCCAGCTGGCCACCCGGCTCAAGGCGCTGGAACAGCAGATGTACCAGCATGCCAAGGACCTGGAGTTCGAGGATGCGGCACGCGTGCGCGACCAGATCCGGCAGCTGAAGGAAGCCAGCCTGGGCTGAACGTGGCAGGGCAGCCGCATCTTCACAAAAGTGTTGCGCTTCACGGCTGGCATCCGTAATATACGCGGCCTGCACCGACGCAATCGCGGAAATGCAGAAGCAAAACGGGCGGTTAGCTCAGCGGTAGAGCACTACCTTGACATGGTAGGGGTCACAGGTTCGAACCCTGTACCGCCCACCACGAAGTCTCTGGAAAGGGGCTGTCGTGAACTGCAAAGCCCGGCCCTGGCGCCGGGTTTTTACGTAGCAAGGCCAGCTTTCGGGCGGCAAGAACAAGATGGGCGGTTAGCTCAGCGGTAGAGCACTACCTTGACATGGTAGGGGTCACAGGTTCGAACCCTGTACCGCCCACCACCTGGCTCCCGGCATGACCGGTGCAGCGGTGGATCACGAGAAAGCCGGCCTTGGCCGGCTTTTTTCATGTGTGAGGGTTGCCTCGCTGCGTATCAGCGCTGGGCGACCCATTCATCGAGGCTGATCACGCGTTGCAGCTTCCAATGGCCTTCGACGCATTCCCAGACCTGCGCAAAGCGCGCCGACCTGGACCGCCGCTGCTGGCCGTCTGCGGCCAGAGGCTGGTAGCCAACACGCAGAACGCGGTCCTGGCGCAGCCGGTACAGCTGCAGGGTCGCCGGATCGCGTGCCGCCGGCGCACCTGCGTGTTCGGCGTCGGCCTGCAGGATCTGGCGGCGTAGTGAGGTATCCCCGGCGTCGGCGTCGCGGCCGAACAATCCAGCGCACAACAGCAGCAGGGCAAGCATCGGCATGGCACGGTGCTCCGGAGAAGGGAGTCCAGCGTGGCACTGCCTCCTGCGCGGTGAAACCGGTATGCGACGAAAGCCGGTAAAGCGCGCTTCAAGCCTGTCCGGGGAGGATGAATCCGGGGGGGCCATGATCCCCCTGGCCCTGCCACCGCCGCGGAGCTGGAACAGCGTCGCGGCGGTGGCAACGGGTCAGAGAACCCGGGCTTCGGAACGGATGGGGTTACAACGGATCACAGCACAGTACCTGGCCGGGCTTGCCGGAATTTCCGAACGGACAGCTCGGGTGCGGTTCGCAGCCCGGCGCGTAGCCGGTCTTGGGCGCGACGGCAAAGGCCTGGGTGGCGCCGAAGGCCATGGCCGCGACAACGACGATACCGGCGACGGACGAAAGGACTTTCTTTCCGATCATGTGTATCTCCTTGGTTGGCGTTGTGGTGTTGCAGTTGCCGAAGGCACGTGAGTGCCAGTGGTGGCGCGGGAGCAATGACGAGGTATCGGGGTCTGTCTGGTCAGGGTAGGGCAAGGTCCGGCGCCAACGACGTCATGGCGGCCTGTACGACCTGCTCATCAAGCTGGCCGACATGCTTGTAGGCCACGCTGCCATCGTTACCCAGCACGATCAGCATCGGCGTGACCGTTGCGCGATAGCGCTTCGATGCATCGCCTCCGCTGTCGATGGCGATCGGGAAGCGCAGATCGTGCGTGCCGGCGTAGCCGGCCAGTTCGTCGTAGGGAGGAAGGCCCACGCCGATCAGCTCACTGGCGCCCCGTGCAGCGGCAATCTTCCGCACATGTGGCATCGAGGCCAGGCAGTAGCGGCAGGCCGTGGAGAAGAAATAGAGGATCTGCGGGGTGGCGCGTGGGCCACCAATCTGCACGCGGGCCTGCTGCGTGGTCGCCAGTGCAAGCGGGGCGGCGAGGCTGCCAAGTGCCAGGCCGTGTGTTTCAAGCCGCATGTCCTGCAGCTGCGAGGCCATCTGTTGGTTGATCTGCCGCAGCTGGCGGTTCTGCCATCCCAGCGCGACGATCAGCGCCGACAGCAACAGGGCCACAACGGGGAACAGGACGCGCTTGATCATCGATCATCCTTGAACGCAGCGTTGGCCCGAACATACCGGAACTGGCGCACGGGATGTTAAGTCGATGTTCGCCACGCGCGCACGGGAGCCGCGCCTGTACTAGAGTGGCACCCGCGCAGGCATGCGCGCCTGCCTTCCCTCATTACCAGAAGGATTTCCCGATGAGCGATCATGTCCCGGTGTCCCGGCCCAATCCAGTGCTTGAACTGCTGTTCGGCGGCAACATGCTGGAGGGCACGTTCAAGGCGGTGGTCTGGGTGGCCCTGCTGGCTGCGGTCCTGGCCTGGACCACCTTCCGCTGAGTCCTTGCGCGGCGCTGCAGCACCGGCTGCAGGCGCCGTTGCTACCCTGCGCTCAGGCGTTGAAGGCCTGGCGCAGGCTGCGCAGGGTCGCCTGGCGCTGTTCCTTCGCGATGGCCTCACCCATTTCCAGTTCCTGCAGGCGCAGCCCGACCAGGGTCATCGACAGCGCGTAGCCGCGCGCCGCATCGGCAACGCGCGAAAGTCCCAGGGCGCGCCGCGCCAGCGCGTTCACGTGTTCCAGGTCGGGCATCAGTCCCAGGTAGGCGCGCTCGGCGCTTTCCAGGTCGGGAGCACGCAGGATCGCGTGCGCTTCTGCAGCAGGGGAGACGGAGGCCATGGGGGGTCCTTGTCCGTAGCAGGCGCTCGATCAGAACGAGCGCATCAGGGAAACGAAGGCCGACGTCTGTGTACCACGTCGTGCCATCGGGCTGTCCTTCACCGCATCGCCGAACCACTGGTTGGCGACCACGCCTGTTGCACGCCACTTGGTGCCCAGCGGCGTGCTGACCGCGATCTGCAGGCTCGGTGATGTCGTGCTACCCGGGCGATAGGCTGCCAAGCCCGAGCGCAGTGCTTCCTCGTCGCTGATGCCGTAGTAGTAGTCCAGCAGGCGTGCGCTGGAGTGCACCACGCCCACCCGTGGCACCCAGGTGAAGCGGCCGGCCTGGATCGGATAGCTGTAATGCAGGCGCGATTCGAAACCACCGCCATGCCCGGTGATCTCACGCATCACACCGGCCTCGACAATGCCCCAGTCGGCGCTGTATTCACCGTTGATTCCTGCCATGGCCGACATCTGCCGGCTGTGCAGGCGGCGCAGCTGCGGATCATTCACGTCGTCGGTCTTGAAGCGCAGCGTGTACGGCGTCAGTGCTGCCGACAGCCGCAGGCCCTGGCCCTTGTACAGATACATGCCCAGCGAGCCGGGGCTGGCGAAGAAGCGCTGGCCCTGCCAGGAAATCGCCGGTACGACCAGCGGTTTGACGTCGTAGTGCGCATACGCGCCGGACGTCGCACCCGCGGTGATGCCAGCCTGCACGCCCGGGCTGCGGTCGGCGGCTTGCGTGATCAACGGCAGGCCGATGGCAGCGGAGAACAGCAGGGGGCGCAGCAGGGGGCGCAGCAGGGTCGGGGACAGCGACGGCATCGATCAGCCACTTTGCGGGGGATGGCTGTGCATGGTGCGGGCCCAACATTGTCAGAACATTGCGCCTGGGCAATCGGCACGCAATGACGCCCAAAGCAGGCGCCAGGCACTATGATCGGCACCGTTTCCGGCAGCCGAGTCCCTGATGCGCATCCTTCTGGTCGAAGACGATCCTGATCTGTCCCGTGCCCTGCAATCGGGCCTGGAGCGGCAGGGCGTGGTGGCCGACGTGGTCGGCAGCCTGGCCGAGGCGGCCATCGCGCTGCGCGATCCGGTGCACCAGTTGATGCTGCTGGACCGCCAGCTTCCCGATGGTGACGGCGCCGGTTTTGTCGCCACTGCGCGATCACTGCGCCCGAACCTGGCGGTGATCATGCTGACGGCCAAGGGCACGTTGTCGGACAAGGTCGAAGGGCTGGACGTCGGTGCCGATGACTATCTGGTCAAGCCGGTGGCGATCGAGGAACTGATGGCGCGCATCCGCGCGGTGTCGCGGCGGCCGTCTGCGATGGTGACGCCGAGCCTGCGGCTGGGACGGCTCGAATTCGACTTCGAATCGCTGCAGGCTCAGGTGGAAGGCCAGCCGCTGCCGCTGCCGCGCCGGCAGGTGCTGGTGTTGCAGGCGTTGGCGATGCGGCAGGGGCGCACGGTTACCCGCAGCGCACTGGAAGCGGCGGTTTACGGCTTCGATGATGAGATCCAGTCCAATGCACTCGACGCGCACATCTCCAAGCTGCGCAAGGCGCTTCAGCAGGCCGGGGCGGGCGTGGAGATCCACGTGATCCGGGGCGTCGGCTACCTGCTGGCGGAGGCCTGAGATGGCGCGCCCGATCCGTTCCATCACGCTCGGCCTGGCCTGGCGGCTGTTCCTGGCGCAGGCATTCACCGTGCTGTTCGCGGTGGTCGCGCTGATCCTGACCTGGGGTGACAAGGACTCCTGGGGCATGGACATGTTCATGGCCGAGGCGGTGGCCAAGGCCGTGCACAGTGAGGGCGGCAGGTTGATGCTGGACGAGGCGCGCTGGCGCAGGCTGGACGCGGATGCGGGAGGCAATCTCTGGTTCGCGGCGGTCGATGACAAGGGCATCTGGCTGGAACGCGGCACGATTCCGGCCATCCACGCGCCGTTGCTGGCACGGTTGCCGGCGTTGGGTGCCACCGAACTCGGTTCGCTGGTGCCGCCCTACCTGGATGTGGCAAGGGTGATGATCCGCAACGAGGATGGTCGGCGCATCACGGTGATGGTGGGGGGCGCACCGAAGGGTGGGCTGCTGGATGGCGCACTGATGGTGTTGCGCCTGATCGGCTTGTGGTTCTTCCTGCCGCTGATCGTGGTCACGTTGCTGGTGATGCCGACGGTGATCCACCGCGCGATGCGCGGTGTGCGGCGTTCCGCGCAGCAGGCCAAGGAGCTGGATATCGGCCAGCCGGGCGCGCGGCTGGATGCGCAGCTGGTGTCGACCGAGGTTGCGCCGCTGGTGGAAGCGTTCAACGATGCGATCGACAAGGTGCAGCAGGGCTACGCGGCGCGCGACAAGTTCCTCGCCGATGCCGCACACGAGCTGCGCGTGCCGATCGCGGTGGTGCAGGCGCGCCTGTCACAGCTGCCGCAGGGCGAACTCAAGTCACAGCTGCTCACCGACGTTGCCCGCCTCGGCAACGTGGCCGAGCATCTGCTCGACCTGCAGCGGCTTGACCGAAATGTCGGTGCGCTGCAACGGCTGGACCTGGCGCTGCTGGTGCGCGAAGCCGCTGCCGAGCTGGCGCCGCTGGTGGTAGGGGCGGGCTATGGCTTCGAGGTGGATGCTCCGGACGCGCCGGTGTGGATCCACGGCGACAGCCTGGCGCTGGGGCGGGTGATCGCCAACCTGGTGCACAACGCCATCGTTCACGGTGGCGGGCGCGGCACCATCTGCGTGCGCCTGGATGAGCGCGGCCTGCTGGAGGTCAGCGATCAGGGTGCCGGCATTCCGGTCAATGATCGCGAGGCGATCTTCGAGCCGTTCCACCGGCTGCGCGCGGCTGGCAGTGGCAGTGGGTTGGGCCTGCATCTGGTGAAGGAGATCGTGCAGCACCACGGCGGCTCGGTCAGTGTCGGCGAAGCGACCGGCGGCGGCGCCAGCTTCCGGGTCAATTTCCATCGCGGCACCGTTCGGCGCTGACAGCCGCGCGGGGCGTTGCCCGATAGGCAAGCCGTCGTGGCCGATTGCAGGCTGCACGGATGGTTTCCGAACGATCCGCTCCCCCCCTGTTCGGTGGGGGCAGTGCCGCAGGGCTGGTGCTGGGCGCGCTGGCCTGCATGCAGCTGCCGGTGCTGCTGCCACTGTGGCTGTGTGCGCCGTTGGCGGTTACCGCTGTTGCCGGCTGGTTGGCGCGCTGGCGGGGCCGGGGCTGGGCGATGGCCGTGTTCGGGCTGGCATGGGCGACGCTGCACGGGCATTGGGCGCTGCACCGGCAGATGCCTCCCGCTGCGCCGGCGCAGGACGTGCGGGTGCTGGGACGCGTCGTCGACCTTCCACACAGCGGGCCGGATTACACACGTTTCCTGCTGCACGTGGACGAGGCCGGGGCGCTCCCATCGCTGCGCGGCACGCGCCTGCAGGTCACCTGGAACGATCCGTGGCGCGGGCCTGCAAGCGCTGGCGGCGGGGGAGGGCGCCATGCGGTTCGCGCCGGGGCGCATTGGGAATTGTCACTGCGCCTGCGGGCGCCGCGTTCACGGATCAATCCGGGTGGCTTCGATGCCGAGCGGCATGCGTTGCAGCGGGGCATTTCCGGCAATGGCACGGTTCGTGATCCGGCAAGCGCTCGTGAGCGGCTGCCCGCACGGGGCCTGCAGGCCTGGCGTGAACGCAGCAGCGCCGCGATTGCCACGCAGGTGGCGCATCCGGCTGCACGGTTCGTGCAGGCGCTGGCACTGGGCGACACCCGTGGCGTGTCCGATGCCGACTGGGAGCACCTGCGCGCGTTGGGCCTGACCCATCTGGTCGCCATTTCCGGATTCCACGTGGGCGTGGTGGCTGGATTCGGTGTGTTGTTGTGCCGCGTGTCGTGGTGGTTGTGCCCGGCGCTGGGGCGGGTCCGGCCACGGCCGCAGGCCGCCGCGTGGGGCGCCGCGCTGGCCGCGGCCGCCTATGCCGTTGCGGCTGGCGGCGCGCTGCCGACCGTGCGCGCGGCACTGATGATCGGCCTGGTTGCATTGGCCCGGGCCGGACGCCGCCCGGTTGCTGCGGGGCAGGGGTTGGCGTTGGCTGCGATGGTGATGCTGCTGCCGGCGCCGATGTCGGTCCTGTCGGCGGGGTTCTGGCTGAGCTTTGGCGGGGTGCTGTGGCTGTTGTGGTGCCTGCCGCGCACCGGGCCGGAAGGCATCGGCGGTGGCGTGCGCGGCTTCCTGGCGGCGCAGGGGGTGGCCAGCCTGGGCCTGCTGCCCCTGTGCGTGGCCTTGTTCGGCGGTACCGCGCGGTTGGGGCCGCTGGTCAATCTGCCGATCATCCCGTGGTGGACGCTGCTGGTGGTGCCGCTGTCGCTGTTGGGGACCGCTCTTCACACCCTGCACGACGGCGCGGGCGGATGGGCGTGGCGTGCCGCCGCTGGGTTGTTCGAGCTCAGCTGGCAGGCCCTGCAGCCCCTGGCGCTGCATCCGCGGGCGATGTGGTGGCTGGCCGAAGCGCCCGTCTGGGCGGTGCCGGCGGCATTGCTGGGGGTGTTCTGGTGGCTGCTGCCGCGCGGGGCAGGCGGTGCACTCAGCGGTCTGTTGCTGTGCCTGCCGCTGCTGTGGCCGGCGCGCGAGGCGCCCGCAGAGGGCGAGCTGGAGCTGCTGGTGCACGATGTCGGCCAGGGTGCGGCGGTGCTGGTGCGCACGGCGCAGCACGCGCTCTGGTACGACGTCGGGCCGCCGAACGGCGGCGACGGCAATGAACGGATCCTGGTCCCGGCCCTGCGCGCGCTGGGCCAGGGGCCTCCCCAGCAGGTGATGCTCAGCCATGACCATCTGGATCACATCGGCAACCTGCCCAGCCTGCGGCGGCAACTGCCCAGGCTGCAGGCGCTGGCCCCGCCCGGCAGTGCGATTGCCGGGGCCCTGCCGTGCCAGCAGGGAATGCGCTGGCAGTGGGACGGTGTTGATTTCCAGGTACTGCACCCGGCGCCCGGCAGCCGCCAGGCCGGCAACGAAGACAGCTGCGTGCTGCGCATCGCCAGCCGTCATGGCGTTGTTCTGCTGCCCGGTGACATCGGCCGGTCGACGGAACAGCGACTGCTGCAGGCGACACCAGCGGCGTTGAAGGCCGACGTGGTGCTGGTGCCGCACCATGGCAGCGGCGGCAGCTCCAGCGCGGGATGGGTGGCGGCGGTGGCACCGCGGCTGGCGCTGGTTTCGGCCGGGCACCAGAACCGCTTCGGCCACCCGCGCCGGGAGGTGGTCCAGCGCTGGCAGGCGCAGGGAGCCGAGGTGCTGGCGACCGCCGACGCCGGGGCGATCCGCGTATGGCTTGGCGCGCAAGGGCTGCAGCTGCGTGAACAGCGTGTCCACGCATCCCGTTGGTGGGATGCCGCTGGGCGGGCGCGGTCGGCTGCTATCCTATCGTCGATCGAACAAGCGGCCGTTGGGCCGGAGGGTTGAAACGTGTGGGAACTGGTCAAGGCCGGTGGCTGGCCGATGGTGCCGCTGCTGCTGTTGGGCGTACTGGCTTTGGCGATCATCCTGGAGCGTTTCTGGTCCCTGCGGCGGACGGAAGTGCTGCCGCCCGGCCTCGGCCAGGAAGTGCGCAACTGGGCCGCGCGCGGCAAGCTTGATCCGGCCCATCTGCAGACCCTGCGTGCCAACTCGCCGCTGGGCGCGCTGCTGGCCGCCGCGCTGGAAGCGCGCAATCGCCCGCGTGACCAGATCCGCGAGCGCATCGAGGACACCGGCCGCCACCTTGTGCACCGCATGGAACGTTTCCTCAACGCACTGGGCACCATCGCCTCGGCGGGCCCGTTGCTGGGCCTGCTCGGCACGGTGATCGGCATGATCCAGATGTTCCTGGGCATCCTCGACCACGGCGTGGGCGACGTGAACCAGCTGGCCGGTGGTATCGGCAAGGCTCTGGTCTGCACCGCCACCGGCATGATCGTGGCGATCCCGGCATTGATGTTCCATCGCTACTTCAAGGGCCGCATCCATGGTTACGTGGTGGAGATGGAGCAGGAAGCCAGCGCATTGCTGGATACGCTCGACGGCCGCCCCGGGGTGATGAACCCGGCCGCAGCGGTGCGTTCATCCAACGCTGCCACGGCGAAGGCCTGATCGATGCGTATCGGCAACGACCGGTCACAGGATGAGCCGCATATCGACCTGGTGCCGCTGATCGACGTCATCCTGGTGCTGATCATCTTCTTCGTGGTCACCACCACGTTCGACGCGCGTTCGACGCTGCAGGTGCAGCTGCCGACCGCCAGCCAGCAGCAGACCAACGAGCCGCCGCGCTCGCTCAGCGTGCTGATCAACGCCGAGGGCCGCTATTTCATCAATGACCAGGAAGTGCTGCGCAGCGACGTCGAGTCGGTCAAGCAGACCATTGCCGCCGTGGCGGGCAGTGATCGCGAGCAGACCGTGCTGCTGCGCGCCGATGCACGCACTCCCTACCAGGCCGTGGTGACCGCGCAGGATGCGCTGGGCCAGCTCGGCTTCCGACGTATTGCCATTGCAACAGCACCCGAGGTGCGTCCATGAGTTCCAAACACGCGCCGGTGTGGCCGATCTACAAGCGTCTGCTGGGATATACCCGTGCCTACTGGGTGCTGATGGTCGCCGCTGTCATCGCCATGGCGGTGGAGTCGGTGGCCGGCTACTTCTTCACCAAACTGATGGAGCCCCTGGTCAACCGCGGCTTCGTCAATCCCGAGCCAAGGATGGCGGTGATCCTGCCGCTGACCATCCTCGGCCTGTTCCTGATGCGCAGTGCCGCCACCTGGGTCAGCGACTACGCACTGGCCAAGACCGGCCGCAGCGTGGTGCGCGACCTGCGTGAGCAGGTACTGGCCAAGTACCTGCACCTGCCGTCCTCGCACTTCGATACCGAATCGACCCCGGTGATGGTCAGTCGCCTGAATTTCGACACCGAGCAGGTCACCCAGGCCAGCGCCGATGCACTCAAGACCGTGGTCGCCGATACCCTCACCATCATCGCGATGCTGGCGGTGATGCTGCAGATGAGCGTCAAGGTCACCGTGGCGATGCTGGTGGTGGTGCCGATGATCGGCGTGATCGTGTCCTACGTCGGCAAGCGCTACCGGCGTATCAGCCGCGGCATCCAGGACGGCATGGGCACGATGGCGCAGACCGCCGAGCAGTCGCTGGCCGCGCAGCAGGAAGTGAAGGTGCACGGCACCCAGCAGCATGAGATGTCGCGTTACTCGCGCCTGGCCAACCGCATGCTGGCACTGAACATGAAGGTGGAAATCACCCGTGCCGGCGCGTCCAGCGTGGTCCAGTTCCTGGCCGCGCTGGCACTGGCGGTGATCGTCTGGGTGTCGACCCGCGAAGCGCTTGCCGGCCGTCTGAATGCCGGCCAGTTCATGGGGCTGATGATCTCGATGACCGCGATCATTCCCTCGCTGCGCCGCCTGACCAGCGTGCAGTCCTCGATCTCGCGTGGCGTGTCCGCTGCCGAGCGCCTGTTCGGCATCCTCGACATGCCGGTCGAGCGCGACGAAGGCCGCAACACGGTGCAGCGCGTGCAGGGTGAACTGGCGTTCGAGCACGTCATGCTGCGCTACCGCGCCGACAGTGGCATCGCGCTGGATGACATCAGCTTCGTTGCCAAGCCGGGCACGGTGACCGCCATCGTTGGCCGATCCGGCAGCGGCAAGACCAGCCTGATCCGGCTGGTGCCGCGCTTCTACGAACCCAGTGGCGGGCGCATCACCCTCGACGGCGTGGCGCTGGACGACTATCCGCTGGCCGATCTGCGCCGCCAGGTGGCGATGGTCGGGCAGAAGGTCATGCTGTTCGACGACACCATCGGCGCCAACATCGCCTATGGCATGGACGCGACCGATGATCAGATCCGCGCGGCCGCCGAAGCGGCCAATGCGTGGGAATTCATCGCGCGCTTGCCGCAGCAGCTGCAGACCCCGGTCGGCGAGAACGGCGCGCTGCTGTCCGGTGGCCAGCGCCAGCGCCTGGCGATCGCGCGCGCGATCCTGCGTGATGCCCCGATCCTGATCCTCGATGAAGCCACTGCTGCGCTCGACAACGAATCCGAGCGGCTGGTACAGGATGCACTGCAGCGCCTGATGCCCGAGCGCACCACGCTGGTCATCGCGCACCGCCTGTCGACCATCGAGCATGCCGACCAGGTGCTGGTGATGGACCACGGTCGCATCGTTGAACGTGGCACCCACAAGGAGCTGCTGGGCATGGGCGGCCTGTACCAGCATCTGCACAGCATGCAGTTCCGCGAAAGGCAGGACTGATGGCTGGCAAGGGTACCCAGACCCCGCCCTACTGGTATGACGGCAGCCCGGTTCCCTGGGCGATGCGCCTGCTGGCGCCGCTGTACGCCGGTGTGACCGCGCTGCGCCGGCGTGCCTATCGGCGCGGCTGGCGCAAGCACTACACGCTGCCGGTGCCGGTCATCGTGGTGGGCAACATCACTGCGGGAGGGACCGGCAAGACGCCGTTGACGATCGCCCTGGTCGAGCGGCTGCGCGCCGCCGGCTGGAAGCCGGGCGTGGCCAGCCGTGGCTATGGCCGCGAGGATGCCGACAAGCCGCTGTGGGTGCAGGCCGACACGCCGACCGCCAAGGGCGGTGACGAACCGGTGCTGATCGCGTGGAAGACCGGCGTGCCGGTGCGCGTGGACCGTGACCGCGTTGCCGCTGGCAAGGCGCTGATCGAGGCAGGATGCGATGTGATCGTCTGCGACGATGGCCTGCAGCATTATCGTCTGGCACGCGACATCGAGATTGAAGTGGTCGATGCCCAGCGCCGCTACGGCAATGGCCGGATGATTCCGGCCGGGCCGCTGCGTGAGCCGGTCAGCCGCGCTACCGAGTGCGACTTCCGTGTGGTCAACCTCGGCCAGGCCGATGAGGACGCCGCCGCCCAGGCCTGTGGATTCGGCCAGTGGCCGATGGCCCTGCACATCGACAGTGCGCAGCCGCTGGCCGGTGGCCGTGCGCGCCCGCTGTCGTATTTCAAGGGCCAGCGTGTGCACGCGGTGGCCGGCATCGCCCATCCGCAGCGCTTCTTCGACATGCTGCGCGCGCGTGGCATCGGCGTGGTGCCGCATGCCTTCGCCGACCATCAGGCGTATCAGCCGCAGGACCTGTCCTTCGGCAGCCAGCTGCCGGTGCTGATGACCGAGAAGGACGCGGTGAAGTGCCGTCAGTTCGGCAACGACTGGCATTACGCCGTCCCGCTGCGCGCCGAGCTGCCTGCTGCGTTCTGGGTGGCGCTGACCGACCGCCTGGACAAGCTGAGACCGAACTGAGTGGCGCGGCGGCGCTTGCATTCACCCGTCGCCGGCCGCATTCCTGTTGCAACGAGCCTGCCGAGTACCGCCCGCATGACCGAATTCGTCGTCGCCATCCCGGCCCGCTATGCCGCATCGCGGCTGCCGGGCAAGCCGCTGCGCCTGCTGGGCGGTGAGCCGCTGGTCCTGCACGTGGCGCGCCGCGCGCTGCAGGCGGGCGCTGGCGAGGTCTGGGTCGCCACCGACGACCAGCGCATTGCCGACACGCTGTCCGGGCTGGCCGAAGTGAAGGTGGCGATGACCGCGACGTCGCACGCGTCCGGCACCGACCGCCTGGCCGAGTGCGCGCGTATTGCCGGGTGGGCGAACGACACCGTGGTGGTGAACCTGCAGGGCGATGAACCTTTCGCGCCTGCGGCCGGCATCCGGGCAGTGGCCGACGCGCTGGTCGACGGCAATGCGCCGATGTCGACCCTGGCCACCTCCGTCGAGGACGCGCACACCCTGTTCGACCCGAACGTGGTCAAGCTGGTGCGCAACGTGCGCAACGAGGCGATGTACTTCAGCCGTGCGCCGATCGCCTGGCACCGCGATGGCTTCGCCCGCGGCCGCGACACCCTGCCGGACGGCCATGCCTGGCTGCGCCATATCGGCATCTATGGCTATCGCGCCGGCTTCCTGCAGCAGTTCGCGGCGATGCCGCCGGGCCAGCTGGAGCAGGTCGAATCGCTGGAACAGCTGAGGGTGCTGGAGGCCGGCTATCCGATCAGCGTGGCGATCTCGCCGGAACCGTTCCCGCCGGGCATCGATACCCCCGAGGACCTCGAGCGCGCCGAAGCGCTGCTGCAGGCGATGGCCGCGCGATGAGACTGCTGGTCGTCTGCCTCGGCAACATCTGCCGTTCGCCGATGGCCGAAGGTGCGCTGCGCGCACGCCTGGACGCCTCGCTGCTGGCCGGCCAGGTGCAGGTCGACTCGGCCGGTACCGGTGACTGGCACGTCGGTGAGCCGCCGGATCGGCGCGCGATCGCCTGTGCGGCCGGGCACGGCGTGGACATTGGTGGCCTGCGTGCACGCCAGCTGCGGGCCGTGGATTTCGACCGCTTCGACTGGGTCCTGTGCGCCGACGAAGCCAATATGCGTGATGCCGCTCGGCTGGCGACGCCCGCCCAGCGCGAGCGGCTGGCGCTGTACCTGCCGTGGTCGGGCGGGAAGGGGCGAGTCGCGATCCCGGATCCCTACACCGGTAGCAACGATCACTTCGAACAGGTCTGGACGCTGGTCGACACTGCGGCAGAACGTGCCGTGGCACGACTGTTGCATGACGCCGACTCCGGCATAATCGGGCCATGAACGTCCAGCCCGTCCCGGACCTGCCCGAGTTCGCCACCTGGCTCAACGCCACCCCCTGCACCCTGACCGAACTGCGCGGTCGGCCGGTGGCGCTGTTGTTCGTCAACGCCGCCTCCGCCTGGAGCGCGCAGCGGCTGGCCGAGTTCGGCCAGTGGCTGTCACGCCACCCGGGCAAGTTGCAGCCGCTGGTGCTGCAGGTGCCGCGCTTTGATTTCGAGCGCGACCCGGGGGCCGCTTTGACGCTGCTGCGCCGGCAGGGCCTGACGATGCCGCTGCTGCTGGATGCCGACTGGGATGGCTGGCGTCGCTTCGGCATCAACGCCTGGCCAACGATGGTGCTGCTGGACGCGCAGGGCCGCGAGCAGCAACGGCTGGTCGGGCAGGGCGCGCCCGGTGAGCTTGAGCGTGCCTTGAACGCGCTGTGCCAGGGCGCCCCTTCGGCGCCGCCGCGGGGAGGCAGCGAACTGCATCCGGAGCCGCGCCAGGCCCTGCGTTTTCCGTTGGGGTTGGCTGTCAGCACCGAACGCCTGTACATCGCCGACAGCGGCCATCACCGCATCCTCGAATGCAGCCATGGTGGCCGCATCCTGCGCCAGTTCGGGCTGGGCACCGCCGATTTCATGGATGGCAACCTTGCCGAGGCGGCGTTCCATCGCCCGCAGGCGTTGGTCCTTGAACGCGACGCGCTGTACGTGGCCGACACCGGCAACCATGCGGTGCGACGCATCAACCTGCTCACCGGCATCGTCGACACGCTGTGCGGCAACGGCCGCCCCGGCGCGCCGGTAGAGGGCCCGGTTGCGCAGGCGCGGCAGGTATCGCTGGACCATCCGATCGGCCTGGCCATCGCCGACAACCAGCTGCATATCGCCATGGCCGGCGACAACCGCATCTGGAGCTATCACCTGGGCCAGCGCAGCCTGCAGTGGCGCGCCGGCAGTGGTGCCATCGACGAGCGCGACGGCAGTGGCCACCTGGCCGCCTTCGCCCAGCCCACCGCGCTGGCGGTGGTGCAGCAGGTGCTGTATGTGGCCGACGCTTTGGGTTCCTCGATCCGTGCGCTGCAGTTGCGCGGCGATCTGGTGCAGACGCTGGTCGGGCAGGGGCCCTGGCGCTTCGGCAATGAGGATGGCCCGCGCGCGCAGGCCCGCCTGCAGTTCCCGCAGGCGATCGCCTTGAGTCCGGACGCTCCACTGCTGTGGATCGCCGATTCCGGCAACGGCCGCCTGCGCACGCTTCGCCTGGGCGGTGGCGAACTCACCACCCAGCCGCTGCCGCGTCGCCTGCAGGGCCCGGCCGGGCTGGCCGTGGGCGCAGGCGCGGTGTGGATCGCCGAGACCGACGCCCACGCCGTACTGCGCCTGGACCCTGAAAGTGGCGTGCTCAGCGAAGTGCCGATCAGCGAATGACCGACGTTCCCGCCCCGGCCTTCGACGGCAAGGCCTTTGCGGCCCATCTCAGCACCGCGCCCGGCGTGTACCGCATGTACGCGGCCGACGACACCTTGCTGTACGTGGGCAAGGCGCGTGCACTGCGCAACCGCGTCGGCAGCTATTTCAACGGCAGCCCGAAGAACGCGCGGATCATGTCGATGATCTCGCAGATCGCGCGCATGGACGTTACCGTCACGCGCTCGGAAGCCGAGGCGCTTCTGCTGGAAAACCAGCTGATCAAGTCGTTGTCGCCGCGCTACAACGTCTCGTTGCGCGACGACAAGACCTATCCCCATGTGCTGCTGACCCGCGAGGACTGGCCGCGCATCGCGCTGCATCGCGGTCCACGTGCCATTCCCGGCCGCTATTTCGGGCCCTATCCGGGCGTCACCGCAGTGCGCGAGACGCTGAACCTGATGCACAAGCTGTTCAAGCTGCGCAGCTGCGAGGACAGCGTGTTCCGCAACCGTTCGCGGCCGTGCCTGCAGTACCAGATCGGCCGTTGCAGCGCGCCCTGCGTCGAACTGGTGGCGCCAGCCGAATATGCCGAGTCGGTGCGTCGTGCCGCGCTGTTCCTGGAAGGCAAGAGCGACGAGCTGACCCGCGAGCTGGGCGAGCAGATGCAGGCGGCCAGCGAGGCGTTGGAATTCGAGCAGGCCGCGCGCCTGCGCGATCTGATTTCCTCGCTGCGCAGCATGCAGACCCGTCAGTACGTGGATGGCCGCGCCGCCGACCTTGACGTGCTGGCGGTGGCCATGCAGGGCTCGCAGGCCTGTGTGCTGCTGCTGGCGTTCCGTGATGGCCGCAACCTGGGCACCCGTCCGTTCTTCCCGCGCACCAATGGCGAGGAAAGCCCGGAAGAAGTCCTGGCTGCGTTCGTCTCGCAGTACTACATCGAATTCGAGCCGCCGCGCGAGATCCTGCTGGACCGCGAGATTCCCGATGCCGACCTGCTGGTCGCAGCGCTGTCGGCCTCGGCCGATCGCAAGGTGCAGCTGAAGTGGAACGTGCGTGGCGAGCGTGCCGGTTATGTGGAACTGGCCAGCCGCAACGCGCAGCTGACCCTGGCCACCGAACTCAACAGCCGCAACGCACAGCACGCACGCAGCGATGCGCTGCGCGACATGCTGGGCCTGGCCGAGCCGGTCAAGCGGGTGGAGTGCTTCGACATCAGCCATACCCTCGGCGAAGCCACCGTGGCCTCCTGCGTGGTGTTCGACGCCGCCGGCCCGGTGCGCGCGCAGTACCGTCGCTTCAACATCAGCGGTATCGAGCCGGGCGATGACTACGCCGCCATGCGCCAGGCCATCGACCGCCGCTTCCGCCGTGCCGTGGAAGAGCAGGGCGTGCTGCCGGACGTGCTGCTGATCGACGGTGGCGCCGGCCAGTTGGCGCAGGCGCAGGCGGCGCTGGCAGACCTGGGCGTGGAAGGCGTGCTGCTGGTGGGTGTGGCCAAGGGCGTGGAGCGCCGCGCCGGCCATGAAGCGCTGGTGATGCCCGACGGCCGCGAGCTGCGCCCGGGCGCTGCCAATCCCGCGCTGCAGTTCATCCAGCAGGTGCGCGACGAGGCGCACCGCTTCGCCATCACCGGCCACCGCGGCCGCCGGCAGAAGGCGCGGATGACCAGCAAGCTGGAGGACATCCCCGGTATCGGGCCGCGCCGCCGTGCCAGCCTGCTCAAGCATTTCGGTGGCCTTGTGGGCCTGAAAGCCGCTGGCGAAGCGGAAATCGCCAAGGTGGAAGGCATCAATGACGCCCTCGCGGCACGTATCTACGCTAACCTGCACGGGTTGGCCACGCCCGATGCGGCCGAGTAGAGAGAGAAGCACGCACGCCATGAAGTTGACCCTCCCCACCTGGCTGACGTTGTTGCGGATCGTGATGATCCCGGTGCTGGTGCTGGTGTTCTACCTGCCCTACACCTGGACCAACTTCGCTTCGGCGGCGATCTTCGGCCTGGCCGCGATCACCGACTGGCTCGATGGCTGGATCGCACGCCGCTACCAGCTGGAGTCGGCGTTCGGCGCGTTCCTGGACCCGGTCGCGGACAAGCTGATGGTGGCAGTGGCGCTGTTCCTGATCGTGCAGGGTCATCCGACGCCGTGGATGGCGTTCTGGGCGGCGGTGATCGTCGGCCGTGAGATCGCGGTGTCGGCGCTGCGCGAGTGGATGGCGGAGCTGGGCCAGCGTGCCAAGGTACGCGTGGCGATGATCGGCAAGGTCAAGACCACCGCGCAGATGGTCGCGCTGCTGTGCCTGCTGTATTCGGTGGCGCCGAACGTACCGGTGCAGGACATCTGGATGGGCTGGCCGGTGTTCCATATCGGCGATTGGACCCTGGCGATTGCCGCCGTGCTGACCCTGTGGTCGGGCCTGCAGTACCTGCACGCCGCCTGGCCGAGCCTGCGCGAGGACGAGCGCGCTGCGCGCGAGCGTTCGCGGCAGAAGAAGCTGGGCAACGGTTGATCGGGCGCGACATCCACGCATGGCGTGGATCTACTGGAAAGGCATGCATCCATGCCAGGCGTAGATGGGCAATGCCAGGTGCCTCGCATTCGCCTGAAAAAACCGCTTGACGCCATTCCTGGAACAGGTAGAATTTCGCCTCCCAAGCGGGAATAGCTCAGTTGGTAGAGCGCAACCTTGCCAAGGTTGAGGTCGCGAGTTCGAGTCTCGTTTCCCGCTCCAGATTCAAGAAGAACGCTCCCGCAAGGGGGCGTTTTTCGTTTGCGTGCGCGTCACTGCGATCAATCGTCGTCCTGCGTCGACGTGCGCGCACGCATGCCGGTGATGCGCGCTTCCTCGCGTGCCGCCTGGCGGTCGGCAAACCACTCCTGCACATCGCCTGCGAAGCTCGCCGGGCGCCCCTTGCCCTGCACACCCTCGGCAATCGAGGCCAGGCTGGAACGCGCCAGTTCTTCGCGCATCGCCTTCTGTGCATTGATCATCACCGCGTGGATGCCGCACACGCCGCGGTTGGCCCAGCGCGGTGGACTGCCATCGAACAGCGCGCAGCGCCCGCGGATCTCCTGGCAATCAAACAGCGCCTTCTGTCCCTCAACGGCGTCGACCACATCCAGCACGCTGATGTCTTCGGGCGCACGCGCCAGCTGGTAGCCGCCGCGGATGCCGCCAGTGGACTCGACGATGCCGGCCTTCTCCAGCTTCGGAAAGATCTTCGCCATGAACGCTGCCGGCACGCCCTGCAGTTCGGCGAGGTCGCGGCTGCTGGGCCGCTGTTCCAGCGGCGGGACCAGCCAGAGCAGGCAGTGCAGGGCGTACTCGACGCCCGTTCCGATGTGGGCCATGGGACCGATCCAGAAAAATATAACGCGGACTATAGGGGCCTGAGTTACCCGCCGCAACCCTGCGGAACTTCATGCAGATCTTTGATTTCATTGGCGTTGTGGTGGGGAAAAGGAGTAGGGCAGGAAGGCGTCGGCCTGAACCGCGCCGCCGTCAGGCGCTTGCGCGACATAATGCGGACTCATATGATCCGCGTTATATGGTACGACGCTGCAGCACACCGCCCACGCCCGTGCCGTCCGCGCACCCGGGCGCCTGAACCCTGATTCCCAGAAGGATTTCCCTCCGTGTCCCAACGCATTCTTGTCATCGGCGCCGGCTTTGCCGGCATGTGGAGCGCGCTCGCCGCCGCCCGTCTTCTCGACCAGGCGGCGCGCCGTGATGTAGAGATCGTGCTGGTTGCGCCGTCGCCGGAGCTGCATGTGCGCCCACGCCTCTACGAAAAGGGACCTGAGCGCATGAAGGCGCCGCTGCAGGCCATCTTCGATGCGGTCGGCGTGCGCTACCTTGCCGGCCGCGTCGAGCACATCGACGTCGCCAACCGGCAAGTGCAGGTGGTGGGCGTGGGAGCCGATGCCGCAACGCAGGCATTGCACTACGATCGCCTGGTGCTGGCCGCTGGCAGCCGCCTGAACTGCCCGCCGATTCCCGGCCTGCAGCAGCACGCCTTCAATGTCGATCAGATCGCCGACGCGGCACGACTGCAGGCGCATCTGGAGGGTCTTGCCGGCCGCCCGGAAAGCGCAGGACGCAACACGGTGGTGATCGCGGGCGCCGGCTTCACCGGCATCGAAACCGCAGCCGAAATTCCGGCGCGCCTGCGCGACGTACTCGGTGCCGATGCCGCAGTGAACGTCATCATGGTCGAGCGCGCCGAGGACTTGGGCCCGGACCTCGGCGAAGGTCCGCGTCCGGTCATCACCCAGGCCCTGACCGAGCTCGGTGTTTCCTGGCAGCTGGGGTCGGGCGTGGCCTGCGTGGATGCCAACGGCGTGACCCTTGAGAACGGTGAGCGCATCGACGCCGCGACCGTCATCTGGACGGCCGGTGCACGCGCCAGCGCCTTGACCACGCAGATCCCCGGCCAGCACGACGCCGTGGGTCGCCTGCACGTGGATCGCACCCTCAAGGCGACGGGCGTCGATGCGGTGTTCGCCACCGGCGACTGCGCGCATGCCGCCACGGACGACGATGGCAACGTAGCGACGATGTCCTGCCAGCACGCGATGAACCTGGGACGCTCGGCTGGCCACAATGTTGCAGCCGATCTGATCGGGGAAGCGATGATTCCGTATGCGCAGCCCAAGTACGTGACCTGCCTGGACCTGGGGCCGTGGGGTGCCGTCTACACCGAAGGCTGGGATCGCCAGGTCGTGCTGTCCGGTGCGGAAGCCAAGGCGCTGAAGACCCGCATCAACACCGAATGGATCTATCCGCCTAGTGGTGAGCGTGCGGAGATCCTTGCGTTGGCCGACCCGCTCAGGATCGTGGTCGCCTGATAGCGCCAGGACGCTCTGCAGGCAACGCTCCCCGAAGGGAGCGTTGCTCTTCCGGTGCATCACGCGCAGGGCATCGCTTCATCCCCACTTCACCGTCATCCCATCGTCCCACCATGCGCTGGACTGAAGCTGTATTCCTCGTTTCCAGCCGGTGATGCAGCGATGCCCCACATCCCCTCCACCTACGACCATGACGTGGTCATCGTCGGCGCCAGTTTCGCCGGTGCCGCCTGCGCACTCGCCGCTGTCCAGTACGGCCTGCGCGTCTGCGTGCTGGAACGCAAAGCCGATCCCGGCGAACGCCTGCACACCACCGGCATCGTGGTGAAGGAAGCGATGGAGCAGACCTGGTTGGGTCGAATGCCCGAACACCTTGTGCAACGCGTTGCGAATGTGCGCCTGTATGCGCCGAACCTGCGCAGCGTGCTGCTGGCTGCGCCGGGCTACTACTTTCTCACCACCGATACGCCGAGCCTGATGCGCTGGCTGGCCAGTGAGCTGCGCGCGAATGGCGTGGACCTGCGACTGCAACAGTCCTTCACCGATGCCCGTCGCAGTGGCGACGGCTGGCAGGTGAAGGGAGCGGGGCGCTGCGCCTACCTGGTCGGCGCCGATGGCGCGCGTTCGCGCGTGGCCCAGCGAACCGGCCTCGGCCAGGTGCGTGACAACCTTTACGGCGTCGAGCGCGAGTTCGCTGGCCTGCAATTGCCGCAGGGCGATGCATTGCATTGCTTCGTCAGCAAGCGCTTCGCACCGGGCTATATCGGCTGGGTCGCACAGAATCCGACGGGCCTGCAGGTCGGCCTGGCACTGCGCCATGACCCGGCACAGGTGCGGCCGCCGGATATCGATGGCTTCCTTGAGCACGTGCGCGATGTGGTCGGCATTCCGCCCGCCGCGCGGCCTTCGGCTACCCGCGCCGGCCTGGTGCCGTGCGGCCGGCCGGAAGGCCCGATCACCGGCCCTGGCGTGATCCTGACCGGCGACGCCGCGGGCATCGTCTCGCCGCTCTCGGCCGGCGGCATCCATTCCTCATGGCGGCACGGTTGGGCCGTGGGCGATGCCATCGGTCGGCACCTGCGGGGCAGCGGCCCGCAGCCGGAGCGGGTGGCGCGGCAGGCGGCGCCGGCGTTCCGCGGCAAGCGCCTGCTGCGCCGGGCGATGGATCATCTGCAGGCCGATTGGCCGCTCAACGCATTGCTGCATACGGCGGCTACACGGCGCATCGCCGAGCAGATCTACTTCCACCGTCGCGGTCTTCGCATGTGAAGGGAGCCGGCCGTGACGCCCGAGTGCGACCCCACATGTGACGTGAAAATCCCTGTTGACGCCGTGCAGCAATATCGACACAATAGCGCTCCTTCGACGCAGGTCGAACGAAATCTGCGGGAATAGCTCAGTTGGTAGAGCGCAACCTTGCCAAGGTTGAGGTCGCGAGTTCGAGTCTCGTTTCCCGCTCCAGATTCAAGAAGAACGCTCCCGCAAGGGGGCGTTTTTCGTTTGTCATGATGCCGGCTGCTGCACTCGCTACAGTCAGGCCACGGCATCTTCATGGAAGGCGTGGTATCAGTGCGCCTGCGGGATGATCCCGACATCAGTATCGCAATCGGAATGGCGGGCGTGCGGTCGTGGGGACGATCGCGGGTGCAAGGCTCGGGGGTGGGCGGCAGCAGGGTTCAATGGCTTGGAATCTGCACCAGCGTTCTGCGCGTCCCATGTGGTGAAAGGCTGGCGAAAGGCCAACGCCAGCGTTGCCTGAACCGCACGCGTGCTGTGACGTTTTTCGGACCATTTCTCCATGTTCGCTCCACAATCGCACGGTAGCCTTCATGCTCCTTCTACACGTTGGCGGGCTGGTGGTCAGGCGTATCACTCCAGTGGCAGTGCCCAGGACCGGGCGCGGATTCTCCCTGCAGGCGGTGCTGCGCCCCGGCGCGTTGCTGGCCAGCCTGGCCCTGGCGGGTTGCATGTCGGTACCGGTGCCGGACCTGCCCGACCGCACGCCCAGCGCCTGGGCCCAGGTGCCACAGGGGCAGGGCGTGGCGGTGGACGCCAGGCAATGGTGGAAGGTGCTGGCCGACCCGGCGCTGGATGGCCTGGTGGACCAGGCCATTGCCGGCAACCTCGACCTGCAGCAGGCCACGCTGCGCCTGCAGGCGGTGCGGATCGTCGCCGGCACGTCGGACTCACGCTTCCTGCCGGAGATCTCGGCCAGCGCCAAGCAGGTGCAGGACGCCGCCGCAGTCGATACCTACTTCCATGCGGGCATTGAAGCGATCTGGGACCTGGGCCTGTTCGGTGCCGCCGAGAGTGCGCAGTTGAGCGCGCAGGCCTCGGCCGGCAATGCCGAGGCGCTGCGCAGTGCTGCGCAGGTTGCGGTGATCGCCGACGTGGTGCGCAGCTACCTGGATCTGACAGTGGCGCAGGCCCAGCAGGACCTGCTGGCCCGGCAGCAGGCGGTGGATGATCGCGGCGAGCAGTTGGCGCTGGTTCGCCAGCGCCTGCGCCTGGATGAGCCGGGCGAACTTGATCGGCTGCGGGCTCGCCAGGCAGCCACCCGCGCGGCGACGGCGCAGGCCCGCGAGAATGCGGACAATGCCGCCCGAGCATTGGCCCTGCTGCTGGGCCGCGATGGCCCCGACCCGGCCTGGCGCGCCTATCGCACGCCGCCGAAGCTGGGCGCATTCTCGCTGCAGCAGGTACCGGCCGATCTGCTGCGTCACCGTCCGCAGATCCTGCTGGCCGAATCGGAAGTGATGCAGGCTGCGGCGAGCAAGGGTTCCGCACGTGCGGCGATGTATCCGCGGGTCAGCCTCGGCGGTTCGATCCTGTACGCCTACAACCTCACCCAGAACGCCCGCTCCAATTCCGACTCCAGTCCCTCGATCGGCCCGTACATCGATATTCCGTTGTGGGATTGGGGCCAGCGTCGTGCACGCTTCCATGCCGATGAGAAGCAGCTGGATGCTGCACTGCTCGGCTACCGCAAGGCGGTGCTGGAAGGGGTGAGCGAAGTGGAGGGCGCACTGGGCAGCCTGGCACGCCAGGACAGCAGCATCCAGTCGCTGCGTGCGGCCAATGATGCTGCCGGCCAGCAGGTCAAGCGCCAGGTGCGGCAGGTGCAGTTGGGCCTGTCCAGCGAATTCGATGGCCTCGACACGCAGCGCGCTGCGTTGTCCTCGCAGGCCGATCTGATCGGTGCGCAGGGTGCGCGTGTGCTGGCATTCGCCTCGCTGTACCGCGCCCTGGGCGGCGCGCCGCTGCCGGTCGAGGCGGAGGGCGAGTCGCAATGATCGCACTGGCCCGCAAGACCCTGGCCTACGAGTGGCGCCGGTTCCTGCCGGTGGTGCTGGCGATGTGCTTCGCCGGTGTGTTGTTGATCGTGCAGGCGGCGCTGGTGCTGGGCATCTTCGGTACCGCCGCGATCTACGTGAAGGCGTCCTCGGCCGACATCTGGGCCGGTTTTCCCGGCACCCAGAGCGTCAACTACGGCCACGCGATCAGCGCGGACGTGGAAAGCCACCTGCGCATGGACCCGGATGTCACCCGCGTCGAACCCTACGAATGGGTCGATGGCGAATGGCGCTCCAGTGCGCAGGGCACCGGCAACGTCTCGGTGTATCTGTCCGGTATCTCCACCCAGGATGACGCGATGATGTTCGCGCGCATCCTGCCGGCCGACCTGCGCGCGCAGCTGCGCGAGCCGGGCGCGGTGATCGTCGACAGTGCCGATCTGGATACGCTGGGTGTGGACCTGCAGAACAACCGTGCCTGGATCAACGGCAAGGCGGTGCGTGTGGTCGCCGCACAACCGGGGCTGCGTGGCCTTGGTGGCGTCAACGTGCTGGCGTCGCTGGATACCGCGCGTGCCATCGCCGGTACCGACCCGCATGAAGGCAGTACCTATTTCGTGGCGGGCCTGCGTTCGCCGGAGCTGGCCGACCGCGTGCGCGATCGTCTGGCCGCGTCGATGGGCCAGGCGACGCCGGTCGAGTTCTGGACGGCGCCCGAGTTTGCCAGCCGCTCGCAGCAGTACTGGTTGTTCGATACCGGTGCCGGCATCGCGGTGTTGTTCATGGCGGTCATCGTCTGCTTCGTCGGCGCGGTGATCACCAACCAGTCGTTTGCTTCGGTAGTGGCCGGCTCGGTTCGCGAATACGCCACGCTCAATGCGCTCGGCGCAGGCCGCTATGCGCTGGCGCGGGTGGTGTTCGAGCAGGCGCTGCTGATCGGCGGCGTCGGCATGCTGCTGGCGGCGGCGTTCAGCACCGTCGTGCTGTTGATCGCGCAGACCCAGCGCGTGCCGGTACAGCTGACGCCGATGGTCATCATCGGCTGCGTGGCACTGGTCGCGGTGATGGCCATGCTGTCCAGCATCATGGCGGTCCGCAGCGTGGTCCGCTCCGATCCATCGTTGCTGCTGCGTTGAGGACCGGCCGATGACTTCCACACCCGCCGTCGCCCCGACCCTGCAGGCAGACGCACTGGATAAGGGCTTCATGTCCGGCGATGTGCAGGTGCCCGTGCTGCGCGGCCTGTCGCTGGACATCTACCCCGGCGAGCTGACCCTGGTGTCGGGCCCGTCCGGCTGCGGCAAGAGCACGCTGTTGTCGCTGCTGTCTGGCCTGTCTTCACCGGATGGTGGCCGCGTGCATGCGCTGGGCCAGGATGTGGGCCACATGACCCGCAGCGAGGTCGAGCGTTTCCGCCTGCACCACGTTGGCTTTGTGTTCCAGGGCTTCAACCTGTTCCCTGCGCTGACTGCGCTTGAACAGGTGCAGCTGCCGCTGGGCTACCGTGGCATGAGCAATCGCGAAAGCGAGCCGCTGGCCCGCAGGGCGCTGGAAGAAGTCGGCTTGAGCCATCGCAGCCATATGCGCCCGGCGCAGCTGTCCGGCGGCGAGAAGCAGCGCGTTGCGGTCGCCCGCGCCTTCGCCAAATCACCGACGCTGATCTTCGCCGATGAGCCCACCAGCGCGCTGGACGCCGAGAACGGCCAGCGCGTGATCGACATCCTGCATCGCTATGCACGCGCGCATGGCGCCACCGTGCTGTGCGTGAGCCACGATCCGCGCCTGATCCGGCATGCCGATCGGGTGATCGCCATGGAAGACGGCATGGTCCGTGATGACCGCCGCCAGAACGAAACTGTAGAGTCCGCCCCATGACCAAGACGTCGCACCTGCTCCCCCTCAGCCTGGCCCTGTCCGCGGCATTGCTGCTTGGCGCCTGTTCCAGGGACGCGCCCGCCCAGGCACCTGCAGGTAAAGCAAGCACTGCCACCGCCGGCAAGGTCGCCGTGGCGCGCGGCATCATCGACGTCGAGGGTGGCCTGATCGCGCTGGCGCCGCCGGTGGATGGTTCGATCACCGCCGCGCCGGTGAAGGAGGGCGCCACGGTGAAGAAGGGGCAGTTGCTGCTGTCGCTGGATGGTGCCCTGCTGCAGCAGGAGGTGGCGATGGCCACCGCCGATCTCGCCCTGGCCAATGACCGTCTGAAGGGCAGCCAGGCGCAGCTGCGCGAACTGGAGCGCAACGCCACCCGCCTGTCCACGGGCGCCAGCGAAGGCGTGTCGTCCAACCAGCAGGCCGATGCGGCCAAGCAGCAGCTGGCCGGCGTGCGTGCCGACGTCGACGTGGCCGGCGCGCAGGTCGACATGGCCCAGCACAAGCTGGAACACGCCAAGTTGAAACTGCAGCAGATGTCGCTCAGCGCACCGGAGGCCGGCACCGTGGTCGGGCAGGTGCCGGGTCTCGGCGCCTTCGTGCAGGCGGGGAAGCCGGCGATCTCGCTGCTGCCGGCACGGCCGCTGCAGGTGCGTGCAGAACTGAGCGCCGCCTATGCCGACGCGGTGCAGGTGGGCATGAAGGCCACCGTAGTGCCGGATAGCGACGGCGCCGAGAACACAAGTACGCTGCCGTCCGCACATGTGGTGCGCATCAGCCCGGTGTTCGCGCAGGCACGCCTGCCCGAAGACGCGGGGCGCGGTGTGGCCAAGGTGGTGGAGTGCGTGCTGGAGTTCGACGGCACGGCCAAGGCGCGCTTCGGCCAGCATGTGCGGGTGGAGTTCCGGAGGTAACCCTAGCGTTGCAGCGGGGCCGCGCCGTCTCCCGCGCGGTGCCTGAGCGCCCGCCAGGCACTCACTGCTGATACCCCGCACAGTGCCAGCAGCAGGGCTACGTCGAGCAGCAGCAACCACAGCAGGTGCATGCCGTGCACCGGAGGCTGGTGCATGGCCGACAGCATCCACGGTACCGACCACGCCAGCAGCAGGGCGAAGGCGATCAGCAGGCGCAGCCACAGCCGCTTCAGCTTCCAGGGCCGCACGATGAGTGCGGCCACGACCAGCTCAACCGTTCCCAGCAACGCGAATACGATGACGCTGCTGGTGGGGTAGCGCGGCTCGATGCCTTCGAGGCGATGCAGCAGCCAGTAGTCCGGGGTGAAGCCGGCATTGACCAGCGCGGCGATCAGTGCCAGCCAGGTGAGCGAGACCAGCAGCCAGAACAGGCGGACGTAGCGTCTAGGCATCGGCGATGTCCGTGATGGGGCGTGAGGTTCCGACAGGCGAACAGCGCAGGCTTACCGCGATGGCGGCCAGCGCCAGCAGGCCGGGCCCGACGGTGAAATACAGCAGGCGCAGCGGATGGTTGTGCATCAGCGTCCACGTCGCGAACGCCAGCGGGATCGCCAGTACCAGCAGCTTCGCGAACAGCGGCCGCAGCACTGCGATCAATGGCTGGGCAGCAAGGAACATCCAGAACAGGTGGAACTGGGCGATGCCCAGGCCGATGTCGCGATGGGAGGTGAATCCGAAATGGTCGCGATAGGCGTTCATCCCCAGCGGAATCAGCGCCCAGTACAGCAGTGCCACCAGCAGGTGCAGCAGCAGGGCGATCAACAGGGGCTTGCCGCGAAGGAACATGGCCGAAGGGAGCTGGGCGGGGCAGCGTACCCCAGTGCGGACGCCCGTGACCGCATCGTGTGAAGACTGTTGACGGCGTGAAGGAATTTGGACACAATAGCGCTCCTTCGACGCAGGTCGAAGAATCTGCGGGAATAGCTCAGTTGGTAGAGCGCAACCTTGCCAAGGTTGAGGTCGCGAGTTCGAGTCTCGTTTCCCGCTCCAGATTCTACAGGGCCCCGGTAGGGGCCTTGTTTTTCTCCCGCCACGGCAAGGCGGGGCACGTTGGGCCACAAGGCTTTGCGCGCAGTCAGAAAAGTGAAATCGCTGGTGTGTGTCCCGGATTTCCGGTACCATGTCGGCTTACGCGGGAATAGCTCAGTTGGTAGAGCGCAACCTTGCCAAGGTTGAGGTCGCGAGTTCGAGTCTCGTTTCCCGCTCCATGTTCCGACAGGCCCCATCTTGGGGTTTTGTCTTGTCAGGGCCCTGTTCCTGGCGCGCAGTACGTTGGCCTCATGGCAGAGTGGCTATGCACCGGATTGCAAATCCGTTTACAGCGGTTCGATTCCGCTTGAGGCCTCCAATTGAAAAGCCCTGACTCCGGTCAGGGCTTTTTCTTTTCTGTGCAGCCCCTCGCGAAGTGCCCCTGCCAAACTGCATATGCACCCGCACAGGTACAGCTGCTACCGTCCGCGTTCCCTGGCCCATGGTGGTGTGCCCCATGCGTGACGCAGCGATCCGGCAAGCGCAGTACCTTCCGCTGGGCGCCATGCTGGCCCTGATCGGGTTTGCGTTCACGGTGCCTGGCTACGACTCCATGTCACAGCATCTGAGCGAACTGGGGCTGATGCCGGGCCTGCCGGCCAGAGCGTTGCAGGCCGCGCCGATGCTGAGTGGAGCGGCCATCATCCTCTTCAGCTTGGCGCTGCTTGCCGGGGGCGGCGATTCGCGCCTGCTGCGCTCACCTCCGTGCTGTTCGGCGCCGCCATGTTCAGCAACGGCGCCTTCACCACCGGCAGCCCATTGCACGGCCTGTATGCCATCGGCATCTTCTCGATCCTGACCCCGCTGCTGTTCCAGGTGGCACTCGGTGCCGACGCATCCCCGCGCATGGCCTGGGTGGCGCCGGCGACGTCGCTGCTGGGCATGGGCTACCTGTGGCTGATGACGTCCGGGTTTGATCCGCCGCCGTACCGGGGCCTGACCCAGCGCATTGCGTTGCTGCCGGCGTTCGGCTGGTACACCTTCGCTGCGCTGGAATTGCGCCGGGTGCATGCACGTCGCTGAGGTCGGACTGCTACGCTGGCCACTGCGCACGAACGCCTACAGGCACGCGGGATGCTGATCCGGCCACTGCAACACGACGACGCGGACACGCTGTGGGCAGCCCGCCTGCAGGCACTGCGTGAATCACCCGCTGCGTTCCTGTCCACGCTGGCCGAGGCCAGCGGTGAGACCGCACAGGTGATGCGGACTCAACTTGATGACGCCCATACCCGTTACTTCGGCGCCTTTGACCAGGCACAGCTGGTTGGCTTCCTGCGCTATGTGCGGCCCGTACGTTTGTCACGGCGGCACACGGCGGAAATTCACAGCGTCCACGTGAGCGCAGGGCATCGTGGGCACGGAATCGCCCGGCAGCTGTTCCTTGGGGCATTTGCCGCCGCACGCGCGGAGGACATCGAGTCGCTCACCCTCACGGTGCTGGCAGACAACGCTGCCGCGCGCGGACTGTACGCGTCGCTGGGATTCATCGAATCCGGCATCGAGCCGCGCGCGGTGAAGCGCGATGGCCGCTATGTGGACATGGTGTCGTACTGGATTGCACTGGCCTGACGGCCGAGGGGGCCTGCGAAATGCCAGGACAGCCCGGCGGCACGTGCAGGCATCCCCGATCCGCCGTATCGTGCGCTGGTGGTCCATTGCGAACCAGGGAGAGGTGAGGGATGAAGGGAATTCTGCTTGCGGTAGCCCTGATGGCGGGTGGCGCGCCGCTGGCGTCGGCCCAGGTCTACAAGTGCAAGGGCGCATCCGGGGAAACGGTGTACAGCCAGAATCCATGCGCCGCCGGTGCTGAGCCCATGAAGCTGCGCTCCACCCGTCCCTCGACCGAATCTGCGGGGGAGGCGTCGAACCGCGCCGCCGTGTACCAGAACACCGCGCTGGCCGACGCCGGTATCGCCGAGCGCAACTGCGTGCAGGGCGAGCGCTCCCGCATCTACGGCCCGTTGGAGTCACGCAGCCAACAGATGGGCCGCCAGATTGCTGAACTGAACCGGCAACTGGCTACGGCGGGCACCCAACTGGCCGGTGCCACCCAGGATTCAGGCATTCGTGCACAGATCGCCAGCCTGCAGCAATCGATGAGTGCGGAGCGGGTTGCCGCGGATACCCAGATGTCGAACGCACGCGAGCAGTGCGCTGCGACCCGCCGCGAACGGGAGCGCTCGGTGCGCGACACGTTCAGCAACACGCCCGCGACCTCGCGCTGATCCGGCCGCTACGCCGGAGCCTGCTCCGGCGTCTGCGCCCGGAAGTTGCGCCCGACCGGTTCACCCACGCCCAGGTAGTGGCGGAACAGATAGATCAACGGTTTCCAGCGGGCGACATCGATGTGCTGGCTGCCTGCATGGGTGATCGCCTCATGCGCATGCACGCAGCGGACGCGGCCTTCGACGATCACGAAGTGCTGGCCATCGTCCTCGCTGGGTGCGTGCATCGCCATCACCGTGACTTCCACCTGCAACGGGCATTCGGCAATCGTCGCAGGTGCCACCTGGGCGGACGGCACGCTGCTGAAGCCGCCCAACGCGAACTTGTCGCGGACATGCACATAGCCCATCGCCTGCTTGGCATCAGGCACCGGGTCACGCCCGGTCGCGCGCGCGATGGCCTCGACCTGGGCCGCCTGCGCAGAGGAGGGAAAGTTCAGCACGCACTCGTTGCGCAGCTGCAGGTTGCGATAACCCTGGCCCTGCGTGCCGAGCCCCAGCACGACCCGGTTGCCCAGTGCCCAGAACGATGAGAGCGGGCTGATGTTGCTGCTGCCGTCTGGATTGAGCGTGGTCATCAACACGACGGGCGTTCCCGGGTAGAGGACCGAAGGGGTGATGCGCCGACGCGGGATCGAAGGATTCGTCAATGCGGTTCTCGGAAGAGCGGGGTGGTGACTGTGCGCCGAGGCGGGCCGGCAATGCTTCGGCCTGCATCGAACTGTCGGCTGGGCCTTGCATGCCACAATGCCGGCATGGTCCACACCTCCGGTTCCCTTGTCAGCGTCGGTGCCCTGGTCGGTGACCAGGCACGCGCCGCGATGCTGCTGCAGCTGATGGATGGCCGCGCCTACACCGCGATGGAACTGGCGCGGGTGGCCGGGGTGACGCCACAGACGGCGAGCACGCATCTGCGTCGCCTGATCGAAGGCGATCTGCTGGTCGCCATCCCGCAGGGCCGCCACCGCTACCATCGACTGGCGTCCACCGAGGTCGCGGACATGCTGGAGGGCATCCTGCGGGTTGCCGACCGCACGCCGTCCTGCACCGCGGCTGCGTCGCGCAGCATGCCGGCGCTGCGCGAGGCGCGCTCCTGCTACAGGCATCTGGCGGGTGTGCATGCCGTGGCCATCACCGATCGCCTGCTGCAGGCCGGGCACCTTTTGCCGTGTGATGGCTATTGGCAAGTGACTCCGGAGGGGGCCGAGTTCCTGAAGGCGCTCGGCCAGCCGCTGGTCGAGGTGCTGCAGCGCCCTGCAACCAGCAAGCCCGCACGCTATTGCCGCGGTTGCCTGGATTGCACGGAGCGGCGCCCGCATCTGGCCGGGCTGGTCGGTGAGGCGATGCTGGACAGCTTCGTGAAGAATGATTGGCTGCGGCGCGTGGACGGCCGGCGAGAACTGCGACTGACACCGCCCGGGCGCGAGGCGCTGTGGAAGCGGTTTGGCCTGCCATCCTGAGCGGCGTTGACCAGTCTCATCCGCCCGCGACATGGGGAGGCGCTATGGTCGAGTTCCAAGTCTTAGGGAGCTGCAATGGCGAGCAAGGACACGATGAATCGCAATACACAGCCGGGGCGCCGGCAATGAACAAATCCGCTGCGGAAGTACGCTGGTTGACGTTCCGGCTGATGAACGGCCAGTCGATTGGCCCCGACCGGTTGAAGGATGGATGGGTGATTGCTTCGGAGACCCGGCACTGCGGGGTGCGCCGCGAGGCCGTTGAGGGCGCGGGCGTGGTCTACGCGCTGTATGCACCGGCCAATCTGGCCTCACCGCGCCGCGCGGAAATGCGCATGCGCGAGTTCCTGATGAGTTCGGGTTACACCTTCACGATGGGTACGCTGGGCGGCTGACGCCGCCCGTTGCGTTTACGGGCGCACCGTCAGCGCCTGGCCGAGTGCTCCGATCGGGCCGCGCGCATCATGCAGCACGGTGCTGGTCAGGCCGATGCCGAGGCGGCCGAACGACACCGACGTGTCGAAGCCCAGCCACTCGCCTTCGGGCATGCCGAACAGGTGAGCGGTGAGGTCCAGGTTGGGGAAGGCGACCTCCTTCGGATCGGCACGTACCGCCATGCCGTTGGACAGGTCGAACAGCGTCGCGGCGCGGGCCAATGGGCTGACCATTTCTCTATCCAGCAGCGGCTGTGTTGCGCGTGCCCAGTAGGTTGCGCGGCCGGGGCCCTGGTCGTGGCGACGGATCTCGATGCTCTGGATGAAGCCACCGGGCCAGACCGTGCCCGGGTCCCACGCCGGCATCGATTCCGGTGGAGCAATGCCTGGAATCGGCGTGCCGGCGATCGCCTCGGTGTCGTTCGGGCGCATCAACCAGGCGCGCGCGCGCAGAGCCGGGCGATCGTCATGCCGCAGCGTGGCCTCGACCAGCTCGATGGTGCGGCCACCTCGCAGCACCTGTACGTCGGCCTCCATCGCTTCGATCGGAATGGTGCCGAGGATGTCGTAGGACAGGCGCGCGATCAGGAAGCCATGGCCACGCGCCGCGGCATCACGCTCCAGGTGGTGGGCGAGCAGGCCGATCGCCGGCGCGATGTGCTGCTCGCGGATGTTCCAGGCGCCGCCGGTATGTTCGGTCGGCAGGTAGCGGGTCTCGCTCAGTCGTTCGAAGAAGGCCATCGAGTGCGTTGCTTCAGCAGGGAAGGAAGGTGGCAGGAACTCCACCGGTCTCTGCATCGTAAGCGTTCGGCACCGCAGCGGGAGGAGCCGGCTCCCGCAGGAGCCGGCCGGATGCCGGTCAGGACGACTGGCAATCCATTTCGCGGCACATCTTGTACTGGGCCAGGCATTCTGCGGGTGTCTTGGCCAGTGGGCCTGAGTTTGCGCGCAGACAGTACTCGTACTGCTGGCTGCAGAATTCACAGGGTCCTGCGGCGAAGGCCAGGCCGGTCACGGCCATGCCAAGGAGCATCACGGTCTTCAAGGTCGTCTTGATCATCACGTCAGTCCTTTGTCTGCCCATCAATGGGCGGGGCTACCATAGCAGTCCTTCCAGCGCGGCCTTGACGCACCGCGACACGCGTTGTTTTCACCGCTGTGCAGCCTTCAACGCCTCGAGCACGTCGGCTTCAGAGAAACCACAATGCCCGGCGCCCGCCGCAGGCAGGACCCGTGGCAAGGGCCGTGCGCCGGCTTGCGCCGCCAGCTGCGGATACACCGCCTGCATGTGCGGCACGATGGTGGGATCGTTGTGGTTGAACTGGATCACCAACGGCCGCTTCAAGGCACCGCTCAGTGCCAGCTTCGTGCGGACATCGGCCTGCGCGGCAGGCACGGCGTCGACACGCCGTACACCGGCATTGAACGCCGTATCGTCACCGAAGCCGCGGTAGATCACGCCCCTGTTGCCCACCGGCATGCCGCCACTGCGCGCAGCCAGTTCGTGCAGGACCAGTGCGTGCAGGCTGATCGTACCGGCCAGCGCGTCAGTAGAGACCTGCAACTGCCTGGCCAGCACGGCGGCATGTTCCGGGTTCCGCTGCAGCGCATTGGCAATGCCTTGATACAGGGTTGCCTGTGGCAGCGCGGCCGCTTCCGGCGAAGCCAGCCCGGTGGTCGGCAGGCCGTCTGCGTTGGGGAAGAAGTAATCGAACGCGACCAGCGTGGTCAGCAGGTTGGCGGCGATCTGCTCGCCACTGAGGTTGGCGCCGCACAGCGAGGCGCCCCCGGCGTAGTGCTGCGGATATCGCTCGAGGCTGGCGATGGCCACCGCGCCGCCCATCGAGAATCCGAGCATCCAGGTGCTGCGCACGCGCTTGAGTTCGTCCAGCGCGTGCCGGCGCAGGCGCTCCATGTCGGTGATCGCATCGGCTACGGCCCAACCCTGGCTGGAATACGCGCTCTGCGCGACTGCGTAACCGGCGGCCAGCAGTGTTGCGGTGCTGTCGTTGGCGGTCATCGGCGTGGTGCGCGGCACGCCCACCGGCTCATAGCCATGCGCCAGCATCACCAGGTCGCCGTTCCATCCGGCCGGCACGTCCAGGCGCCACGGCGCTCCCTGCAGTTCGCCACTGAGTGCGCGTGGTGCAGTGGCTGGCGCGGCCAGCAACGATGTCGACGGCAGCAGCAGGCCGAGAGCGAGGGCGCAACGAAGCAAGCAGCGCATCGTGGTCGTTCCATCCGGGAATGGCGCCGAGCATAGATGCCCCGGGAATGCTGCGCGCGCTGCATTGCCGCAGGGAAGTGCCGGTCGGTCGCGTGGCCGTCACGGCCATGCAGCCCTCGCGGCACTTTCAGGTAGAGCCGCCGGCCGGTTCGCCCAGTGGCGCGGTGAATCCGATACGATCTGTCGTATTGAAGTAATTCCGTTTGATCTGGAGTCCTGTCATGGTCGACCGCCTCGCCATCCTGCTCGAACGCTTCTCGGTCACCGCCTCGGTGTTCCATGCCGGCGCGTTGTGCGGCATCAACACCCTGGAAGGCGAGGATGAGGCTGGCCAGCTGCACCTGGTGCGGCGGGGCCCGCTGCAGGTCAGCCATGGCTCGCAGACGGTGCAGGTCGACGCCCCCAGCCTGCTGCTGTACCCCCGGCCGATGCCCCACCGGTTCATCACCGAACCGCAGCAGGGTGCCGACATGGCCTGCGCCAACCTGCATTTCGAAGGCGGCCGGCTTAATCCGATCAGCGCTGCGCTGCCCGATTTCATCTGCCTGCCGCTGGCCGATCTGTACGGCGGCCATGCCGCGCTGGAGCTGCTGTTCGAAGAGGCCTTCGAGCAGCGCTGCGGGCGTGCGGCAATGGTCAACCGGCTGTTCGAGGTGGTGATGATCCAGGTACTGCGCCAGCTGATGGAAGGTGGCGAGATGCGTGGTGGCCTGTTCGCCGGGCTCGGTCATCCGCGCCTGCGGTTGGCGCTGGTGGCGATGCACGAAGCGCCCGCACAGGCGTGGACGCTGGAAGACCTGGCCGATGTGGCGGGCATGTCGCGCAGCGTGTTCGCGGCCAGTTTCCGCGAGGCGATGGGTACCACGCCGGGCCACTACCTGCAGGGCTGGCGGGTGGGGTTGGCCCAGCAGGCACTGCGCCAGGGCCGGCCTTTGAAGCGGATCGCCGACGACGTCGGTTATGGCAGCGAGGCCGCCCTGTCGCGGGCGTTCAAGGCACACACCGGGCAGTCGCCCCGGGAATGGCGTGTGCAGGCGCGCGCCAGCGCTGCCTGATCGTCAGCCCAGCACCAGCCGGGCCAGCTTCATGCCGCCGAACAGGCCCGCCAGGCCCAGGGCCACCGAGCCCCCGGCGTACAGCGCTGCCAGCCCATGCTGGCCGCGCTGCAGCAGCAGGCCGATCTCCAGCGCATAGGTCGAGAACGTGGTGTAACCGCCCAGAATGCCGGTGGCCAGCAGCAGTCGCAGCTGGGGTGAAGCGCCGTTGCGCAGGGCAAAAGCCTCGACCACCACGCCCATCAGCAGCGCGCCGCTGATGTTGATCAGGAAGGTCGACCAGGGCCAGGGGCTGCCGACCGCCACGCGGGCGCCGATCAGGTTGCAGGCGTGGCGCAGGCAGGCACCCAGGCCGCCTCCGATGAAGACCAGGAAATAATTGTTCAACGCTTGCATCGTGTGCCTCGAGTACGGGTTCGCAGGTCCGATGGCGAACGCCGAGGGCAGGCACGGCCTGCCGTCGACGAACACCGGGTTCGTCTTGGCAGGAGCCATCAGCCCTTGCAGGCGGTTATCGGGGGAGCTCCATCCCCATCGCGGCCCATGCTACCAGCGGCAGTGCGTTTACGTCATCGAGGTCGTCAGTACGCGGGCGACCTTGCTGCGGCTGAAGCCATCCATCAACAGCTCGAACGCAAGCAGGTCCAGCGCGGCATGGCGACGGTGGTCGATCTCCAGCCCGTTCTCGGCCACCAGGTGGCTGACCAGCTCGTAGGCGTCCTGCCAGACATCCAGATGGGCCTGGCTGGGGATGTAGGCATTGCCGGGTTCGCCTACGCCGCGCCCGGTCACCCCGTACAGCAGCTCGCGCGCGTCCAGCTTGGCTGCGTCCGCAATGCGGAACAGCTGTGCGGCCTTCACATGGGAGGCGCTCACATGGTCATTGAGCCAGTTGCTGATGGTTGCCGTTGTGGATTTTGCGGCGCGGGCCAGGTCGGCCGGGCGAGGGTGCCCGGCTTTCTTCATGGCGGCGGCGAGTCGTTGGCCGAGAGTATTCATCTATGCAAGCCAGCTTAACGCGTGGAATGCCAAGAAACCTTGCCGCAAGAATAAGTCTGGTTAACAGAAGAACCGACCGTGACCGAATTCTGGAGCAAACGGCAGGTGCGTACCCGGCTGGGACTGAGGACCGATGCCGAACTGGCCCGCTTCTTTGGCATAAGCCGATCCGCAGTGTCGCAATGGCCTAAGGACCTTCCGATTCCTGCCCTGCGGCAGTACATCCTGCGTCAGCGCTACCCGCATCTGTTCCCTGCAACCGACGCGCCAGGCAGCGAATCCATCTGATTTGCGCCGTGTTTTGTCGCATCTAGCACACTAAGCGGCATTTGCTAAGTAGACTTAGCAAAATGGGCAAATTCGATGGTTCCAGAGAACTCGATCAGTGTGGTCAATAGAAGGTCGTCGTCTGCCGGGCAGGTGGCACGTCGGGTTCAACCCATCCGGCATGGCCGGGGCACCGTATGTTGTTTTGTGAACGATTAATAATTTCGATCACGAAAGTCGATGCATGTAATTGACCTGTCGTGAAATTTATGACTAATTGGCATCAACCGGACGTGAAGCCCGGGAGTCTTTCAGTAGCACGCAAGTGAGTCGGTAGACCGTCAACGATGCAGAACAAGTCCAACGGAGGTCGTATGGAATACGGCATGCATGGCTTGGCTGAACGGGTACGCCGCGAACTGGAAGCCAGCTATCACAAACACGGATGCGGTCCGGCGTTCTGGGATACCTACCAGCAGGTGCTCGATCGCCTGGTCCCGCAGGGCACCGAGCGTACCGAAGTCACCAATGAAATGGCGCTGATCATCGAGCAGCTGGGCATCGTCCGCCGTGCGCAGCTGGTTCCGCCGCACGCCGACGGGCCGCGCTGATTCAGAGCAGGCGCCAAGCGCCACAGGCAAGCAGCGCCAGCAGCAGAGACAACAGGGCCAGGGTCCGCGGTCGCCACCAGCGCGGCGGCTGGCCGGTCATCACCTGCGGACTGCAGTAGCGCAGCAGCCCCGACCCGAAACCAGCCCGGTGCTGCTGTTGTGCACAGGCGTCCAGGCAGGCGCCGCAGGCCAGGCAATCGGCCTGCGGCCCCTGGCGGATGTCCAGCTGCATCGGGCAGGCGCTGACACAGGCGTTGCAGTCGGTACAGTCACCCAGGCGGTCAGCGCTGAAGGTCGGCATCGGTCCTGCCAGCAGCGGATGCGCGGCACGAAACGCGTAGTCCTGCGCGGTGGTCGGGTCGAGCAGACCACGGCCGCGACCGAGTACACCGCCCTGGCCAAATGGGCGCGCTCCGCGTGGCTCGCCGCGACGGGCGTCATACAGCACGCGTGGTGTGTGTGGATCGGTCAGCAATGGCTGCAGGCGTGCGAACGGGCACAGCGAACGGCAGACCTGCTCACGCAGGAAGCCGGCATTGCCCCAGGTGGCAGCGGCGTAGAACAGTACCCAGAACGTTTCCCCGCCACTCCAGGCGGCGTGCGGCGCGGCAGCCACCAGCCCGGCGATCGGGCTGAACAGGCCGACAAAGGTGATTCCGGTCCACAACGACAGCAGGCCCCATGCAAGCTGCGTGGCCGGCCGCGCCAGTGCCGGCGGCAGTGCCCGGGACACGGTGCGGCCGATCCAGTCGAAGGCACCTCGCCACAACGTCTGCGGGCAGGCATGGCCGCACCAGATGCGTCCGGCCAGATGGGTGAGCAGCGCAAGGCTCACCGCCAGCACCGCCAACAGACCGATCATCACTCCGACGTCACCCGGCCACAGCGTCCAGCCGAACAGGTCGAAGCGCCGGGCATTGATGTCCAGCAGCACGGCCTGATGATCGTCCCAGCGCAACCAGGGCAGGGTATAGAACAGTGCAAGCAGGCCTGCGCTGAGGTTGCTTCGCCAGTGTCGCGGGCGTGCCGTCGCGGAGCAGGGCGTACTCATCCCAGTGGCAGCTCGTCGTCGTCGTCGCTTGGCATCGGCCGTTGCAGGTACCAGGTGACCGCGCTGGACAGCGCCGTCACCGTCCAGAACATGAAAAAGCCTGCGGTATAGCCCAGCTCGCGGCTGATGGTGGTTTCCGGGAAGCTGATGGCCTGCAGGCGCAACGGATCGACGAAGGCGAAGAACACCACGCTGGCCACGCCGGCAGCGATGAAACTGGGCCAGAGGATCGCGCCCCATTGCTGGACCAACTGCTGGCGACGGCTGAGGGAGGGTCTGTTCATGCTGTCCCGGATCGGAAAGGGGGCGGCGCGTATACTCCGCCTGATCCGGCGCAGCATCCGCAGGGCATGCTTCCTGCAAGCGTGCCAGCCTAGGGGCAGCGAACTGCGCCGACATTGATCTGGATCAACGGCGGTGCCGGCCGGCTGCGGCACACTGCCGGCACGCTTTGGGTACCCGATGAACGCTACGCCTCCGCCTGTCATCCCCGTTGCCTCGCTCGAGTTGTGTACCGAGCAGGAAGTGACCCGCCTGGTCCACGACTTCTATGCGCGCGTGCGCGAAGAAGAGCGGTTGGGGCCGGTGTTCGAGGCACATGTCCACGACTGGCCGGAGCACCTGGCGCAGCTGGTCGACTTCTGGTCGGCGATGCTGCGCGCTACCCGTCGCTTCAAGGGCTCGCCGATGTCCAAGCACATGGCCATCGAGCTGGACAAGGACCTGTTCGACCGCTGGCTGGTGCTGTTCCGCATCACCACCGCCGAATGCAACAACCCGCCGATGCAGGCGCTGGCCAACGACGTGGCCGCACGCATCGGTGACACCTTCTGGAAACGCTACCAGATGCTGCGCTGGCCGCAGGTCGGCCTGCCGGTGCTGGGCATCCCCGCCAAGGATTGATCTGGGTCAAGGCGGCGACGGCCGCCCGGCGCGATGCTGGCGCCATGGACACGTTCTCTCCCGCTGCCGGCGGCCTGGCCTGGACCTTCGACCCCGACCTGTTGCGCCGCCACGATCGGCCCGGGCCGCGCTATACCTCGTACCCGACCGCGCCGCATTTCCACGACGGCTTCGACGCGCCGGCACTGCGTCAGGCGATCGCCGACAGCAACCAGCTGGCCCGCGCGCTGTCGCTGTACGTGCATGTGCCGTTCTGTTCCAGCCCCTGCTTCTACTGCGGCTGCAACCGGGTGATCACCCGCGATCGCGGCCGTGGCCACAGCTACGTCTCGCGCGTGCTGGCCGAGGCCGACCTGCTGGCGCCGCAGTTCGAGGACGGCCGTGAGGTCATCCAGCTGCACCTGGGCGGGGGCACACCGAACTTCCTCGATGCCGAGGCGATGACCACCCTGGTGGAAGGCCTGCGCCGCCGCTTCGATTTCAGCGATTCGCCACAGCGTGATTTCTCGATCGAACTCGACCCGCGCTTCATCGATACCCACGACGTCGCCATGCTGGCGCGGCTGGGTTTCAACCGCGCCAGCCTGGGTGTGCAGGACTTTGATCCGCACGTACAGGAGTCGATCAACCGCATACAGGGCGTGCAGCAGACGCTGGATATCCTGCAGGCCTGCCGCGACAGCGGCATGCGCTCGGTCAACGTTGACCTGATCTATGGCCTTCCCGGGCAGAGCCTGGAGGGGTTCGGCCGTACCCTTGAGCGGGTGCTGGCCCTGCGCCCGGATCGCCTGGCGGTGTATGGCTACGCACATCTGCCGCACCTGTTCCGCGCACAGAAGCAGATCGACGAACGCCGCTTGCCCTCGCCGGAAGACAAGCTGGCGCTGCTGGGCCTGGCGGTCGAGAAGCTCTCCGCGGCTGGCTACCAGTACATCGGTATGGATCACTTCGCGTTGCCGGAAGAGGATCTGTCACGCGCGCAGCGCGCAGGCCAGCTGCATCGCAATTTCATGGGGTACACCACCCACGCCGATACCGATCTGCTGGGCCTGGGCGTGAGTGCGATCAGCCACATTGGTGCCACCTACAGCCAGAATCCGCGCGACCTGCCGTCGTGGGAGGACGCGGTGGACCAGGGCCAGCTGCCGGTCTGGCGCGGCGTGGCATTGAGCGCCGACGACCAGCTGCGCGCGGAACTGATCCAGCAGCTGATGTGCCAGGGCGAGGTGGATGGCGCTGTGCTGGGCCAGCGCCACGGCGTGGATTTCGAGCGGTACTTCGCCGAAGACCTGCGGTCGGTGCAGCGGCTGCAGGAGGACGGTCTGGCGGAGTATCGCGAGGGCGTGGTGCGTGCCAGCGAGCCGGGACGGCCGCTGCTGCGGCTGCTGGCGATGTGCTTCGATCCGTACCTGCGCGCGGCGCATGAGCAGCCGCGTTACTCGCGTGCGATCTGAAAACTCAGCGCTTCCTGCCGACACCGCGCTCCGGATTGCGAGCGGCCATGCCATAGCCGCAGTGGGTCGTGTGGACCCGGCCGCCTATGTCGGTATAGGAGGTGGAATAGCTGCCGTCACTGTACTCGGTGCGGGTCCTTCCACCGATATCGGTGCGCGAGTACGAGGTGCTGCCGTCGCTGTAGCGGGTACGGACGTTGCCGGAGCTGTCCTTGCTCGAGGTCGAATAACTGCCATCGCTGTACTCGGTGCGGGTGTTCCCCGAAATGTCGATCTGTCTCGTCGAAGACGATCTGCCATCACTGTAGCGGCGGTGTACGTTCCCGGAGATGTCACGCCTGCTTGTCGCCGTGGAGCCGTCGCTGTATTCCGTTCGGGACGTATCGGACGTCACGCGCTGGGTCAGCGACGACTGCGCCATCGCCGGAAGACTGGAGGTGCAGAGCAGGGCAAGCATCAGGGCAGAAGTCTTCATGTGCGGGTTCCTTGTGCAATGCCCCGAAGGGCGGACGCCATCCTGTGCTGCGATGTTGGTGCCCGGAGCCGGAATCGAACCGGCATGGGGTTGCCCCCGGCGGATTTTAAGTCCGATGCGTCTACCAGTTTCGCCATCCGGGCCTGCAGCGCGGCGCCGATTGTAGCCCACCCACCGCGCCGTGGCCTGATCCTCCAGGGGGAGTGGCGTGCTTAACTGTCGTTCCTATTCATGTCATAGTCCCAGCCATCGTTCCCAGGGGGGGAGCCACCTGATGTCGCTACACGCGATTGCCTATGCCAGTGAGGCCCGTGCCGATCTGCAGACAACCGATCTTGATCGCCTGCTGGCCGATGCCACGGCATTCAATCGCGTAGCGGGTGTCACCGGTGTCCTGATGTTCGATGGGACGCGTTTCCTGCAGTATCTGGAAGGCCCGGAAGATGGCATCGATTCGGTGTTCCAGCGCATCGTCAATGCGCGCAGCCATGGACAGGTGAAGATGCTGTGCCGGGCACCGGTGCTGCAGCGGGCGTTTCCGCGCTGGTCGATGGGTACCCGCAGGATCGAGGCGGACCTGCTATCGCAGATCGTCGAGGCGGCATGGCCGGGTTTCCTGCTCGGCAGTGGTGGCTTCGAACGCCTGCTGCAGGCCTGGACCGGCGCAGACGGCGAGCTGGAGCCGGCGGCGGTCGCGCTGGGCTCCTGAGCCCGCCTTGGCGGCGGCGCGCCGGGGCCTTAGGCTGTAGCCTTTCTGGTGTGGGTTTCCCGGAGTGGTACAGCGAATGAGTGTGTGGGCCGAAGCCATGGCAACGCGAGCGCGATTGCATCCGTTGCAGGAAATGCGCCGATGAGCGCGCCGGTCGCGGCGGCCGTGGCGCCGCGCCTGGCAGTGATCGGCCTGGGTTACGTCGGCCTGCCACTGGCGGTGTCGTTCGGTCGCCACTGGCCGACCCTGGGTTTCGATATCGATGCCGGCCGCATCGCCGAGCTGCGCAGGGGCCAGGACCACACGCTGGAAGTGGAGGCTGAAGAGCTGGCCAGCGCGCATCAGCTGCAGTACGGCAGCGATGCGGCCCTGCTTGATGCCTGCAATGTCTACATCGTGACCGTGCCGACCCCGATCGATGCCTGCGAGCAGCCCGATCTGGAGCCGCTGCGTTCGGCCACCCGCCTGATCGCCAGCCATCTGCGCGAGGGCGATCTGGTGATCTACGAATCCACGGTGTATCCGGGCACCACGGAGGAAGTCTGCGTGCCGCTGCTGGAGCAGGGCTCGGGCCTGCGCTTCAACCAGGATTTCTCCTGCGGCTACAGCCCGGAACGGGTCAGCCCCGGCGATCGCCAGCGGCGCCTGTCCGACATCCGCAAGATCACCTCCGGTTCGACGCCAGAAGCCGCTGCGGTGATCGATGGCCTGTACCAGCGCATCATCGCGGCGGGCACGTTTCCGGCGCCGTCGATGCGCGTGGCCGAAGCGGCCAAGGTGGTTGAGAACATCCAGCGTGACGTCAACATCGCGCTGGTCAACGAACTGGCGCTGATCTTCGACCGGCTCGGCATCGATACCCAGGATGTGCTCGATGCGGCGGGCAGCAAGTGGAACTTCCTGCCGTTCCGGCCGGGCCTGGTCGGCGGCCACTGCATCGGCGTGGACCCGTACTACCTGCTGCACAAGTCCGAGAGCGTGGGCTACCACCCGGACCTGATCCATACCGCGCGGCAGGTCAACAACCGTGTCGGCGAGCACGTGGCGGCGCGCGTGCTGGCGATGCTGGCCGAGCATGGTCGTGCGCCGGCACAGGCGCGGATCCTGGTGCTGGGCGTGACCTTCAAGGAGGATTGCCCTGACCTGCGCAACAGCCGCGCGCTGGAGCTTGCGCAGCGCCTGCGCGATGCCGGTGCGCGGGTTGAAGTCAGTGACCCGTGGGTCGGCCCCGCGGCGCTGGCCGATGAAGGTGTGCACTGGCTGGCCGAACCCGTGGCGGGAAGCTATGACGCAGTGGTGCTGGCAGTGGCCCATGCCCGTTTCAAGGCGATGGATGAAGCCCAGATCCGGGGCCTGCTGGCCCCCGGGGGACTGGTCTACGACGTGAAATCGGCCTGGCCGCGCAACGTGGTTGACGATCGCCTGTAAACCCGGCGGACGGGCGGCGCGGTAGACTCGGGGACAGTTGCAACCGAGGAAAGCCATGCACCGGTATATCGTCTACCTGCTCGCCATCCTGATGTTCCCGATATGCCTGTGGCTGGCCACGATCTGGCCGGCCTGGTACTGGGGCGTCGGCCTGACTGCCGCGATGGTGGCGCTGGGGACCTGGGATCTGCTGCAGAAGCGCAGCACGCTGCGCCGCAACTATCCGGTGATGGCGCATTTCCGCTACGGCCTGGAATCGATCGGCCCGGAGATCCGCCAGTACTTCGTGCAGAGCGACCTGGAAGACGTGCCGTTCTCGCGGCAGCAGCGTGCATTGATCTACCAGCGCGCCAAGAACGAGATGGACACGGTGCCGTTCGGTACCCTGCGCAGCACCTATGCGGTGGACTACGAGTGGATCAACCATTCGCTGGCACCCACCTCCATCGCCAAGCATGATTTCCGCGTGCTGATCGGCGCCAACTGCGCCAAGCCCTATTCGGCCAGCGTGTTCAACATCTCGGCGATGAGCTTCGGCTCGCTGTCGGCCAATGCGATCCGTGCGTTGAACGAAGGGGCGCGCCGCGGTGGCTTCTACCACGACACCGGCGAAGGCTCGATCTCGCCCTATCACCGCGAGATGGGCGGCGATCTGGTCTGGGAAATCGGCTCCGGCTATTTCGGTTGCCGTGACGAAAAGGGTGCCTTCAGCGAAGAGCGCTTCGTCGCCAACGCCACCCGCGATCAGGTCAGGATGATCGAGATCAAGCTGTCGCAGGGCGCCAAGCCGGGCCACGGTGGCGTGCTTCCGGCACCGAAGGTGACCGCCGAGATCTCGGTGACCCGTGGCGTGCCGATGGGCGTGGACTGCGTGTCGCCGTCGCGTCACTCGGCGTTCTCGACACCTGTCGAACTGCTGCAGTTCGTCGCGCGCCTGCGCGAGTTGTCCGGTGGCAAACCGGTGGGTTTCAAGCTGGCCATCGGCCACCCCTGGGAATGGTTCGGTATCGCCAAGGCGATGCAGGAAACCGGTCTGCTTCCCGACTTCATCGTGGTCGACGGTGCCGAGGGCGGCACCGGTGCGGCACCGGCCGAGTTCGTCGACCACGTCGGCGTGCCGATGCACGAAGCGCTGCTGCTGGTGCACAACACGCTGGTCGGCCTGGACCTGCGCGAGCGCATCCGCATCGGCGCGGCCGGCAAGATCACCAGTGCATTCGACATCGCGCGCACCATCGCACTGGGCGCCGACTGGTGCAATGCCGGGCGTGGCTTCATGTTCGCGCTGGGTTGCATCCAGTCGTTGAGCTGCCACACCGACAAGTGCCCGACCGGCATCGCCACCCAGAATCCGGCGCGCTGGAAGCATCTGGACGCACCAGACAAGGCCACGCGCGTGCACAGCTACCACGAGCACACACTGCATGCCTTGAAGGAACTGCTGTGTGCGGCCGGGCTGAACGATCCGGCCGAACTGGGGCCTGAGCACATCCTGCGTCGCGTTTCGCCGGTCGAGATCCGTTCGCTGGCCTCCCTGTACCGCTACCTGGAACCGGGCGAGCTGCTGCACAAGGTGCCCGACCACGCGGTGTTCCATGCATTCTGGGCCGATGCGCGCAGCGACTCGTTCCAGCCGCCGCCGAAGATCCAGGCACTGCGCGCCAGCAAGTCTCGGTAGCTGCCGTTGTAGAGTCCGAGCCATGCTCGACTGCGTGCCTGGAACGAAGAACAGTCGAGCAAGCTCGACTCTACAAGGAGATGTCATGCAGTTCAGAACAGGCACGGCCGATGATGTAGCCACGCTGTGGGCGCTGCGCACGCGGTGTGTGCGCGAGACCTGCAGCAGCCATTACCCGCCGGAGGTGATCGCGCCCTGGTCGGCCTCGCCACCGCCGTCGCAGTACGCGCGGCTGCTGGGGCAGGGCGGCTGCGTGGTGGCCGAGGATGCGCAGGGCGCCCTGCTTGGCTTCGGCGTGTTCGATACCGATGCCAATGAAGTCGATGCGTTGTTCGTTGATCCGGACCGGGGCGGCAAGGGGATCGGCCAGGCCCTGATGCAGCGCCTGCTGGCGATGGCCGACCGTGAGCGTGAGGTGGTGCTGTCGGCCTCGCTCAATGCCGTGCCGTTCTACCAACGGCAGGGCTTCATTACCGTGCGTGAGGAAGCCTACCCGCATCCCAGCGGCGTGGCGCTGGCCTCGGTGAGCATGCGCCGGCCGTGGTGACCGCCCGGCGATTGTAGGCTCGACTCCTTTTCCATCCAGTCGAGCATGGCTCGACTCTACAGGGCAGGCTTTACCGCCCGGCCAACCATCCGATCACACCTTCCGCCGCACGCAGGCCGCTGGCGTAACAGGCAGTAAGAAGATAGCCGCCGGTCGGAGCCTCCCAATCGAGCATCTCGCCGGCACAGAACACGCCGGGCAAGGCCTGCAGCATCAGGCCATCATCCAGTGCATCCAGGCGTACGCCACCGGCCGTGCTGATCACTTCGGCCATCGGTCGTGGCCGCAGCAGGCGCAACGGCAGCCGCTTGAGCGTGGAGGCCACGGCAGTCAGATCGTTGCCGGCCTCCTTGCCGAGGATCTCGAACACCAGCGCCGCCTTCACTGCATCCAGGCCGGCCTGCCGGCGCAGGTGCTCGCCGAAGCTGCGGCCCTTGCGCGGGCGCGACAGGTCGGCCAGCAGGCGTGCCTCGTCGCGGCCCGGCGCCAGATCCAGCCACAGCATGGCGTGGCCATCGCGGTTGATGGTCTCGCGCAGGTCAGCCGCCAGCGCGTAGACCAGGCTGCCTTCGATACCGTATTCGCTGGCTACGCATTCGCCCTGCAACGATTGCGGCTGTCCGGCCAGGTCGATCCAGTGCGCAACCACCGGTTTCAACGGTGCGCCGGCATTGCGCTGGGCGAAGAACGGCGTCCACTCCACGTCGAAACCGCAATTGGCCGACTGCAGGGGCGCAATGTCCACGCCACGGGCCTGCAGAGGCGCTACCCAGGCGCCATCACTGCCCAGCTGCGGCCAGCTGCCGCCGCCCATCGCCAGCACCGTGGCATCGGCATGGACATCGATCTCGCCCGCTTCGGTGACGAAGCGCAGCGCGCCGTCGTTGCTCCAGCCGATCCAGCGATGGTTGGCATGCAGGCGTACGCCTTGTTCCTTCAGCCGGCGCACCCAGCCGCGCAGCAGTGGCGCGGCCTTGCGGTCGACCGGGAACACGCGGCCGGAGCTGCCCACGTAGGTCTCCACGCCGAAACCGGCGGCCCAGTCACGCAGTGCCTGTGCGTCGAAGCCGTCCAGCCACTGGCCGACGGCCGCCGCCTGCTCGCGGTAACGGCTGTCGAACAGCGGCCGCGGATCGGAATGGGTGAGGTTGAGCCCACCCTTGCCGGCGATCAGGAACTTGCGGCCGGGCGAACCCTTGGCCTCGTACAGGTCGACGTCCAGCCCGGCCGCACGCAGGCGCTCGGCGGCGAACAGGCCGGCCGGGCCACCGCCGATCACGGCGACCCGACGCTGCATTGCGGTATTACGGTTTGACATCGAGCAGCTCGACGTCGAACACCAGCGACGAGCCGGCCGGAATCGGGCCGACCCGGCGGTCGCCGTAGCCGTAGTCCGGCGGGATCATCAACGTGCGCTTGCCGCCAACCTTCATGCCGGCCACGCCTTCATCCCAGCCACGGATGACCTGGCCGGCGCCGAGTGCGAAAGTGAACGGTTCGCCGCGGCTGACCGAGCTGTCGAAGGTCTTGCCGTGCCTGGTCTCGGTGCGGTTGTCGTAGATCCAGCCGGTGTAGTGCACGGTGACCTTGCTGCCGGCGACAGCCTCGGCACCGGTGCCGGGCACGCTGTCGATGCGCTCGAAGGTGGTCAGGGTGCCACCCGGCGGCGGGCCGGAGGGCTCGGTCGAACAGCCAGCGGCGGCGAGGGACAGCAGCAGGGGAAGCAGCAGGCGGCGCATCGGGCGTCTCCGGAAGGGCGCAGGGTGAGGGCGGCAAGGGTAGCGCATCGGTGCCGGGTATCATGGGAGCATGGCAAAACTTCTGCTCAATCTGCGCAACGTCGGCGACGACGAATATGCCGATGTCTGCACGCTGCTGGATCAGCATGGCATCGCCTGGTATCGCACCGAACCCAGCCCCTGGGGTATCTCCAACGGCGGCCTGTGGCTGCGCGAGGATGCCGATCATCCGCGTGCGAAGGCGCTGATGGCCGAGTATCAGGGCGCGCGCGGCGAGCGCGTGCGTGCAGAACGCGAGCAGGCGCTGCGCGACGGCACGGCGGAGACGTTCGGCAGCCTGTTGCGGAGGCGGCCGGTGTTCGTGGTGCTGGTGCTGCTGGGGATGGCGGGCGCGGCGGCGCTGGTGCTGCTGCCGTTCATGCTGTTGCGGGGGTAAAGGGGGCTTCCGGCCGGGTTGCACCCGGCACCCGGTAGTGCCGGCCGCTGGCCGGCAACAGCAAAAGCAGGCATTCCGTGGGATGGCAGGGCGGTGTGGGCAGGCGGGACACGCCGTAAACCCATCCCTGGGGGCTCGATGGCGCCATCCATGGCGCCAACGGTCCCGCCTGCCCACACCGCCCCGCCCTGACAGTCTCCGCGGTCTTCCGCAGATCCATGCCATGCGTGGATGAACGGGCAAGTCCGCTCCTGGGATGGTCTGGCGCTAAAATGGCGGAATGATCGCCAATACCGCCGCCTACCATTTCGCCGTCATCGACGCTCCCCAGGTCCTGTGCGACCAGCTGCTGGCGCGTGCCGAGGCGGCTGGGCTGCGGGGCACGATCCTGGTGGCGGGCGAGGGGCTGAACCTGTTCCTCGCCGGTGCGCCGGCGTCGGTCGAGGGCTTCTACGCGGCGCTGCACGCCGATGCACGTTTTGCCGATATGCGGGTCAAGACCAGCCTCAGCGAGCACCAGCCGTTTGCGCGGCTGAAGGCCAAGGTGAAGGACGAGATCATCAGTTTCCGCCGCGATGATGGCCAGCCGCTGGAGTACCCGCGTGCTCCGGCGGTCGATCCGGCCACGGTGCAGCGCTGGCTGCGGCAGGGCCACGACGACGCCGGCAAGCCGGTGGTGATGCTCGACACCCGCAACCTGCAGGAAGTGGAATACGGCACCTTCAAGGATGCACTGGTGCTGCCCATCCACAAGTTCACCGACCTGCCCGAGGCGCTGGCGCCGCACCGTGAGGCGCTGAAGGGCAGCACCGTGGTCAGCTTCTGCACCGGCGGTATCCGCTGCGAGAAGGCCGCACTGTGGATGGTCAACGACGGCATGGACAACGTGCTGCAGCTGGACGGCGGCATCCTCGGCTATTTCGAGGACGTCGGTGGCGAGGGCTACGAAGGCCGCTGTTTCGTGTTCGACGAGCGCGTGGCGCTGGATGCCGAGCTGAAGCCGATGGTCGACCAGCCACTGCCCGAACCGCGCCCCAGCGCGTTCTGACCGCACTTTGGTAGAGCCGGCCGCTGGCCGGCTGCAAGGGCTGTCTGTCTGCCGGCCAGCGGCCGGCACTACCCGACACGCGTGGCGCCCCAGGCCCTGCCCGGCGGGCCCTGAACCCATCCCGCAGGAATCAGCATCCCGCCATCGTCACTGGCCGCCGTGCCTGGCCGACCCCATGCATGGGGAATCCTGTGACGGAAAACCGCTGATGATCCCGTTGTCGATTCTCGACCTGGCCCCGGTCTGCGAGGGCAGTGACACCACCGCCGCCTTCGCCAACATGCTGGAACTGGCCCAGCACGCCGATGCGCTGGGCTACCGCCGCTACTGGCTGGCCGAACACCACAACATGCCCGGCATCGCCAGTGCGGCCACGGCCGTGCTGATCGGCCATGTGGCCGGTGGCACCAAGCGCATCCGCGTCGGTGCCGGCGGCATCATGCTGCCCAACCACGCGCCGCTGCAGGTGGCCGAACAGTTCGGCACGCTGGCCTCGCTGTATCCCGACCGCATCGACCTCGGCCTGGGCCGGGCGCCCGGCACCGACCAGCCCACCGCACGCGCTCTGCGCCGCTACTTCGACAGTGCCGACCAGTTCCCGCAGGACGTGCGCGAGCTGCTTCACTATTTCGAGCCGGTGCAGCCCGGCCAGGCCGTGCAGGCGGTTCCCGGTGGCGGCCTGCGCGTACCGACCTGGATCCTGGGTTCGAGCCTGTTCGGGGCGCGCATGGCCGCTTCGATGGGCCTGCCGTACGCGTTCGCCTCGCACTTCGCCCCGGACGTGATGGACGAAGCGCTGGCGGTCTATCGCCGCGAGTTCCGCCCCTCGGCCACGCTGAAGCAGCCGCACGCGATGCTGGCGCTGAACGTTGTTGCCAGCGACAGCGAAGCCGAGTCGCGCCGCCTGTTCACCAGCCAGCAGCAGAGTTTCGTCAACCTGCGGCGCGGTCGCCCGGGCAAGATCCCGGCACCGATCGACGACATCGAAACCTTCTGGGAACCGCATGAAAAACTGGGCGTGGAGCGGGCATTGGCCTGCACCGTGCTGGGTGATCCGCAGCAGGTGGCCGACGGCATCGCCGCCTTCGTCGAACGGCACGCGCCCGACGAACTGATGCTCACCGCCAACCTGTATGACCACCGTGCGCGCCTGCGTTCGTTCGAACTGGCGATGCACGCCTGGCACGCTCGCCACGCGGGCTGAACACTTGCGTCACGGGCTGTTGCAGCCACACCGCGTCTGATGGGGGCTCATCCCAATGGAGCCCCCCCCATGGCCGATACCCGTGCCGAACACATCGCCCAGCTGGCCGAACTGATCAAGGACGTGGAGGTGGCGATGTTCACCACCACCGGGGTGGATGGCCGCCTCTACAGCCGGCCGCTGGCCACCCAGCAGGTCGCGTTCGGCGGTGACCTGTGGTTCGTCATCACCGCCGACAGCCCGAAGGTGGCCGAGATCGCACTCGATCCGCGGGTGAACGTGGCCTATGCCTCGCCCTCGAAGAACACGTATGTGTCGGTGTCCGGTCGCGCTCGCGTGGTGGATGATCGCGCGAAGATCGAGGAACTGTGGTCGCCGGCAATGAAGCTGTTCTTCCCTGGTGGCAAGGAGGATCCCAACCTGCGCCTGATCCATGTGCGGGCCGATTCGGCCGAGTACTGGGATGGCCCGGGTACGCTGCTGGGCAAGGCGCTGACGTTCGTGCTGTCGGCGGTGCAGGACGAACCGGGACAGTTGGCCGACAACGGATTCATCGACCTGCGCTGATGGCTGATGTCCGGTACCGGTAGTGCCGGCCGCTGGCCGGCAATCCTGCAAACGTGGCAGCCGGCCAGCGGCCGGCTCTACCGGGCTCCGGTTCAGAACCAGCGCTGGAACAGCTCCACCGTGTAGCCCACCAGTTGCCCGGAACTGAAACCAAAGAACGCGATGGCCGCCAGCGCGGCAATCCAGTTGAACAGCATCAGCGCGCCATCGCGTTCCAGCAATGCCAGCGCGAACAGCAGCAGCTGGAAGCCGAACAGGAAGTTGGTGAACGGGATCGGCAGCGACAGCAGAACGCCCAACAGCACCAGCAGCAGGCCGGTAAACGCGTGCGCCGGCAGCGGGGTCAGCAGCTGCGACAGGCGCGGTTTCAGCATCTTGTCCAGGCGCCGCAGCGGGCGGTCGATGCGGTCGAGGAAGCGGTGCATGGTGCCGCGCTTCGGCCCGCGCCGGGCGATGAAGCCGGGCAGCCAGGGGCGCCGCAGGCAGCACAGCATCTGCAGGCCGATCAGGATCACCAGCGGGCCGCTGACCGCGCCGCCCATGCCCGGGATCGGGATGAACGACGGCAGGATCGCCACGAACAGGAACACGCCGAACGCGCTCTGTTGCAGGTTGCACAGGATCTGGCCGAGCGGCATGTGCTCGGCCGGGTCGCCCGAGGCGAACATCTCCAGCAGGGTCCGGATGCCCTCGTTGCGGTAGGCCGGGCGCTCGGCGCCCGGACCCTGGCCGGCCTCAGGCGGTAAGCTCATCGGCCTGCTCGTCGGACAGCGTGCGCAGCAGCAGCTTGTCCACCCGCGCACCGTCCAGGTCGACGACTTCGAATCGCCAGCCGGCCCAGTCGAAGTATTCGCCGGCATGCGGGATGCGGCCGAAGTAGTGGATGCACATGCCGGCCAGCGTGTAGTAGTCGCCGTCCTCGGCATCGGGCAGGTCGTTGCTGCCGATCAGCTCACGCAGGTCCTCGATCGGCAGCGAGCCATCCACCAGCAGCGAGCCATCCTCGCGGGTCACCACCAGCGCATCCTCGTCGGCGTTCTCCACCGCCTGCAGGCGGCCGACCACCGCCCCCATCAGGTCGCTGATGGTCACCAGGCCCTGGATCTCGCCGTACTCATCCACAACCAGCGCCATCGACTGCTGTTCCTCGCGGAAGATCTCCAGCAGCTTCATCGCATGGGTCGATTCGGAAACGTACAGCGGCTCGCGCAGGGTCTGGAACAGCGCGGTGTCGCCGCGCGCCATGCGCGTGGCCAGCGACTTCAGCTCGAGCACGCCGACCACGTCCATGTCGTTGTCGCGGTACACCGGGTACCGCGAGAACTCGTGCTCGGCCATGATCTCCAGGTTGCGCTCCAGCCCGGCCTGGGTGTCGAGCCAGGCAATGCGGTTGCGCGGGGTCATCAGGCTGTCGGCGGTGCGGTCGCCCAGGCGCATGACACGGTTCATCATGTCGCGCTCGTGGGCGTCGATCACGCCGGCCTCGTGGCTTTCGGCCACCAGCATGCGGATCTCTTCTTCGGTTACCGAGGCGACTTCATCCTTGCCCAGGCCGAACAGGCGCAGCACCAGCTGGGTGGTCTTCGACAACAGCCAGACGAAGGGCAGGGCCAGCTTGGCCAGCCAGCTCATCGGCATCGCCACCAGGCCGGCAATGGCCTCCGAGCGGGTCAGCGCCAGGCGCTTGGGCACCAGTTCGCCGAAGATCAGCGTGATGAAGGTGATCAGGCTCACCGCCAGTGCGGTGCCGACGTTGCCAGCGTAGGCAAAACCCGGCATCAGGCCCTGGATCCAGCCGGCGAAGGCCTCGCCCAGCGCTTCACCGCCGAGGTAGCCGGTCAGCACGCCGATCACGGTGATGCCGATCTGCACGGTGGACAGGAAGCTCTCCGGCTTTTCCGACAGCTCCAGTGCCTTGGCGGCCCGCTTGGAGGTTGCGGCCATCTGCTTCAGGCGGCTCTTGCGTGAGGTCATGACCGACATCTCGGACATGGCGAAGAAGCCGTTCAGCAGAACAAGCGCGAAGACAATCAGGATCATTTCAAACACGGGCGTCGTCCCCGGTTGGTGGCAGGGAGGGCGGGTGCTTGCGATGGCGGCTGGCGCTCAGGAGCGGGGTCCGGCGCGGCGCTGGGGGATAAGGGTCGTCGTCCATAAGGTGCGCCCGAAGGCGCGCTGGCATCTTAGCAAAGGGGCGTGGCAGGGTGGCAACTGCCTGTTCAGGTTGGGCGGGCCAAGGCCCGGAAAGGGGGCAGGGATACCCGAGATGGTCATCTAGCCGTCATAATTCCGTCTGGTGCCGTCCTTCCCGCGACGGCTGACAGGTTTCTCAATGTTCTCTCTGCAGACCATTTTCGGTTCCGGCAAACAGTTCTACACCCTGCTCGATGAGGCCGCCGTCGCGGCTTCCGACGCCGCCAAGGCGCTGCATTCCATGCTGCGCGAGGCCGACCGCCAGCCGGCGCTGGACGCTTTCAAGCTGGCCCGCCTGCGCGAACGCGCGGCCTCGGACAAGATCAGCCAGGCGCTGGTGGACAGCTTCATGACCCCGATCGAGCGCGAAGACATCGAAGCGCTGGGTTCGGCGCTGTACAAGATTCCCAAGCAGATCGAGAAGTTCGCCGATCGCTATTCGCTGGCCACGACCCACCTGGAGCACATCGACTTCGCGCCGCGCGCGGCGATGCTGGAGCAGGCTGCCAGTGTGGTGGTGGAGATGGTGGCCGACCTGCGCCACATGAACCTGGACCGGATGACCGCGCTCAACGAGAAGCTGCGCTCGCTGGAGAACGAGGCCGACCGGCTGATGCTCGAGCTGTACCGCGACATCTATTCGGGCCGCCTGGACAACCTGCAGATGTTCCTGCTGAAGGAATTCTTCGAGATCCTGGAAAAGGCCATCGACCGCTGCCGCGAGGCCGGCGTGGTGGCATACCAGATCGTGTTGAAGAACAGCTGACGGACGCCGCCGCATGTTGACCCTTGTCCTGGTGGTGATCCTGGCCGCGCTCGTCTTCGAGTTCATCAACGGCTTCCACGACACTGCCAACTCCATTGCCACCGTGGTGGCGACCAAGGTGCTCTCGCCCGGCTGGGCGGTGATGCTGGCCGCCTTCATGAACCTCATCGGTGCACTGACCGGTACTGCGGTGGCGCTGACCATCGCCTCGGGCCTGCTCAACACCAACGTGGTCGACGTCACTCCGCAGGTGATCCTGTGCGCCCTGCTGGGCGGCATCATCTGGAACCTGATCACCTGGTGGAAGGGGCTGCCGTCTTCGTCCTCGCACGCGCTGATCGGCGGCCTCTGCGGCGCCGGCCTGGCCGCTGCGCACAACAACTGGGACGCGCTGATCTGGTCCGAGCGCCTGGGCAGCTGGGCGCAGAACAAGGGCCTGTTGTGGAAGGTGTTCGTGCCGATGATCACCTCGCCGATTGCCGGCTTCCTGCTTGGCATCGTGGTGATGGTGCTGCTGTGGGGGCTGATCGCCGGCCTGGCCAAGATCGGTGGTGCCATCGGCCGCCTGGCCCGTCCGCGCATCGTCAACGCGTTCTTCGGCAAGGCGCAGATCGCTTCGGCGGCCTACATGGGCTTTGCCCACGGCCACAACGATGCGCAGAAGACCATGGGCATCATCGCGATGACGCTGATTGGTGCCGAAGCCACCGGCGCACTGAACGACCTGCCGTCATGGCTGGCCTTCATGCACCCGGACGCGCATGCCGGTGACGGCATCGCGATGTGGATCGTGCTGACCTGCGCGGTGGTGATGGCCGCCGGTACCGCTTCGGGCGGCTGGAAGATCATCAAGACCCTGGGCCACAAGATGGTCAAGCTGCATCCGATCCACGGCTTCGCCGCGGAAACCAGCTCGGCCACCATCCTGACCCTGGCCGCCCACTTCGGCATGCCGGTCTCGACCACCCACAGCATCTCCACCGCGATCATGGGCGTCGGCTTCGCCAAGAACCCGCGTTCGCTGAAGTTCGGCGTGATCGAGCGCATCGTCTGGGCCTGGATCCTGACCATCCCGGCCGCCGGTGGCTGTGCCTACCTGATCCTGAAGCTGTTCGAGCTGTTCGGCTGGACCTGAGGCCAGCAGCCTGATAAACGAAAAAGCCCGCCGGATTCCGGCGGGCTTTTTTCATGGGCGGAGAATTTTTCCGCTTCCATCGTGTCGACCAAGGTCGACACCCACCAACAACAGACGATCAACCCCACCCCACCTCGCCAATCCACGGAAACCCAGCTTTTGCCGTTGCCGTCAGCGGGTGCCGGGCCGCAGGCCCGGCCGGGAACTCCCTCAGTTACGCTGGAACATCGCCTGCACATCCCTGCGGAACGCCGCCTGGCTGTCCGCCCGGCTGTAGAACATGTGCCCGCCCGGATAGCTGCGCACCTGCACGCGATCCGGGTTGCTGCCCATCGCCGGCATCTGGTCCACGGTCAGGATCGACCCCATGAACGGGCACGACAGGTCGTTCCAGCCATGTACGATCAGCACCTGCAGATGCGGATCGATCGCCACCGCCTGGCGCAGCTGGGTCACCGCACCCTGGCGCAGCTCGCCATTGCGGTCCCACAGCCGGTTCACGTCGTAGTTCAGTGCCTGGTAGCGCGCATCCACCTTCCAGCCGACCACGCGGGTCACGAAGTCGACCATCGCCGTGGTGGTTGGCGCGATGATGCTGTCCAGCAGCGGATCATTGGCGCGCTGCTCCGGATCGTTCGGGAACGGATCGAATGCGGTCACGTTGGAATCGTAGCGACTGCCCAGCGTGCCCTTGTCGCGGAACACTTCGCGCAGGTAGGCCTGGGTCTCCAGGCGGCCGCCCGCGCGGCGCACGAACTGCGGGTCCAGCCCGGTCAGCTCGGTCACCCGGCGCAGCATCGCTTCGGTCGCCTGCGGATCGCTGCGGCCCTTCATCAATGCGGTCGCGTAGTCGCCACGCGTGTACTCGACCACTTCGCGCATCGCTGCATCGGTCAGCCTGCCCTGGCGTTCCAGGTGGGCTGCGGCAATCGACGGCAGCGTCTGCATCCAGGCCATCGGCGAGACATCGGCGTTGTCTTCCAGGGTCGGGCTCAGGTAGGGCGAGACCAGCACCAGGCCGTTCATCGCCACGCCCAGCCGGGTCTGCAGGAAGTGGGTGATGCGCGGGCCGCGATAACCGCCATAGCTCTCGCCGGTCAGGTACTTGCGCGAGGCCATGCGCTGGTTGCGCAGCAGCCAGTCGTAGATCGAGCGCGACAGGTACTCGATGTCGGCGCCGGGGTTGTACAGCTGCTTTTTCGCTTCGTCATCGCCGATACGCGCGCGGCTGAAGCCGGTGCCGACCGGATCGATGAACACCAGGTCGGTGAAGTCCAGCCAGGTACCCGGGTTGTCATGCAGGGTGGCCGGCGCCGAGGCGCTGTCGCCTTCCGAACCGAAGGTCACAACCTTGGGCCCGATCGCGCCCATATTGAGGTAGACCGACGACGCACCGGGGCCGCCATTGAGCGCGAAGGTCACCGGCCGGTCCTTGCCCGGCATCGTGTAGGCGGTGAACACCACGTCGGCGATCACCTTGCCCTTGGCATCGCGCACCGGCAGGGTGCCGACGGTGGCGGTGTAGTCCAGGGTGCGGCCGGCCAGGCGCATGCTCTGGCGCGCCGACGCATCGGCTGGCAGCGCGGGCGCTTCGGTCTTGTCGTCTTTCGGGTCGGACTTGGCCTCGGCGTCGGGCGCGGCCAGCACGCTGGCAGGGGCGATGAGCAGGCCGACGCAGAGCGCGGCGATATGCAGCAGGGACTTCATGGCACCGTTTCGGCAGCGGAAGGGGGTTCCGATGCTAGGCCGGGGGAGGGCCGCGCCGTATGTGTCCAAAGGCATGGCCGCAGGCTGCAGCTCCCAGCGGCCAGATTGGGTCAAGCGGGCAGGGCGGCAGCCGCGTCGTCATCGGCCAGCAGGCCATAGACGGCCGAGTCGGCCAGTTTCCCCTGGATGCGCCAGCGCTGCCGCAGCACGCCCTCGCGGTGGAAGCCCAGCCGTTCCAGCACGTGTGCCGAGGGCGCATTGCGCGGGTCTATCTCGGCTTCGACCCGATGCAGGCGCAGCGTGCGGAACAGATAGGCCAGCACCTGCTGCAGCGCCTCGTGCATGTAGCCCTGGCCCTGCTGGTCGGGCGCCAGCAGATAGCCGATCTCGGCGCGCGCGGCGTCTCGGTCCACGGCGAACACCACGCAGATGCCGAGCACCGGGCCGTCCATGGATTCGCGCACGGCCAGTTTCAGCTGGGTGCCGATGGCATGGGCGGCAAGATCGTCATCGATCTGTTCGCGCGCCTCGGCCGGTCGCGTCCAGGCCGGGTGGTTCCACCAGCGCATCACGTCCGGGTCCGACTGAAGTACGAACAACGCGGCAGCGTCGTCGCGGCGGATCGGGCTCAGGACCAGCCGCGCGCTGTGCAGCGGCAGGCCGGGGAACAGCTGCGAGTGGCTGGCCAATACGGTGGTCCACGCGGATGGACGCGCATTATGGCGCTGCCGGGTTTGCCGATGGGGGCGGATGGCACCGGAGCGGAGGGACCGGTAGTGCCGGCCGCTGGCCGGCAACCTCGACTGCCGGCCAGCGGCCGGCACTACCAGAGGATGGCGTCAGACTTCCAACGAAGCCAGGTCGCCCTTGGTCTCCAGCCAACCCTTGCGGTCAGACGCGCGCTTCTTGGCCAGCAGCATGTCCATCAACGAGCGGGTCTGCTCGCCATCGTCCACGGTCAGCTGCACCAGGCGGCGCGTATCCGGGTGGATGGTGGATTCACGCAGCTGCGGCGGGTTCATCTCGCCCAGGCCCTTGAAGCGGGTCACGTTGATGGCGCCCTTGATCTTCTCGCGTTCGATCTTGTCCAGCATCGAGCGCTTTTCTTCCTCGTCCAGGGCGTAGAACACCTGCTTGCCCACGTCGATGCGGAACAGCGGCGGCATCGCCACGAACACGTGGCCCGCGTCGACCAGCGCCGGGAAGTGCTTCAGGAACAGCGCGGTGAGCAGCGTGGCGATGTGCAGGCCGTCCGAGTCCGCGTCGGCCAGGATGATGACCTTGCCGTAACGCAGGCCGCTGATGTCATCCTTGCCAGGGTCGCAACCGATGGCGATGGCCAGGTTGTGCACTTCTTCCGAGGCCAGCACGCTGTTGGAGGAAACCTCCCAGGTATTCAGGATCTTGCCGCGCAACGGCATGATCGCCTGGAAGTCCTTGTCGCGGGCCTGCTTGGCACTGCCGCCTGCCGAGTCACCTTCCACCAGGAACAGCTCGGTGCGCGACAGGTCCTGGCTGATGCAGTCGGCCAGCTTGCCGGGCAGCGCGGGGCCTTGGGTGACCTTCTTGCGGACGACCAGCTTTTCGGTCTTCAGGCGCGCGCTGGCGCGTTCGATGGCGATCTGCGCGATCTTCTCGCCCAGCTCCACGTTCTGGTTCAGCAGCAGGCTGAAGGCATCGTGGGCCGCGCCCTCGACGAAGCCGGCGGCCTGGCGCGAGGACAGGCGTTCCTTGGTCTGTCCGCTGAACTGCGGGTCGGTCATCTTCAGCGACAGCACGAACGACACGCGGTCCCACACGTCTTCCGGGGCCAGCTTGACGCCGCGCGGCAGCAGGTTGCGGAAGTCGCAGAACTCGCGCAGCGCCTCGGTCAGGCCGGTGCGCAGGCCGTTGACGTGGGTGCCGTGCTGCGCGGTGGGAATCAGGTTGACGTAGCTTTCCTGTACCAGTTCACCTTCCGGCAGCCAGGCCACGGCCCAGTCCACCACCTCGGTGTCCTTCTTCAGGTTGCCGACGAACAGGTCGGCCGGCAGTGATTCGCGCTCGCCCAGTTCCAGCTTCAGGTAATCGCGCAGGCCGTCTTCGTAGTACCAGGTATCGACTTCACCGGTGGCTTCGTCGGTCAGCTTGACAGTCAGGCCCGGGCACAGCACCGCCTTGGCGCGCAGCAGGTGCTTCAGGGCGCGCACGGCGAACTTGGGCGTATCGAAGTACTTCGGGTCCGGCCAGAAGCGCACGCGGGTACCGGTGTTCTTCTTGCCGACGCTGCCGACCACTTCCAGCGGGGTGGCGCGGTCGCCGTTGCGGAAGGTGATGCGGTGTTCGGCGCCTTCGCGCTTGATGTGCACTTCCACCAGGGTCGACAGCGCGTTGACCACGCTGACGCCGACGCCGTGCAGGCCGCCGGAGAAGGTGTAGTTGTTGTTGCTGAACTTGCCGCCCGCATGCAGGCGGGTCAGGATCAGTTCGACGCCCGGAATCTTCTCTTCCGGGTGGATGTCCACCGGCATGCCGCGGCCGTCATCACTGACCTCCACGCTGCCGTCCTTGTACAGGGTGATCTCGATCGAACGGGCGTGGCCGGCGAGGGCCTCGTCCACCGAGTTGTCGATCACTTCCTGCGCCAGGTGGTTCGGGCGCGCGGTGTCGGTATACATGCCAGGACGGCGCTTGACCGGGTCAAGGCCGGACAGGACTTCAATATCGGCGGCGTTATAGCGTGCGTTCATCTATCTTCAAAGCGCGGAGCGACGCGCAAGTGTGCGGTGTGGACGGGGAATTTGCACGCCTGCGGTTCAGCCTCGGCGCCGGGGAGGGGGTAAAATGGCAGCCGCTGGAATCTGAACGCCGGCGACCCCGGTTGGGTCGAAACGTCCAAGCCATACCGCGAGGAGGACCTCATGAAGAAGTTGCTGACCATTGCGATCCTGGCCGCTGCCGCCGTTGCAGTGCCGCTGGTGGTGGCACAGAACGCCGGCCAGCCGGCCCCGCAGCAGGGTGACCAGGCCGACAAGGCGCAGGCCGAGGCGGATGCCAAGGCCAAGCGCCGCGCGCAGGCCACTGCCGAAATGAAGGCGCAGGGCCAGCCGGCCCCGCAGCAGGAAGAGGAAGAAGAGGCACGGAAGAAGAAGTAATCCTTCCGCCCTCCGAAGCCCTTGCCGCAAGGGATTCGCTCCCCGACGCCCCGCTCAGCGGGGCGTTTCTTTTGGGTGTTGGCCGCAACTGCCCCTTGGGTTGGCGGCCATCAATCTGTAAACTACGGCTTTCCGGGAGTAAGTGCGTGTCCACCCTTTGCGAATGGGCTGGCGCGACCATGCGTGGTCGCCAGCAATGCGGGTCGCAGGTGACGGTCGATAGGGCCGGCACGGCCGCCCCGACCTCGCACGGTGGTCCCCGTCCGGCGCCTGCCGCCGCACGGTTGCGCACCTCCCTCGCTGCCCCGGCGAACCGGAAAACCCCCTTCAGGCTCCATGCCCGCCCCCAGGGCGCGCGTGGTGCTGCCGTTTTCCATTTCCAGACAGGATGCTTGCAGCCATGACTCCCTTGATTTTCGTAACCGGCGGCGTGGTGTCCTCGCTCGGCAAAGGCATTGCCGCGGCGTCACTGGCCGCCATTCTCGAAGCCCGTGGCCTGAAGGTCACGATGATGAAGCTCGACCCGTACATCAACGTCGACCCGGGCACCATGAGTCCGTTCCAGCACGGTGAGGTGTACGTCACCGACGACGGCGCCGAGACCGACCTTGACCTGGGCCACTACGAGCGCTTCGTGCGCACCCGCCTGAGCCGCAAGAACTCGGTCACCACCGGCCGCATCTACGAGAACGTGATCCGCAAGGAGCGCCGCGGCGACTATCTGGGCGCGACCGTGCAGGTCATTCCGCACATCACCGACGAGATCCGCCGCTGCATCGACGAAGCCACCGAAGGCTACGACGTGGCCCTGGTCGAGATCGGTGGCACCGTGGGCGACATCGAATCGCTGCCGTTCCTGGAGGCGATCCGCCAGGTACGCACCGAGCGCGGCCCGGAAAAGGCGCTGTTCATGCACCTCACCCTGGTGCCGTACATCGGCGCCGCCGGCGAGCTGAAGACCAAGCCGACCCAGCACTCGGTGAAGGAACTGCGCTCGATCGGCATCCAGCCGGACGTGCTGCTGTGCCGTTCCGAGCAGGCCGTGCCGGATTCGGAGCGCCGCAAGATCGCGCAGTTCACCAACGTTTCCGAACGCGCCGTCATCAGCGTGCCGGACGTGGACGTGCTGTACCGCATTCCGTCCGGCCTGCACGCGCAGGGCCTGGACGAGATCGTGGTCAACCAGCTGAAGCTGGCCGACAAGGCCGGTCCGGTCGACCTGTCGATGTGGGAGGACGCGGTCGACGCGACCCTGCACCCGCTGGACGAAGTGACCATTGCCGTGGTCGGCAAGTACGTCGACCACCAGGATGCCTACAAGTCGGTGGGCGAGGCGCTCAAGCACGGTGGCCTGCGCCAGCGCACCAAGGTCAACCTGAAGTGGCTGGAAGCCCAGGACCTGGAAGGCACCGACATGGCCGCGCTGGCCGACGTCGACGGCATCCTGGTGCCGGGTGGCTTCGGCGACCGTGGTTTTGAAGGCAAGGTGCTGACCTCGAAGTTCGCCCGCGAGCAGCACGTACCGTACTTCGGCATCTGCTACGGCATGCAGGCGGCGGTCGTGGATTACGCCCGCAACGTGGTCGGCCTGGAAGGCGCCAACAGCACCGAGAACGATCGCCAGTCGCCGAACCCGGTGATCGGCCTGATCACCGAATGGCGCACCGCTACCGGCGACGTCGAGAAGCGTGACGACAAGAGCGACCTGGGCGGCACCATGCGCCTGGGCCTGCAGGAACAGCGCCTGAAGCCGGGCACGCTGGCCCGTGAGCTGTACGGCAAGGATGTAGTCGCCGAGCGCCATCGCCACCGTTACGAGTTCAACAACCGCTATCGCACCCAGCTGGAGGATGCGGGCCTGGTGATCGCCGGCAAGTCGATGGACGACACCCTGGTGGAAGTGGTCGAGCTGGCGCGCGATGCGCACCCGTGGTTCCTGGCCTGCCAGGCGCATCCGGAATTCCTGTCCACGCCGCGTGACGGCCACCCGCTGTTCATCGGTTTCATCCGTGCCGCGCGTGAGCGCAAGGCGGGCGGCAAGCTGCTTTCCGAAGTGCGCGCCTGACTTGTGAATGGGGGCTTCGGCCCCCATCCTGCATGCTTCAACCCCCAGCGCACCGGCATGGCCGGTGCTGCGGACAACAAGGAAACGCCATGAAACTGTGTGGATTCGAGGTCGGGCTGGACCAGCCCCTGTTCCTGATCGCCGGCCCCTGCGTGATCGAGTCGATGCAGCTGCAGCTCGATACCGCCGGCAAGTTGAAGGAGATCACCGACCGCCTCGGCGTCAACTTCATCTTCAAGTCCAGCTTCGACAAGGCCAACCGCACTTCGGGCACTGCCTTCCGCGGCCCGGGCATGGAAGAAGGCCTGAAGGTGCTGGCCGAAGTGAAGAAGCAGATCGGCGTACCGGTGCTGACCGACGTCCACGAGTACACCCCGATGGACGAAGTGGCCTCGGTGGTGGACGTACTGCAGACCCCGGCATTCCTGGTCCGCCAGACCGACTTCATCCGCAAGGTGTGCTCGGCCGGCAAGCCGGTCAACATCAAGAAGGGCCAGTTCCTGGCGCCGTGGGACATGAAGCCGGTCGTGGAGAAGGCCAAGGCTACCGGCAACGAGCAGATCATGGTCTGCGAGCGCGGTGCCAGCTTCGGCTACAACAACCTGGTCAGCGACATGCGTTCGCTGGCGGTGATGCGCGATACCGGTTGCCCGGTGGTGTTCGATGCCACCCATTCGGTGCAGCTGCCGGGCGGCCAGGGCACCAGTTCGGGCGGCCAGCGCGAGCACGTGCCGGTGCTGGCCCGTGCGGCGGTGGCGGTGGGTATCTCCGGCCTGTTCGCCGAAACCCATCCGGATCCGTCCAAGGCTCTGTCCGATGGCCCCAATGCGTGGCCGCTGGATCAGATGGAAGCCCTGCTCGAGACCCTGATGGAGCTCGATGCGGTGACCAAGAAGCACGGCTTCTCGCGCTTCGCGTGAGTCGCGACCCGTGGGTGGCGCTGGACGCCCAGCGTCACCGTCGGTACTGGACGCAATGGCCGTGGGGCTTGATCGCACTCGGCCTGGCGGTGCTGTTCACGGTGGGCATGTTCGGCCTGGTGCTGATCGGCGCCGCGTCGGTGCGGCCGCCCGGTGATGGCGGCAGCGCGATCAATCTGCGCGCATATTTCATGGCATTGATGGTGGCAGAGCTGCTGGCTGCCGTGGGCTGCGCCGTGTCCGCCGTACTGGCCTGGCGGCTGAATCGCGGCAAGGTGGCGGCGGGCCTGGCGATCATCCTGCTGTCGCTGTGGCTGGGCGCCCTGTTCTACGGTCTTCTTTGATGAATACGAGCGCGTCGGCGCGCGGTTGGCCCTGGGGCCTGATCGCGCTGGGGCTGTCGGTGCCTGCGTGGGCGTCCCTCCTGCTGGGCGTACTGGCCTTTGCGGCCAGCTTCGGCTCGCCGGGTGACGGCAACCACGGCATGCGGGCCATGCAGTACTGGATTCTGGCCGCTCTGGTCATGCTCGGCCTGTCGTTCGTCGGCAGTCTGGTGGCGATGGTGCTGGCCTGGCGACGGCAGCGTGGACCCATCTGGGCAGCCATTGCCGGTGCGCTGCTGGTGATGCTGCTGTCGCTGGTCCTGATCGTGATCGGGTCCAGCTGGGGCTGACGCCGATCAGGCCATTTGGCAAGTGGCGGGCAGCCGGGGATAATCACGCGGCATTCGTTTTGTCGCCCCCTCTCCATACAGGTAACCGGCCCGACCATGAGTACGATCCGCAGCATCCACGCCCGTGAAATCCTCGACAGCCGTGGCAACCCCACGCTGGAAGCCGAAGTCATCCTGGAGGACGGTTCGTTCGGTCGTGCCGCGGTTCCCTCCGGCGCCTCGACCGGCACCAAGGAAGCGGTCGAGCTGCGTGACGGCGACAAGACCCGTTACCTGGGCAAGGGCGTGCGCAAGGCCGTCGACAACGTCAACGGTGCCATTGCCAACGCGCTGAAGGGTTTTGAAGCCACCGACCAGGCTGGCCTTGACCGTCGCCTGATCGACCTCGACGGCACCGAGAACAAGGGACGCCTGGGTGCCAACGCGCTGCTGGGTGTTTCGATGGCGGCCGCGCACGCTGCTGCCGCATCGAGCAAGCAGGCGCTGTGGCAGTATCTGGCCGCCAAGACCGGCGTGACCCCGTCGCTGCCGGTGCCGATGATGAACATCATCAACGGCGGCGCGCATGCCGACAACAACGTCGACTTCCAGGAGTTCATGGTGCTGCCGGTGGGCTTCACCTCGTTCTCCGAAGCGCTGCGTGCCGGTACCGAGATCTTCCATTCGCTGAAGTCGGTGCTGAAGGGCCATGGCCTGAGCACGGCGGTCGGCGACGAAGGCGGCTTCGCACCGGACTTCCGCAGCAACGTCGAAGCGCTGGACACCATCCTCGAGGCGATCGGCAAGGCCGGCTACACCGCCGGTGAAGACGTGCTGCTGGGCCTGGACGTGGCCTCCAGCGAATTCTTCGAGAACGGCAAGTACAACCTGGTCGGCGAGAACAAGCGCCTGACCTCCGAGCAGTTCGTCGACTTCCTCGCCGACTGGGCCGCGCAGTACCCGATCATCACCATTGAAGACGGCCTGGCCGAGAACGACTGGGCCGGCTGGAAGCTGCTGACCGATCGCATTGGCAAGAAGGTGCAGCTGGTCGGTGACGACCTGTTCGTGACCAACCCGAAGATCTTCCAGGAAGGCATCGACTCGGGCACCGCCAACGCGATCCTGATCAAGGTCAACCAGATCGGCACCCTCAGCGAAACCCTGGAAGCGATCGCCATGGCCGACCGTGCCGGCTATGCCGCCGTGGTCTCGCACCGTTCGGGCGAAACCGAAGACACCACCATCGCCGACATCTCGGTTGCCACCACCGCAACCCAGATCAAGACCGGCTCGCTGTGCCGCAGCGATCGCGTGGCCAAGTACAACCAGCTGCTGCGCATCGAGGAAGCCCTTGGTGCCGGCGCGCGTTACGCCGGTCGTGACGCGTTCGTTTCGCTGAAGCGCTGAGCCGATGCGCGACTGGCGCTGGATGCTGCTGGTGCTGGCCCTGCTGCTGGGCTGGCTGCAGTACCGCTTCTGGTTCGGTCCGGGCAATTCGGGTGAAGTGATGATGCTCGAAGCGCAGGTCGCCAACCAGGAGCGGGACAATGAGGGCCTGCAGCAGCGCAACGATGCGCTTGCTGCCGAAGTGAAGGACCTCAAGGAAGGCCAGTCCGCCATCGAGGAACGCGCGCGTAGCGAACTGGGCATGATCAAGCCCGGCGAGAAGTTCTACCGCGTGGTCGAAGATGCGCCGGTTGCACCGGCGCAGTCTGCGGCAGGTGCCAATGCCCAGGCCGCCGAACATCCGGCGGACGTGCCGTGAGCGCGGCGATCTGGGTGGTGGTTCCGGCCGCCGGCCGAGGCACCCGCTTTGGCGCGCCACTGCCCAAGCAGTACCTGCAGGCGGGCGGGCAGATCCTGCTCGCCCACACTCTGGACGCCCTGCTGGCGCATCCGGCCGTGGCCGGGGCGATGGTGGTGGTCGGGCAGGACGACGCCGACTGGCCGGGCTGGAACGAGTGGGCGGGCAAGCCGGTGCTGACCTGCATCGGTGGCGCGACCCGCGCCGCTTCGGTACTGGCCGGCTTGCAGGCGCTGCCGGAGTCGGTGCGCGCCGATGAGTTCGTGCTGGTCCACGACGCCGCGCGGCCGAACCTGTCGCTGGCCGATCTCGGTCGCCTGCTTGAGGTGGGCCGTGCCGATCCGGTCGGCGCGATCCTGGCCGCGCCGGTGCGCGATACGCTCAAGCGTGCGGGCGACGATGGTGGCATCGATGGCACCGAGCCGCGCGAACGGCTGTGGCGTGCGCTGACCCCGCAGCTGTTCCGCCGCCACCAGCTCAGCCGTGCGTTGTCCGAGGCTGCGGCCGCTGGTGTCGAGGTCACCGACGAGGCCATGGCCATGGAGCGCCAGGGCCAGCGCCCGCTGCTGGTGGAAGGCAGCGAAGACAACTTCAAGGTCACCACCCCGGCCGATCTGGACCGGTTCGAATTCGTACTTTCCCGCCGCGCCGGCTGATTGCCCGCGCGGCCCTGCAGCAAGGGTAGTATCCATGAGCACCGCACCGTTCCCGCCCGTCCGCATCGGCCAGGGCTACGACGTCCATGCCTTCGGCGAGGGCGATCACATCATGCTTGGCGGCGTGAACGTGCCACACAGCTGCGGCGTGCTCGCGCACAGCGATGGCGACGTGATCCTGCATGCCCTGTGCGATGCCATGCTCGGTGCGCTGGCACTGGGTGACATCGGCCAGCACTTCCCGCCGAGTGATGACCGCTGGAAGGGCGCCGACAGCAGTGAGTTCGTGCGCCACTGCGACAGCCTGCTGCGCGAGCGCGGCTGGCGCGTCGGCAACACTGACATCACCGTGATCTGCGAGCGACCCAAGGTCGGCCCGCATTCGCTGGCGATGCGCGAGCGCATCGGCGGGCTGCTGCAACTGCCGCTGGATGCGGTCAGCGTCAAGGCCACCACCTCGGAAAAGCTCGGCTTCACCGGCCGCGGTGAAGGCATCGCCGCACAGGCGGTGGTGCTGCTGGTGGCGGCATGATTCCGGTACCGCTGGCGTTTGGCGCGCCGCTGCTCACTGCACGCATCCGCAGCACCCCTGAAGATTTCCAGGTCGACGAACTGCCGGCCTTCGAGGCCACCGGCGAAGGCGAGCACCTTCTGCTGCACATCCGCAAGCGCGGTGCCAATACCGTGCACGTGGCCAAGCTGCTGGCGATGTGGGCCGGTTTGCCGGAAATGGCGGTCAGCTATGCCGGCATGAAGGATCGCCACGCCGTCACCACCCAGCGCTTCAGCGTGCACCTGCCCAAACGCATCGCGCCGGATCTCGCCGCGCTGGCCAGTGATGAGATTGAAGTGCTCGACGCCACCTGGCACAACCGCAAGCTGCAGCGCGGCGCACTGGCCGGCAACCGCTTCAAGCTGGTGCTGCGCGACGTGAAGGGGGATCGCGCAGCGATCAGCGAACGCCTGCAGCAGATTGCCGAGCGAGGCCTGCCGAACTGGTTCGGTGAGCAGCGCTTCGGCCGCGACGGCGGCAACGTGCCTGCGGCCCTGGCGATGTTCGGTGGCCGTCGCATGCGCAAGGACCAGCGTTCGCTGCTGTTGTCGGCTGCCCGTTCCGCACTGTTCAACCGCGTGCTGGCCGCGCGGGTGGAGCAGGGTAGCTGGGACCAGCCGCTGGACGGGGAAGTGTGGATGCTGGACGGCAGCCGCAGCGTGTTCGGCCCCGAGCCCTATACCGATGTGCTGGCCGAACGCCTGGCGCGCTTCGACATCCATCCCAGCGCACCGCTGTGGGGCGAGGGCGAGCTGCGCAGCACCGATGCTGCACGTGAGCTCGAACTGGGCGCGCTGGACGATGAGGAATCGAAAGCGCTGCGGGCCGGCCTGGAAGACGCACGCCTGAAACAGGAGCGCCGCGCGCTGCGCCTGCGACCGGCCTTGCTGCAGCATGAGTGGCTGGCCGATGACGTGCTGGAGCTGTCGTTCGCGTTGCCGCCGGGCTGCTACGCCACCGCGGTACTGCACGAACTCGGCCCGGTCGAAGACGCATCGCAGGCCTGACTGAAAAAGGGGACGGAGGGAATTAAGTCGCTTGTGGCACAAACGACTTAATTCCCTCCGTCCCCTTTTTCATCTGCGCGCCAGCAGCACCAGCACTGCGCCGGTACCGCCTTGCCCGGTCGGTGCCGAATGGAACGCCAGCACATCGTTGCGCAGGCGCAGATGGCGATCGACCAGGTTCTTCAGCACCGGCGCGCCGCCATCTGACTGCAGGCCCTTGCCGTGAATGATGCGTACGCAACCATATTCGTGAGCATGCGCCTCCAGCAGGAACTGACGCAGCAGTGACTCGGCCTGCGCGGCGGTGGCGCCGTGAAGGTCCAGTTCGTCCTGCACCGAGTACTGTCCACGCTTCAGCCGCTGGAACAGGCGCGGCGGCAGGTTGTCGCGCCGATAGCTGGCCACGTCGCCGGCTTCCAGTGGCGAGCTGTCGCGCAGCAGCCGGGCGAACTCGCCAGCCGCTTCGGCCTCGTCGCGTTCGGCCATGCGCGCGCGCGGCTTGGGCCGCGGCGCGGCCGGGGCCGGCTCGGCATCCTTGCGCAGCGGCGTCACTTCGCCGATGGCCGCACGGAACAGGGCGGCTGGATCTTCGTCTTCAGGGTGCGACATGCGCACAGGGTAAACCGCCGGCGCAGGTCTGCCTATGACGGTTCGATGTCGGCCCTGACTGCCGGCAGGGTAGGACCCGCGGCTCGCATGCGGCACAATAGACGATGCCCTTGCAGGGTCGACGGCTTCCGCAGGGGAGTACGGCGGTCCCGCCCACACTGCACGGTGACGGAATCGAATTCTTGGAAAATCAAGCGGTTAAATCGAAGATGCGAATCCTGGTCAGTAACGACGACGGCGTCGACGCCGCAGGCATCCGGATGCTGGCCTCGGTCCTGCGCGAGGCAGGCCACGAAGTCACGGTGGTCGCACCCGACCGCGACCGCTCCGGCGCCAGCAACTCGCTCACTCTGGACCTGCCGATCCGCCTCAAGCGCATCGACCATTACACCGTTTCGGTGGCCGGTACGCCCACCGACTGCGTGCATCTGGCGCTGACCGGCCTGCTGGAGTTCGAGCCCGACATTGTCGTGTCCGGCATCAACAACGCCGCCAACCTGGGCGATGACGTGATCTATTCCGGCACCGTCTCGGCGGCAATGGAAGGTCGCTTCCTCGGCCTGCCGGCAGTGGCGGTCTCGCTGGTCAGCCGCAACCACGATCCGAAGCACTTCGAGACCGCTGCGCGTGCCGCCGTGGAAATCGTCGCCCGGCTCAAGGCCGATCCGCTGCCGGCCGACACCATCCTCAACGTCAATGTGCCGGACCTGCCGTGGAACGAGGTCAAGGGTTTTGAAGTCACCCGGCTCGGCAACCGCCATCGCGCCGAAGGCTGCATCGCGCAGAAGGACCCGCGCGGCAACGAGGTGTACTGGATCGGCCCGGCTGGTCGTGAGCAGGACTCCGGCCCCGGCACAGATTTCCACGCGGTGCGCACCGGGCATATCTCGATCACCCCGATCCAGGTCGACCTGACCCGCTACCAGGCGCTGGAGAAGGTGGCCAGCTGGGTCGGCGGCCTCAGCGCCGCACTGGACCGGCCGGCATGAGTCCACGCCTGCGCCTGCAGCCGGAAGCTGTCGGCATCGGCATGACCTCGCAGCGCGTGCGTGATCGCCTGGTCGATCGCCTGCGCGAGGCTGGCATCGTCGACGAGCCCACCTTGAATGCGATCCGGGTGGTGCCGCGCCATCTGTTCATTGACGAGGCGCTGGCCTCGCGCGCCTACGAAGACACCGCGCTGCCGATCGGCCACGGCCAGACGATTTCACAGCCGTGGGTCGTGGCGCGGATGACCGAGGCGGTGCTGCAGGGTGCGCCGAAGCGGGTGCTGGAGGTCGGTACGGGTTCCGGCTACCAGGCGGCCATCCTCGGCGCGCTGGGCCTGGAGGTCTACACCGTGGAGCGCATCGGAGACCTGCTGCGGCAGGCGCGCAAGCGCTTCCGTGCGCTGGGCATGAACATCCGCACCAAGCATGACGACGGCCGCGTCGGCTGGGCCGAGCACGGCCCGTTCGATGCCATCGTGGTCACTGCTGCGGCGCCGGCATTGGTTGACGCACTGGTCGAACAGCTGGCCGAGGGCGGCCGGTTGGTGGCGCCGGTCGGCGGCCCCGGAGCGCAGTCGCTGGTACAGCTGGACCGCAAGGCCGACGGCAGCATCGAACAACGCGTGCTGGCGCCGGTCACCTTCGTGCCGCTGCTGTCTGGCATGCTCGACTAATCCACGGAGCAGGGTTGCATGAAGATTTTCGGGCCGCTGTACGAGCGGGCGATGAAGTGGGCGGCGCACGAACGCGCGCCGACCTACCTGACGGTGTTGAGTTTCTTCGAAGCGATCATCTTCCCGGTGATGCCGGAGGTGATGCTGGCGCCGATGTGCGTGGCCCAGCCCAAGCGCGGCTGGTGGTTCGCCACGCTCAGCCTGGCCGGGTCGATGGTCGGCGCCGTGGTCGGCTACGCGCTGGGTCACTTCGCCTTCGAGGCGATCAAGCCGCTGTTCGAGGCGCTGGGCATGCTGCCGGCGATCGAGCAGGGCATCACCACCGTGCAGGCAAAGATGGCCGAATCGCCGTGGGCGGTGTTCACCTTCCTGGTGCTGGGCGGCTTCATGCCGATCCCGATGAAGGTCTTCACGTGGGCATCGGGTATCGTCGGCGTACCGATGCCGCAGTACCTGCTGAGCATGCTGATCGGTCGTGGCAAGCGCGTGTACGTGCTGGCCGCGGTCATCCGGATCGGTGGCGCGCGTGCCGAAGCGGCGCTGCGCCGCTGGATTGAACCGCTGGGCTGGATCGCCACCGCGTTGGTGGTGGTGCTGATCGCCTGGCTTGTATGGAGGTCGAAGTTCGCATGAGTCCTGATCGTCTGAGCAAGGGAGTGCGCATCGGCGCGCTGGCGTTGCTGGTTTCCACCCTGGCCGCCTGTGGCACCGCGACTGTGGTCCGCCCCGGTGGCGGCGGCAGCAGCGGGGGCGTGACCACGCCAAAGACCTCGGTGCCCAAGCCGGGGCAGACCGTGGTCGTGCGCAAGGGTGACACCATCTATGCGCTGGCCCGCATCCACGACATCACTCCGGCCGATCTGATCGCCTGGAACAGCCTGGACAACCCCTCGACGATCCATCCGGGGCAGGTGATCCGCCTGTATCCGGCCGGTGCCAGCGGCGGCCGCGCGCCGACCACGGTGGTCACCGCGCCGCGTTCCGGTGGCAGCACTGCCGGCAGCACCGCGCCGACCACCGCACCGGCGGGTCCGGTGAAGAGCAACATCGCCTGGCGCTGGCCGGCCGATGGCGCGATAGTTGGCCGCTACGTGGCCGGCGACGCGACCAAGCAGGGCGTGGACATCGCCGGCACCAGCGGCCAGCCGGTGAAGGCCACGGCCAATGGCGTGGTGGTGTATTCCGGCGCCGGCCTGGTCGGCTACGGCGAGCTGATCATCATCAAGCACAGCGACCAGTGGCTGTCGGCCTATGGCCACAACCGCAAGCGCCTGGTGAATGAAGGCCAGAGCGTGAAGGCGGGGGAGCAGATCGCCGAGATGGGCCGCACCGGTGCGAACCGCGACATGGTTCACTTCGAGATCCGCTACAACGGCAAGCCGGTCGACCCGCAGCAGTACCTGCCGGCACGCTGACGCCGTTGGATCAGGTAGCGGCCGGGCCATGCCCGGCCCTCCTGACCTGTAGCGTCGAGCCATGCTCGACTCGGGTAGCGCAGAGATGCGGTCGCTTGCGATTTTGTGTGTCGCAGGCTCACCTTTGCTGCGGATGGAATACCCGGCATTCTTGAGTGGTCCCATCCGCCCCGGTGCCGCATGTTCCGCTTTGCTTCCGCTCTCGCGCTGCTCATCGTCGCGCCGCTGGCCGCAGCCGCCAGCGATCCGCGTGACGTGGTCACCCGTCTCTATGACGCCATCCAGGCGCCGGCGTCGAACGAAACAGCCATTCCGCCACTGCTGGGCGATGCCCTGCGCGCGGCCATTGATGCCCAGCGCGCTTACGAAAGGGCCTGCAGCACGCTGGCCGCGCGCGACGAAAAGCCGCACATGCTCGACCAGAGCCCGTATCTGCTGGCACCGGATCGGCCGGAAACGATATCCGCAGGAATGCCCCGATCAAGCGGTGACGCCACCTGGATCCGCGTTGACATGGCCGTGGGCGACTATCACTGGACCGACCGGGTCCTGCTGCAGCGGCAGGACCGCGACTGGAAGGTCATGGATATCCGCTGGGGGCAGGGTGGCAACCTGATTGGCCGGCTCAAGGCGTTCTCGGCCTTCCGCTGCACAGCTTCGGGCAGCTAGCGCCGGGGCGCACCCGGCGACTCGAACTCAGCCTTCCAGGATGAAGGCGGCGGCGACCTTGCGGCCTTCAGCGGCCAGGATGTTGAAAGTGCGTGCGGCGGCCGGATTGTTCATCACTTCCAGGCCAATGCCGCGCGACAGGCAGGCGGCCATCACCACGGCCGGCGGGAACACCTGGCGGTCGCCGGTGCCAAGCACGATCAGTGCCGGGTTCAGTGCCAGGATCGGCTCCAGGTCGGCCAGCTGCAGCTCGGCGGCCTGCTTCACCGGCCAGTGCTCGACCAGCTGCTCCGGGGTCAGGAAGAAGCTGCTGCCCAGCGCCTGGTCGTTGACCCGCGCCGAGCGGCCGTCGGCGGCGCGCAGGCTGTAGGCGTAATCAGGCGGTTCGTGGTTCAGCTGCATGGCAGTAGGGCGATCAGCCGCGCGGCAGCACGATCTGGCGCTGTTCCCTGCTCGGGCGGTACAGCACGGCAACGTGGCCGATGCGCTGCACCAGCGCGCTTTCGGTGGCTGCGACAATCTCGCCGATCATCACGTCACGGGCGTCGCGGTCCTCGGCAGCGACCTTCACCTTGACCAGCTCATGGCGCTCCAGCACTTCGTTCAGCTCAGCGATGAAGGCCGGGGTCACGCCCTTGCCGCCGGTCTGCAGCAGGGCCTTCAGGTCGTGGGCTTGGCCGCGCAGGAAACGGGTCTGGGAGGCGGTCAGGGCGATGGACATGCAGGAAAACACGGTTGAATGGGGCGATCAGGGTATCATGAGGACCCCATCAGCCCCTATTTTCAATGGCAACCCGCAGCAAAAGCAGCCAGCGCTGGCTCAAGGAACATTTCTCCGACCCCTTCGTGAAGAAGGCGCAGGCCGAAGGCATGCGCTCGCGCGCCGCCTACAAGCTCGAAGAGCTGCTCGAACGTGACCGCTTGCTGAAGCCGCACATGGTCGTGGTCGACCTGGGAGCGGCCCCGGGAGGCTGGTCTCAGCAGGTTCGGAGACAGATTGGCGACACTGGCCGCGTGCTGGCGCTGGACATCCTGGACATGCCGCCGCTGGCCGGCGTGGAGTTCCTTCATGGTGACTTCAGGGAAGAAGCCGTCCTATCTCAGTTTGAAGCCATGCTCGGGGATCAGCCGGTAGACCTTGTGCTGTCGGACATGGCCCCCAATAAGAGTGGTGTGGGCGCGGTCGACCAGCCGCGGATGATGCACCTGGCGGAGCTGGCCCTGGATTTTGCCGACAACCACCTGAAGACCGGTGGGGCATTCCTGATCAAGCTGTTCCAGGGTGAAGGCTTTGACGACTATGTGCGCGAAATGCGCCGCAGGTACGACAAGGTCTCCATCCGCAAGCCGGAGGCCTCGCGCAAGCGCTCTCCCGAGGTGTATGCCTTGGGTCAGGGAAAACGCGCCCACATGAAGTAAGCTCGCAACGTACGCAAGTTCGACCCCAACGCAACGCCAGCACTAAGAGGAACACCGGAGCCAATGAGGATGAACGACTTGACCAAGAACCTCCTGCTATGGGTGGTCGTCGCCGTCGTGCTGATGGTGGTCTTCCAGAGCTTCTCGCCCAAGACCTCCGGGGCCGGGGCGCAGGGTGCGTCGTACTCGCAGTTCCTGGACCAGGTGGACAGCGGCAACGTGCAGAAGGTCGCCTTCGGCGGCGACATGCGCGGCGGCACCAGCCAGCTGACCTACACCACCCGCGGTGGGCAGTCGTCCACCATCACCGCACCGTTCGATCGTGACCTGATCAACGTGCTGCGCACCAAGAACGTGGAGATCGTGCAGGAAGAGCCGTCCAGCGGCATCTCCCTGGGCGCGATCCTGATGAACTTCCTGCCGGTCATCCTGATCATCGGCTTCTGGTTGTTCATCATGCGCCAGATGCAGGGCGGTGGCGGCGGTGCCAAGGGCGCGATGTCCTTCGGCAAGTCGCGCGCCAAGCTGCAGGGCGAAGACCAGATCAAGGTCACCTTCGCCGACGTCGCCGGCTGCGACGAGGCCAAGGAAGAAGTGGGCGAGCTGGTCGACTTCCTGCGCGACCCGTCCAAGTTCACCAAGCTGGGCGGCAAGATTCCGCGCGGCGTGCTGATGGTGGGCCCGCCGGGTACCGGCAAGACGCTGCTGGCCAAGGCCATCGCCGGCGAAGCCAAGGTGCCGTTCTTCTCGATCTCCGGTTCGGACTTCGTGGAAATGTTCGTCGGCGTCGGCGCCAGCCGCGTGCGCGACATGTTCGAGCAGGCCAAGAAGCACGCCCCATGCATCATCTTCATCGACGAAATCGACGCCGTCGGTCGCCACCGTGGTGCCGGCCTGGGCGGCGGTCATGACGAGCGCGAGCAGACCCTGAACCAGCTGCTGGTCGAGATGGACGGCTTCGAGGGTGGCGAGGGTGTGATCGTGATCGCCGCGACCAACCGTCCGGACGTGCTGGACCCGGCGTTGCTGCGTCCGGGCCGTTTCGACCGCCAGGTCGTGGTGGGCCTGCCGGACGTGAAGGGCCGCGAGCACATCCTGAAGGTTCACATGCGCAAGCTGCCGCTGGCCGACGACGTCGAGCCGATGGTGATCGCGCGTGGTACCCCGGGCTTCTCCGGTGCCGATCTGGCCAACCTCTGCAACGAGGCGGCGCTGTTCGCCGCGCGTGGCAACGAGAAGGAAGTCCGCATGGACCACTTCGACCGTGCCCGCGACAAGATCCTGATGGGTGCCGAGCGCCGCTCGATGGCCATGAGCGAGGAGGAGAAGACCCTCACCGCCTACCACGAAGCGGGCCACGCCATCGTCGGCCGCCTGGTGCCCGAGCATGACCCGGTCTACAAGGTCACCATCATTCCGCGCGGTCGTGCGCTGGGTGTGACGATGTACCTGCCGGAAGGCGACAAGTACTCGATGAACCGCGTGGCGATCAAGTCGCAGCTGTGCTCGCTGTACGGTGGCCGCGTGGCCGAGGAACTGATCTTCGGTGCCGACAAGGTCACCACTGGCGCGTCCAACGATATCGAGCGCGCCACCAAGATGGCCCGCAACATGGTCACCAAGTGGGGCCTGTCCGACCAGCTCGGCCCGATCGCCTATGGCGAAGAGGACGACGAGGTGTTCCTGGGCCGCTCGGTCACCCAGCACAAGAGCGTGTCCAACGACACCGCGCGCCGCATCGACGAGGAAGTGCGCAACATCCTCGACGAGGCCTACGCACGCACCACCGAGCTGATGACCGCCAACCTGGACAAGCTGCACGCCATGTCGCAGCTGCTGCTGCAGTACGAGACCATCGACGCGCCGCAGATCGACGCCATCATGGAAGGCCGCGATCCGCCGCCGCCGGCCGGCTGGAACAAGTCGAACAAGGATGGTGGCAACGACAAGGGCGGCGACGCCCGTCCGCTGCCGCCGATCGCAGGCCCGGCCGAATCGCACTGACGGCCCGCTGCACGTGACACCAGACGAGGCCGGGGCAACCCGGCTTCGTCGTTTCCGGGCCATTGGCCCCTTCCGAAGCACGGAACTGACGCTGGAGCCCGCATGTCCGCCCCGAAGCCCGAACCGATTTCCCACACCGTCGAGATGGTCATCGCCACCGTGGTGGGCGTAGGGGTAGGCCTGGGTGCCGACAACCTGCTGCTGGGCTGCGTGGTGGGTATCGCGGTCGGCATCGTGTTGAGCATCGCCAAGACCCTGTACGTGGACCGCAAGCGCCGCCGTCGTTGAGGGGTATCGGCAGGGCTGCGCCCTGCACCTGTGGTAGTGCCGGCCGCTGGCCGGCAACCTCAGCGGCAACAGCAACAGCGGCATTCCGTGGGATGGCGGGGCGGTGTGGGTTGGCAGGACACGCCGTAAACCCCCAGACCGGCCCAGCCGCTGGCGGCTGTGCGTTCGGGCGCTTGCGAAGCAGTGCTTCGCAAGCAAAGCGCCCTCACCCCTGGGGGCTCGATGGCGCCATCCATGGCGCCAACGGTCCTGCCAACCCACACCGCCCCACCTCTGACAGATTCCAGTCGCTGTTGGTAGGTGTCGACCTTGGTCGACACGGTAGATCCACGCGATGCTTGGATGACTTTCCATCTAAATCGAATATCTCGATATCTGTGAGATTTGAGCCGAGCATGGCTCGGCTCTACAGAAGCGCGGGCAGATCGCGGAAATCTGTCGAAGGCGGGGTGGGTCCGGTTGCGGGGGCGTGAGCCGCATGGATGCGGCGACCGAGCTTACATGGACGTACTTGCAGCGGCCCCCGCAACCGGACCCACCCCGCCATTCCCCAGTAAACCCGCTGTTGCTCTGGCCGTTGCTGTCGCTCTGGCCTCTGCGGGTGCAGGGCGCCGCCCTGCCGAACTAAACTACCCGCCGTTGTCCCTGCAGGATTGCCCATGTTCGATACCTCGCCCCAGCTCGATTGCGCCGGCCGCATCCTGCGCCTCGACCGTGCCCGGGTCATGGGCATCGTCAACGTCACCCCGGACTCGTTCTCCGATGGCGGCGCGCACGACACCACCGAGGCTGCGGTCGCACATGGCCTGAAGCTGGTCGAGGAAGGCGCCGATCTGCTCGACGTCGGCGGTGAGTCCACCCGCCCGGGTGCTGCCCCGGTATCGATCGAGGAAGAGCTGCGCCGGGTGATTCCTGTGGTTGAACAGCTGGCCGCCCGCACTGCGGTGCCGATCAGCATCGACACCTTCAAGCCGGAGGTGATGCGCGCGGCGGTGGCCGCCGGTGCCGGCATGATCAATGACATCTTCGGCCTGCGCCAGGAGGGTGCGCTGGACGCCGCCGCTGAAGCCGGCGTGCCGGTGGTGTTGATGCACATGCAGGGGGAACCCGGCCACATGCAGGCTGATCCGCACTACGACGACGTCGTTGCCGAGGTGCACGGGTTCCTCGTGCAGCGCCTGTTCGCTGCGGAAATGGCCGGCATTCCCAAGAAGAACCTGCTGGTCGATCTCGGCTTCGGTTTCGGCAAGACCACCGCGCACAACATGACCCTGCTGGCGCGCTCGGAGCGCTTCCTGGAATTGGCTGTGCCGATGCTGGCCGGGCTGTCGCGCAAGCGCAGTCTCGGTGAACTGACCGGTCGCGACACACCGTCGGAACGGGTGGCGGCTTCGGTGGCTGCGCACCTGATCGCGGTGCAGCGCGGCGCGAGCATCGTGCGCGTGCATGACGTGGCCGCCACTGTCGATGCGCTGAAGATCTGGCAGGCGGTCGACGCCGTGCCGGCACCGCGCGCCGACGCCACGCCGACCCTCCGCTGGCCGGACGAAGACTGATGGGCATCGACCGGCGGCCATTGGCGATCGCCGTGATGGGGCCGACGGCCAGTGGCAAGACGGCCACGGCCATTGCCCTGGCTCGGCAGCTGGATGGCGAGATCGTCAGTGTCGATTCGGCGCTGGTGTACCGGCACCTGGACATCGGTTCGGCCAAGCCCGATGCCGCCGAACGCGCGCAGGCCCCGCATCACCTGCTGGACCTGCGCGAGCCCTGGCAGACCTATTCGGCGGCCGAGTTTGCCGCCGATGCCGGCCGTGTCGTGGCCGATATCGTGGGGCGCGGCAAGATGCCGATCCTGGCTGGTGGCACCGGCCTGTACTTCCGTGCCCTGCTGCAGGGCTTGTCGCCGATGCCCGAAGCCGACCCGGCAATGCGCGAAATGCTCAGTGCCGAAGCGGCCGAGCGTGGCTGGGCGGCGCTGCATGCCGAGCTGGCCAAGGTCGATCCGGCCGCGGCTGCCCGCATCCATGCCACCGACCCGCAACGCATCCAGCGGGCGCTGGAGGTCTATCGCCTGACCGGTACCCCCATCTCGGAATGGCAGCGCCGGCCGGGCGTGGCGCCGCTGCCGGTACGTACCCTCAAGCTGATCCTGGCCCCGCGCGACCGCGCCGTCCTGCACCAGCGCATCGAGGCCCGCTTCGATCTCATGCTGGCACAGGGCTTCCTCGACGAGGTGCGGGCACTGCGCGCGATGCCGGAAATGGCCACGGTGCAGGCGCCCCTGGACCTGCCTGCGGTACGTGCAGTCGGCTACCGCCAGGCCTGGGAATACCTGGACGGGGAGGGGGATGCCGCCCGTTTCCGTGACAAGGCGATCTTCGCCACCCGCCAGCTGGCCAAGCGCCAGCTGACCTGGCTGCGTGGCGAACTTGATGCGCGCTGGTTCGACCCCCATATCGACAACGAGCGCCTGGCCGGCGCGGTGTCGACCTTCGTCGCACGCTGAACCCCCGCCAGCCGTGTAACATCATTGGACGGCGGGCGGCTCGGGGGCCGTGGCAACCGTCGGCAACCCAATAAGAACAATAATCAGGAGTGTGCAATGTCCAAGGGGCAATCGCTGCAGGATCCTTTCTTGAATGCACTGCGGCGCGAACGCGTGCCGGTTTCGGTGTACCTGGTGAACGGCATCAAGCTGCAGGGAACGATCGAGTCGTTCGACCAGTTCGTGGTCCTGCTGCGCAACACGGTCAGCCAGATGGTCTACAAGCACGCCATTTCCACGGTCGTCCCGGCACGCAACGTGAAGGTCGGTCCGGGCGGTGGTTACGTGCAATCGGGTGAAGGTGGTCAGGCAGGTGATGAAGCAGACGAGTAATACCGGAGCGGTGAATGTTTGACCGCTCGAGAAAGGGCGAACACGCCCTGTTGATCCAGCCGCATTTCGGCAAGCTGGAAGACGATGTGCTGGAAGAGTTCGGTGATCTGGCCCGCTCGGCTGGGGCCAGCATCGCCGCGACGATCACCGCGCGCCTGGACCGTCCCAACCCGTCGACCCTGATCGGCAGCGGCAAGCTGGACGAGATCAAGGCGGCGGCCGATGCCAGCGGCGCCGACCTGATCCTGGTCAACCATGCGTTGAGCCCCGGTCAGGAGCGCAACCTGGAACGCTTCCTGGAGCGCCGGGTGATCGACCGTACCGGCCTGATCCTGGACATCTTTGCCCAGCGTGCGCACAGCCACGAAGGCAAGCTGCAGGTCGAGCTGGCGCAGCTGCGCCACCTGGCCACGCGGCTGGTGCGCGGCTGGACCCACCTTGAACGCCAGCGCGGCGGTTCGATCGGCCTGCGTGGTCCGGGTGAAACCCAGCTGGAAACCGACCGGCGCCTGTTGCAGAAGCGGGTCGAGCAGCTGCAGAAGCGCTTGGAGAAGGTGGAAGTGCAGCGCACCCAGATGCGCCGTGCTCGCGTGCGCAGCGAACTGCCGCGCGTGGCCCTGGTGGGCTACACCAACGCCGGCAAGTCGACCCTGTTCAATGCCATGACCGGTGCCGAGGCCTACGCCGCCGACCAGCTGTTTGCCACGCTGGACCCGACCGTGCGCCGCATTGCGGTCCCCGGGGGTAACGTGGTGCTGGCCGATACCGTCGGCTTTGTCCGCGACCTGCCGCATGACCTGGTCGCCGCGTTCCGCTCGACCCTGTCAGAGGCGCGCGAAGCGGACTTCCTGCTGCACGTGGTCGACGCCGCCGATCCGCATCGCGAGGAGCGCATCGCCCAGGTCGACGAGGTGCTGACCGCGGTCGGCGCTGGCGATCTGCCGCAGCTGCTGGTGTTCAACAAGATCGACCGCATCGACGGTGCCGACGTCCGCCACGATGGCCAGGACGGCATTCCTGATGAATCGCGACGCGAGCGGGTATGGATTTCCGCGCGTGACGGGCGGGGCCTGGACCTGCTGCAGGCGGTGCTGGGCAAGCGCCTGGGCCTGCAGCACGTGACCGGTGAACTGCGCCTGCCGCCCGATGCCGGCCGCCTGCGCGCGCGCCTGCACCAGCTGGAAGTGATCCGCAGCGAACAGGCCGATGAAGAGGGCTGGCTGCTGCAGGTTGACCTGCCGATCGCCGAGGCCGAGAAGCTTGCCGCCAGTGCCGACGGCGCGCCGATCCGGGCCCTGTTGCCGGAAAAGCTGCCGGAGTGGTGAGGTAGCGACCAAGGCCCGGTAGTGCCGGCCGCTGGCCGGCAGCGCAACCGTGCCGCCGGCCCGCGACATCGACCTGTCATCTGCGGTACAACGTGCAGGTTCTTCACCCCACCATCATGCCGATGTCCATTCCCACCGACGCCGATCTCAACGCCCAGTCCGCCGCGCTCGGGCAGCGCCTGCAGCAGGCCTCGCTGCAGCTGGTGACCGCTGAGAGCTGCAGCGGTGGCTGGATCGCCAAATGCATGACCGATATCGCCGGGTCGTCGGCGTTCTTCGACTGCGGCATGGTGGTCTACAGCTACGAAGCCAAGCAGCGCCTGCTGGGCGTGCGCGCGCAGACCCTGGAGCAGTTCGGCGCGGTCAGCCGCGAAACCGTGCTGGAAATGGTCTCGGGTGCACTGGTCAATTCCGGTGCCGGCATCGCCGTGGCGGTGACCGGGATCGCCGGCCCCGGCGGCGGCAGCCCGGACAAACCGGTCGGCAGTGTCTGGATCGGCTGGAAGCGCCGTGGCGGCTACGCCCGCGCCGAGCTGTTCCAGTTCGACGGCGACCGCGAAGCCATCCGCCGGCAAACCGTGGCGGCGGCATTGCGCGGCATCGACGCCCAGCTGTGACATGCTGCTCCGGTAATCGTCCGGAGCACGCATGATGTGGGAAACGCTGGGCACGGTCCGTGACCTGGGCCGACTGCAGGAAATTGCCGTTGTCCTGATCCGTTATGGCTTCGGCGACGTGGTGCGGCGCATCGGCCTGGCCACCACGCTTGAACGGGCAGGGCGCCTGCTGCACTGGAACGAGGAGCGGCAGGAACTGCTGCGGATGACCGCGCCGGTGCGCGTGCGCAGCGCGATGCAGGATCTCGGCCCGACCTTCGTCAAGCTCGGCCAGGTGCTGGCGACCCGTGTCGACCTGCTGCCTCCGGAATGGATTGCCGAGCTCTCCGAGCTGCAGAACGCAGTGCCGGCGTTGCCGTACGCGGACATCCGCGAGCAGCTCGAGGCCGACCTTGGCGCGTCGCCGGCGGAGGTATTCGCTTTCCTTGATGAAACCCCGATGGCAGCCGCCTCGCTGGCGCAGGCCCATCGTGCGCGGCTGCATGACGGTCGGGAGGTGGTGCTGAAGGTGCGTCGCCCCGGCATCCGCGATGTGGTCGAGGCCGACCTGCGGCTGCTGGCGCGGCTGGCCGAGATCGTCGAAGCGCGCCTGCCGGACCTGCGCCGCTATCGTCCGGCCGAGGTCGTGCAGCAATTCACCGTGTCACTGCGCCGCGAGCTGGATTTCGCCGCCGAATGCCGCAACGCCGAGCGCATCGCACGTAACTTCAATGGCCGCGACGACATCCTGATTCCTCGCGTGCACTGGCAGTGGACCTGCGAAAGCCTGAACGTGCAGGACTTCGTCGACGGCATTCCCGGACGGGACTTGGCGGGTGTCGACGCGGCTGGCCTGGACCGGCGCGAACTCGCACGGCGCGGCGCCGACATCGTGTTGAAGATGGTGCTGGAGGACGGCAGCTTCCATGCTGATCCCCACCCAGGCAACATCATCTACCTGCGCGATGGCCGCATCGGCGTGATCGATTTCGGCATGGTCGGCGCGCTGTCGGAAGTGCGTCGCTTCCAGGTCGCACAGCTGCTGCACGGGTTGGTCGAGCAGGACCCGCAGAGCGTGGCCGACGTGCTGCTGGACTGGGCCGGTGGTGTGGAAGTGGACGAGAACCGGCTGCAGCACGACATCAGCCAGTTCGTTGACCAGTACCGCGGTGTGCCGTTGAAGGACCTGCGCATCGGGCTGATGCTGGGCGACATCACCCAGTTGCTGCGCAGCTACAGCCTGACCCTGCCGGCCGACCTGGCGCTGATGATCAAGGCGTTCCTGACGCTGGAAGGCATGGGGCGCCAGCTGGACCCGGATTTCGACATGGCCAGCGCCGCGCGCCCGTTCCTGGAGCGGGTGGTGTTGCAGCGCTATGCGCCAAAGGCGCTGCTCAAGCGCGGTCGGCGCAGCCTGCTGGGCCTGGTCGATTTCGCCGGTGAACTGCCGCGTGACCTGCGCAAGCTGGTGCAGGCCGCGCGCCGTGGTCGCCTGCAGCTGAAGGTGGAGACCACGGCGCTGCAGGGTTTCGGCGAACAGGTGAACCGCGCGGCGAACCGGCTGGTGATGGGCATCGTGACCGCCGCCCTGATCATCGGCTCGTCGATCGTGATGCACAGCGTCGGCGGCGTCTCCAGCCGCTGGCTGCTGGCGCTGGGCGTATGCGGCTTCATCGGCGCCGGCTTCTGTGGCGTCTGGATCCTGTTCTCGATATGGAGAAGCGGTAAACACACATGAGTGTGTTTACCGCTGAATCGCGCAGCGATTCCTGTAGAGCCGACCGCTGGTCGGCTGCTTTTGCCTTTACCCGCCGGGCCATGCCCTGCGACGGTTGCCGACCATGCCTCGTCCCCGCAGGTAGGTGTCACCTCCTGTCGCACCCGGCACTTGCAGATCTGAACGTTAGTAGTAATACTACTAACCATGGACCTGACCGACACCCAGCAGGCGATCCTGCAGTTGATCGCCGAGCGTATCGAGAGCGAAGGCGCACCGCCGTCGCAGACTGAAATCGCACGTGCGTTCGGCTTCAAGGGCGTGCGCGCGGCCCAGTACCACCTGGAAGCCCTGGAGCAGGCCGGCGCGATCCGCCGCATCCCAGGCCAGGCCCGCGGGATCCGCCTGGTGCAGGCCCCGCCGGTCGAGAAGCTGGCCGAGCCGGGCTTGCCCGACAGCGTGCTGCGGCTGCCGGTGCTGGGTCGGGTGGCGGCCGGCCTGCCGATCGGTGCCGATATCGGCTCGGACGATTTCGTGGTGCTGGACCGGGTGTTCTTCTCGCCGGCGCCGGACTACCTGCTGAAGGTGCAGGGCGATTCGATGATCGACGAGGGCATCTTCGACGGTGACCTGATCGGCGTGCACCGTACCCGTGACGCCCATTCCGGGCAGATCGTGGTGGCCCGCATCGATGACGAGATCACGGTCAAGCTGCTGAAGATCGCCAAGGACCGCATCCGTCTGCTGCCGCGCAACCCCGACTACAGGCCGATCGAAGTGCTGCCGGATCAGGACTTTGCGATCGAAGGCCTCTATTGCGGCCTGCTGCGACCCAACCGTTGACCCGTTTCGCATTGCATTTCCCCGCGGTCTTTTGTGGCGATTCTCTGGTTCCACTGAGGTTGGTACGGATGTCCGATAATTCTTTTCAGAGCGCCGGGCAGAATCTCAGCCTGTGCGATACGTCCGACTTAAAGTGAGCCCATGGCAAAGAAGACCCCCAAAGACAGCACCTCCAACGACATCACCTCTGCAAGGACCCAACCGATGGACGAGAACAAGAAGCGCGCCCTCGCTGCAGCTCTGGGCCAGATCGAGAAGCAGTTCGGCAAGGGCTCGGTGATGCGCATGGGCGACCGCGTGGTCGAGCCCGTTGAAGCCATCCCGACCGGTTCGCTGATGCTCGACATCGCACTGGGCATTGGTGGCCTGCCGAAGGGCCGTGTCGTTGAGATCTACGGGCCGGAATCCTCGGGCAAGACCACCCTGACCCTGCAGGCCATCGCCGAATGCCAGAAGCTGGGCGGCACGGCGGCCTTCATCGACGCCGAGCATGCACTGGACCCGATCTACGCCGGCAAGCTGGGCGTGAACGTGGATGACCTGCTGCTGTCGCAGCCGGATACCGGTGAGCAGGCGCTGGAAATCGCCGACATGCTGGTCCGTTCGGGCTCGGTGGACATCCTGGTGGTCGACTCGGTCGCCGCGCTGACCCCGAAGGCCGAAATCGAAGGCGAGATGGGCGACCAGCTGCCGGGCCTGCAGGCCCGCCTGATGAGCCAGGCGCTGCGCAAGCTGACCGGCAACATCAAGCGCTCCAATACGCTGGTGATCTTCATCAACCAGTTGCGCATGAAGATCGGCGTGATGATGCCGGGCCAGAGCCCGGAAACCACCACCGGTGGTAACGCGCTGAAGTTCTACGCCTCGGTCCGCCTGGACATCCGCCGCATCGGCGCGATCAAGAAGGGCGACGAGATCATCGGCAACCAGACCAAGATCAAGGTCGTCAAGAACAAGCTGGCACCGCCGTTCAAGCAGGTCATCACCGAGATCCTGTACGGCGAGGGCATCAGCCGCGAAGGCGAACTGATCGACATGGGCGTGGAGGCCAAGCTGGTCGAGAAGGCCGGCGCCTGGTACAGCTACGGTGAGGAGCGCATCGGCCAGGGCAAGGACAACGCCCGCGGTTACCTGCGTGACAACCCGACCGTCGCCGCCAAGCTCGAAGCCGAGCTGCGCGAGAAGTTCCAGCCGACTGAAGCCGTCCGCGAGGAAGGCGACGACGACGGCGACGACGAGTAAGGCTTGCTGTGGGGCAGGGCGGCGCCGTCAGTGACGTCGCCCTGCCTCGCAGGTTCGAATCGCCCAGGGATGGGCAGGGCGCCACGGACGGCGCCACCCTTGGAGCACCGATGTCCGACTCCGACGATATTCCAACCGGCCGCAAGCGCCGGCCACGTGAGCAGACGCCCGTGCAACGCGCGCTGGGCCTGCTGGTCCGCCGCGAGCATTCGCGCAGGGAGCTGACCCGCAAGCTGACCGCCCGTGGCATCGAAGACGAAGCCGCGCAGGCTGCCGTGGCCAAGCTGACCGAGGCGGGCTGGCAGGACGACACCCGTTTTGCCGAGAACCTGGTGCGGATGCGCGCCAACACCGGCTACGGGCCGATCCATGTCCGCGCCGAGCTGGGCACCCATGGGCTGGACAGTGCTGCGATTGCGGCGGCGATGGACAGCTATGAGGGGGACTGGCAGGAAAACGCCCGTGACCTGGTCCGCCGCCGCTTCGGCGAGGCTGGCCCGCAGGACCTGACGCAGCGGCGCAAGGCCGCCGATCTGTTGGCTAGACGTGGCTTTGACGGCGACAGCATCCGCCGCGCGACCCGCTACGACCCGGATGACTGAGACTGGCGGCGCCGGGCCTGATACCCTTTAGGTTTTCGGCGGTCCCTTGCGACCCTGGCCAATGTGGCCGGTGGTCCGGGTCCGCCGGCCCGCAGACTGCCAGCCCCCAATGAACGCATCCGCCAAATTCACGACCTCCCAGATCCGCAGCGATTTCCTTGAATTCTTCAAGGGCAAAGGCCACACCATCGTGCCGTCGGCGCCGCTGGTGCCGGGCAACGATCCGACCCTGCTGTTCACCAACTCCGGCATGGTGCAGTTCAAGGACGTGTTCCTTGGCGCGGAGAAGCGCAGCTACGTGCGCGCGGCCGATGTCCAGCGCTGCCTGCGGGCGGGCGGCAAGCACAACGACCTCGACCAGGTGGGTTACACCGCACGCCACCACACCTTCTTCGAGATGCTGGGCAACTGGTCGTTCGGCGACTACTTCAAGAAGGACGCGATCGCCTGGGCCTGGGAGCTGCTGACCCAGGTCTGGAAGCTGCCGGCCGAGCGCCTGCTGGTCACCGTCTACCAGACCGATGACGAAGCCTACGCGCTGTGGCGCGACATGGTCGGCATTCCGGAAGAGCGCATCGTGCGCATCGGTGACAACAAGGGCGCGCCGTTCGCCTCGGACAACTTCTGGCAGATGGCCGACACGGGTCCGTGCGGCCCGTGCACCGAGATCTTCTACGACCACGGCGACCATATCGCCGGCGGCCCCCCGGGCTCCCCGGATGAGGACGGCGACCGTTTCATCGAGATCTGGAACCTGGTGTTCATGCAGTTCGACCGCCAGCCCGACGGCACCCTGGTGCCGCTGCCGGCGCCGTGCGTGGATACCGGCATGGGCCTGGAGCGCCTGGCGGCGATCCTGCAGCACGTGCATACCAACTATGAGATCGACCTGTTCCAGGCGCTGATCCGCAAGGCGTCGGAGCTGACCGGTACGGCCGACCTGGAGAACAAGTCGCTGCGCGTGATCGCCGATCACATCCGCGCCTGTTCGTTCCTGATCGTCGACGGCGTGCTGCCCTCCAACGAAGGCCGCGGCTACGTGCTGCGCCGTATCATCCGCCGCGCCCTGCGCCACGGCTGGATGCTGGGCGTGCGCCAGCCGTTCTTCAGCAAGCTGGTGCCGACCCTGGTCGAACAGATGGGCGAGGCCTATCCGGAACTGCCGGCGGCAGTGGACACCGTTACCCGTGCGCTGCAGGCCGAGGAAGAGCGTTTCGCTGAAACCCTCGACGCCGGCATGAAGATCTTCGAGGACGTGGCTGGCAAAGCCAGCAATGGCGTGATCCCGGGCGTTGACGCCTTCCGCCTGTACGACACCTACGGTTTCCCGCTCGACCTGACCCAGGACATCGCCCGCGAACGCGACCTGACCGTCGACATCGCCGGCTTCGATGCCGCGATGGAGCAGCAGCGCGAGACCGCGCGTGCGGCCGGCAAGTTCGGCGGCGGCGTGACCCTGCCGGCCGAGCTGGTGGCCACCCTCAGCCCGACCGTGTTCCTGGGCTATGACCGCCTGCAGGCCGATGGCCTGACCGTGCTGGCGCTGCTCAAGGACGGTCGTCCGGTGCAGTCGGTCGATGCCGGTGATGCGGTCATCGTCATCACCAACCAGACCCCGTTCTACGCCGAATCCGGCGGTCAGGTCGGCGACACCGGCGTGCTGACCGGCAACGGTGTGCGCCTGGCGGTGGAAGATACCCAGAAGTTCGCCGGCCAGTTCCATGGCCATGTCGGCACCTTGTCCGAAGGCGGCCTGAAGGTCGGCGACGTGCTGTCCGGCCAGGTTGACGGCGAGCGTCGCGGCGCCACCATCCTCAACCACTCGGCGACCCACCTGCTGCACGCCGCCCTGCGCGAAGTGCTGGGCACCCATGTGCAGCAGAAGGGCTCGCTGGTCGCGCCGGACCGCCTGCGTTTCGACTTCTCGCACTTCCAGCCGATCAGCGCGGAAGAGCTGGCGGTGATCGAGCGCAAGGTCAACCAGCAGGTGCGTGCCAACAACGCCGCCGAAGTGCACACCATGGCCATGCAGGAAGCGCTGGACTTCGGCGCGATGGCCCTGTTCGGCGAGAAGTACGGCGAGCATGTGCGCGTGCTGAAGATGGGTGACTATTCCACCGAGCTGTGCGGCGGTACCCACGTCAACCGTACCGGTGATATCGGCCTGTTCAAGATCACCTCCGAGGGCGGTGTTTCCGCCGGCGTGCGCCGCATCGAGGCGGTCACCGGCCAGGGCGCCCTTGACTATGTGGACGCCGAAGAGGCCCGCCTGGCCGAAGCCGCCGAGCTGCTCGGTGGCAGCGCCGGTGACGTGGTCGAGAAGATCCGCGCCCTCGGCCAGCGCCAGAAGCAGCTGGAGCGCGAGCTGGAAGCCGTGAAGGCCAAGGTCGCGGCCGGTGCCACCGCCGACCTGTCCGGCCAGGCTGTCGAGGTCGCCGGGGTGAAGGTCCTGGCTGCCCGCCTGGAGGGCTTCGACGCCAAGGCCCTGCGTGACGCCATGGATCGCCTGAAGCAGCAGCTGGGTGACGCGGTGATCGTGCTGGCCGGCGCCCAGGACGGCAAAGCGGCCCTGGTTGCGGGTGTGAACGGCAGCGCAATGGGCAAGGTCAAGGCCGGGGAACTGTTGTCCCATATCGCCGGTCAGATCGGGGGCAAGGGCGGCGGACGCCCGGACCTCGCCCAGGGTGGTGGCGAGGACGGGCCCGCCCTTGCCACTGCGCTGGCTGCAGTTGTCGAATGGGTCAGCCCCCGCCTGTGATGAACCCGGCCGTCCCCCTCCTTGTAGGAGCGGGACGGCTGACGGTACCATTGCGAATCTTTTCCCTTTGTCGTGGTAGCGCTTCTTGACGGAGCGTCAAGCCGGTGGGGGATACCCTTCCACACGGTTCCATGGAGACTTGCAAAAATGTTGATCCTGACTCGCCGCGTCGGCGAAACCCTGATGATCGGTGACTCGGTGAGCGTCACCGTGCTTGGCGTCAAGGGTAACCAGGTGCGTATCGGCATCACCGCGCCGAAGGACGTCGCTGTGCATCGCGAAGAGATCTATCAGCGCATCCAGCGCGGTGACGAAGCCGGTGGCGCCGGTAGCGAAAATTCTGCCGAATAACGCTTTACCTTCGCACTCGATTAACGTTATGATTCACGCCCCGCTGAGGTGCAACGCACCAGACGCGGTGAATACCCCGGAGTGATGCCCGAGTGGCCGAAGGGGCTCCCCTGCTAAGGGAGTATAGGGTCAAAAGCTCTATCGAGGGTTCGAATCCCTCTCACTCCGCCAGATACAAAGAAGCGCCTGCAGATCCTCGATCTGCAGGCGTTTTTCTTTGTCCGGTGTTCGAAGGTGCAGCCTGCGCGGGGCTGCCTGTGCTTAGTGATCGCTACGGATGGCAGGTACTGCAGCAGGCGTCGTTGCAGGTGCCGGAGCGGCGGCAGCAGGACGCTGTGGCGGCTCGAGATCACGCGGTGGGGTTTCGCGCCACAACAATGCAAGCGTGCAGTCGTTGGCGCGCTCCCTGCACATTCTTTCGGCCTTGCGCTGCGCGGCGTCCGCAGTCTTCTCACCCAGTGCAAAGCCCAACGCAACCGTGCCCGTCGCGATGGCCGAATAGCCTTCGCTGGTCGTGCTGGCAGACTGGCCACAATTGCGCGATTGCAGCGCGCAGTAGTGCAGCGACTGCTGCATCGCGGTGGTCAGGGAATGCTGGTTCATCGAGTAGCCGTAGCGGCCATCCTTGTCGTAGGTGATCGCAGATGCGGCACCTGCCCCCGAGGTGATGGTCAACAACACCCCAAGGGAAATCACTTGCTTCCAGTTCATGGCCATCTCCTTTTCGACGGATGGTGGATCAACCCGGGTTCGCGACGCAACCCGGCGCGTCGCCGTGCCGGGTGCCTGCAGGTAATCCACCTGCAGGCCGGTTCTCCTTCCGCCGGGGCTCAGAGCCTGACCGTCACACCCACCTGGAAGCCACGCCCCGGCAGCGGGGCGATGTACTTCAACGGCGAGTTGTGCGGGCGCGCTTCCTCGTTGAGCAGGTTGCTGCCGTTGACGAACACTTCCATGCCGGCGATGTAGCTGTTGCGCACCGGCAGTTCGCGGCTGACCTGCAGGTCGACCAGGTTGAACGCGTCCAGCGGAATCTCCTCGCTGACATTGCGACCGAGATACTTCTGCGTGCCGTAGTAGGTACTGGACAGCTGCGCCTTCCAGCCCTGGCGTTGCCATTGCAGGTTGGCGCCGTAGCGGTTGGTCGGCATGTTCGGCAGGTACTCGCCATCATTGTGGGCGCGCAGTGCGTCCGGGTGGTCGGCCTTGTTCTTCACCAGGTCGGCAAAGGCCGAGATGTTCAACGTGCCATAGCGGCCGAGATCCAGCGCCTGTGAAGCGTCGATCTCGAAGCCCTTCACCGTGGTGTCGGTCTGCTTCCAGTACTTCAGCGGCAGGCGGTTGGCGGTCTGCAGGCCGGAGTAGCCAAGGTAGAGGTAGTTCTCGTACTTCATCCGGTAGGCGGTGGCCGACAGCTCGAAGCCACCGAGGTGGAACAGGCCGGTCAGCTCCAGGTTCTTTGCACGCTCCGGCTGCAGGTTCTGGTTGCCTTCCTCCTGGGTCATCACCGAATAGTGCGCGTTGCTGGCATACAGCTCGTTGATCTCCGGTGCGCGCTGCGAGGACGAGTAGCGCACCTTGGCGGCAAACAAGGGACCGAGCTCGACGTACGAGCCGAGGCTGTAGCTGTTGAGCCGGTAGTCGCGGTCCTGCAGTTTCGTGTTGGCGGCATTGCGCGCGGTCTTGAAGCGGCTGGGCTGCAGCGTGTGGTCGACACGCTCATGACGGACGCCGGCATCGAAGGTGGCCCAGCCGAAGTCCAGCGTCTCTTTCAGGAACACCGCATTGCTGCGGGTATCGACATCGGGCAGGTAGCGCAGCGAGCCGCTGCCGGTGACATCTCGCGACTGGCGGCTGAGGCCGAGCATGCCGCTGAGCGGGCCGACGCGCTGGTGGCTGAGCAGCAGCTCGGCCTGGACGCTTTCGAAGTCGTAGTCGTTGGCCTTGGATGCGCCGAGTCGTTCGCCCGAGGTGTTGTCCAGCTTGGAGACACGCAGTTCGGCACGCTCGAAGTAGGGCAGCGGATCGCGCAGCAGCGCTTCCAGCGCGTAGCGCTGCTGCTTGATCACCACGCCCACCGGCAGGCCATCGGCGTAGTTCGAGCCGAATGACAGGTTCTGCATGGAGAAGCCGGGCACGCCGTATTCGCTGTCCTTGGCATCGATGCTGACACCGACGTAGCCGCGGTCGAAGAACAAGGTCGAGCCGGCGGCCACCTGCGAATTGCGCGAGTAGCTGTTGCCCAACCGGTGGTGATAGTCGGGAGTCACGTCATTGTTGATCTGCTTCTGCACGTACGAGGGCGTGCCGGGCACATAGGCCGGGTTGACCGGGTTGATGTAGGTGCGGCGCTGCCAGACCGAGGTCGGGTTGTTGGTATAGAAGGAGAAGTCACCGTCGGCCCAGTCCGGGTTCTCGGTCATGAACTGGTCGATATAGGGCTGCGAGGCCTTGTTGTAGATCTGCTGGACGCGTGCCTCCTTCTGGCAGCTGTCGGCCAGCGCCGAGTTGACGCCGCCGGTGGCGGGGAACAGGCGGGTGTTGCAGACGCTGGCCTTGCTGTTGCCGGGGATGTCGTAGTGGGAAATGCGCTGGCGCGATACCTGCAGGTTGGTGGAGATGTTGCGCTGGTTGTTGAAGTTCATGCGGAAGCCCTGCGCGTCGGCGGCGTTGAAGCCCTTGCGCAGGACCAGTTCCATCGACTGGTCCTTGTCTTCCATGCTGCGCGAGATCAGGCCCGAGTCGACCTCCACGCTGCCGCCGATCGCGTTGCCGCCATAGCGCACCGTGTCGGAGGACTTGTTGACGGTGACACTGCGCACGAACAGTGGGTCGAAGGGAATGTTGATGTCACCGCTGATCGCATTCATGCCAAGGATGGACTGGCCATCCTGCAGGATCTGAACCCGGTTGCCGCTGAGACTGCGGATGACCGGGGCGCCCGCGTTCGGCCCGAACGCACTGTTCTGCACGCCGGAGACATGCTCGAGCAGGCCGCCCAGGGTGCGGTTCTGCGCCTGTGGATTGTCGACGGTGACGCGGCTGTCGATGCGCGAGGGCTTCGAGGCCTCGACCTGAAGCGTGGGAAGGGTGGGTTCGTCCGCCGCGTGGGCGGTGTGGACGGCGAACAGAATGGCGGCAGCAAGCAGATGGCGACGCATGACACGCTCCGTGAAAATAGTGTGAAATGTTATAACGTAACTCTTTGTATCGACAAGGGACGAATGGGCCTTGCCAGCCGGACTGGAGATGAGAGTGGTTCTCATATGAGAATGACCGACGTCCGCTCCTCCGCCGGTGATTCCATGCACGCCCTCACCCTTGCCGACCTGGACCACCTGGGCCGCCGCAGCGGCTTCCGCTACCGACTGCCGGAACCGCCTGCCGTTGCTGGCGAATCCTGCGTGGTCGAGGGCAGGGTGGAGCAGCGCTGCCTGCGCCCGGGCTTGACCCTGGCCCTGTCGGACGTGGTTGCGCACCAGGCCTTCGAGGCGACCTCGGAGGCGCCGCCGGCCTTCTCGGCCATCGTGATGCTGGAGGGACGCGCCGGAGCGAGGCTGTCAGGGCAGGCGCAGATCGGCATGCACCCGGGCGCGGGCGCGAGGATACTGGCCGGTGCGGCGCCGATGACCGCGATCCACCCTGCGGGGCAGCGCATGCGCAGCCTGAATGTCTCGCTGGATGCATCGGCGCCGCTGGATGAGCCGGTGATCAACGAACTGCTGTCCGCGCACCGCTCCGACGGCCGGCCGTTGCACAGCTGGCAGGTACCCGCGCATCTCGGGCACGCGGCCGACCAGTTGCTGTCGGGTGTATGGGACGGCGCGATGCATGCGCTGCTGTGCGAGGGCGTGGGCCTGCAGATGCTGGCACTGTCCCTGGGGGCGCCTGCACGCGATGCCGTAGTGGAGCTGCGCGTGTCCGCGCGCGATCGCCGCATGCTGCAGCGGGTGATCGATTGCCTGCAGGCAGCGCCGGCCGCCGATCACAGCCTGGACGATCTGGCGCGCGTGGCCTGCATGAGCCCCAGCAGCCTGCGCCTGAAGTTCCTGCAGGTGTATCGATGCTCGGTATTTGCCTGGCTGCGCGAGCATCGGTTGCAGCGGGCCTGCGAGCAGCTCCGGCAGGGCTGCAGCGTGCAGCAGGCCGCGCATTTCGCCGGCTACCGGCATGCCACCAATTTCGCGACCGCGTTCCGTGCGCGCTATGGCATCGCACCGAGCCGGTTCCGCTGACACTCGATCATCGTCGGCAGCGCGCAAATACCTGCTGCGTCCGCGCATACGTGCGCTCACGTACAAATGACAATAATTCTCATCCAGCCTTTCCTTTCCGCTGGACCTCCCATGCCTGCCTGTTTCCGCCCGTGTGCCCTGGCAACCGCCATCGGCACGACCCTGGCGCTGTTCAATGCTGCCCATGCCGCCGAACGCGCACCTGCCGCCACAGCCTCGCAACTGCCCACCGTGCAGGTCACCGCCGATTTCGACGGCAGTACCGAATCGTATCGCTCCTACACCACCGATTCCATGGGCACGGCGACCGGCCTGTCGCTGACCTCGCGGCAGACACCGCAGTCGGTCAGCGTCGTCACCCACCAGCAGATCGAGGACCGCGCGCTGCTGAGTACGGCCGATGCGCTGGCCACCGCGCCAGGCATCTCGGTCACGCGCAGCGATGCCAACCGCTATTCGTTCTCGGCGCGCGGGTTCGAGATCGACAACTACCAGTTCGATGGCGTGGTGATGCCGGTGCTGTCGCCATGGAATTTCGGTGAGAACAACCTGGACATGGTGGTGTATGACCGCATCGAGATCGTGCGTGGTGCCAACGGCCTGATGACCGGTGCCGGCAATCCTTCGGCAGCGGTGAACTACGTGCGCAAGCGACCGTTGCGCGAGTTCGCTGCCAGTGCTGGCATCGGCCTCGGTAGCTGGGACGCACGGCGCGCGTGGGCGGATGTGTCCAGCCCGTTGAGCAGGGAAGGCCGCGTACGCGGTCGCTTGGTGGCAGCCAAAGCAGAGGCCGACAGCTACACCGCCGGCCTGGACAGCACCGCGAAGACGCTCTACGGCGTGGTCAGCGTGGATCTGGGCGAGGACACCGGGTTGATCGCCGGCATCTCCTACCAGGGCAATGACAACCGTGGCTTTGGCAGTGGCTTCGCGCTGTTCAACGCCGATGGCACGCGCACCGCCTTCGATCGCTCGGTATCGGCCACGGCCCCGTGGGCACGGATGCGCACCGATACCCGCAACGGCTTCTTCGATTTCAACCACCGCTTCGGTAACGACTGGCAGGCGCGGGTGTCCTACAGCCGTTCGCATACCGACATGGAGATGAAGCACCTCTATCGAGGCGGCTATCCCGATCCGGTCACCGGCGCCATGCCCAATGGCAACAGCTTCACCCGCTACGATGGACCGGTGCGGCGCGAGGCACTCACTGCCAGCCTGTCGGGCCCGTTCCAGCTGTTTGGTCGCCAGCACACGGCGTCGATCGGCTGGTCGCGGTCGCGCGACGAGATCGCGCTGGGGCAGTACCGCGCGCTGGCGCCGCTGCCTCCGTTGGCTGGCTATTTCGATTGGCATGGGCCGGGGACGCCGGAGCCGGTGTGGGCCAGCAGCAAGACCCAGGCCGATGATCTGGACAACCATCAGAGCGGCGCCTATGCAGTGGCGCGGCTGTCGCTGGCTGACCCGCTGCATGTGATTCTCGGTGCTCGCCTGAGCAGCTGGGAGACGGACCAGGTCTACTTCGGCAGCAAGCGCACGTACCGCTATCGCAACGAGTTCGTGCCGTATGCCGGCTTGGTCTGGGACCTCAATGGCTACAGCAGCGTCTACGCCAGCTACACCGGCATCTTCAAGCCGCAGAACAACCGCGATGCATCCGGGCAGATCCTCGACCCGGTCAGCGGCCGCAGCTATGAGCTGGGCCTCAAGGGCAGCTGGCTGCAGGAGCGCTTGAATGCTTCAGCCGCGCTGTTCCGTACCCGGCAGGACAACCTGGCCGAAGCGACCGGCGGGCTGGTCGAGGGCAGTACGCAGGCCGCGTACCGCGCAGTGAAGGGTGCAACGGTGGATGGACTGGAACTGGAACTGGCCGGTGAGCCATTGCCGGGCTGGAGCCTGGGCACCAGCTTCACCACGTTCATCGCGCAGGACGCGCAGGGCAGGGCCATCAATACCGCCAAGCCACGCAGCCTGTTCAAGCTGTTCACTACCTGGCGCCTGCCCGGTACCTGGGACCGGCTGACCCTTGGTGGTGGCGTGGACTGGCAGAACCGCATGTACCAGACCGCCACGGCACCCGGAAACCGCCGGGTGCCGGTGGAGCAGCCCGGCTATGCGCTGGTCAACCTGATGGCGCGCTACCAGTTCAGTTCCAACCTGTCCGCGGCGGTCAACATCAACAACCTGTTCGACCGCCACTACTACTCGCAGATCGGCTTCTACAACCAGGGCTGGTACGGCGCGCCGCGAAACGTGATGTTCACCGTGAAGGTCGGCTATTAAGGCGCGACGTTGCCCTGTGTTCAGCGCTTCGGCTTGTACCCGGCACGGGTGACGGGCACGATCCGAAGCGCTGCGCCCCACAATGTCCTACGCAGAACCTTCTTCACTCGAACGGAGCATCGTATGAAGCTGTTGTCCGCTGTGTTGTTGTCCGCCCTGTCACTGCCGGCCGCGTCGGCGCTGGCGATGGAGGCCTCACCCTCACCGCTGCTGGGGCGCTGGTCGCTGGATATCACCACCTCGGCGCTGCCCGAAGCGCAGCGCCCGAAGCAGGTGGTGCTGGAGTTCAAGGACGCCGGCAGCGGCCGTTGGAGTTCGCATGTGGATATCGTCCTGCATGACGGCAAGACCATGAAGTCCGATGGCACGCTGGCCCTGGATGGCACGCCGGGCGCCTTGTCCGGCACCTATGGCGCGGACAAGGCCAACCTGAAGCTGCCGGCGCCGAACACGCTGGTGATGCAGCTGGTGGACCATGGCACGCCCGCCTCGACCCGCATCTATACCGTGGCCGATGACCGCGCGACGATGACCGAGACCAAGGCGTTCTACGGCCATGACGGTACGCCGATCCTGCAGACCAACCTGTTCAAGCGGCTGCCGTAGCGGCACTGCGCGCGCCGCGCCCGCGGGGAAGATCCGCAGGCGTTGCGTCTGCCGCTCTAGACCGCGGCCGGATCGGGCTTGCCGGTGTCGATGCCGTATCGGTCGATGGCCTCCTGCACCCGCGAGCGCTCGATGCGGCCCTCATCGGCCAGCGCTTTCAGGGCCGCCAGCACGATGAAGTGGCGATCCACTTCGAAGAACGTGCGCAGCGATTCACGCGTGTCCGAGCGGCCGAAGCCGTCGGTGCCCAATGCAGTGAAACGGCGGTCATTGATGAAGGGACGGATCTGGTCGCCGACGATTTTCATGTAGTCGGTGGCCGCCACCAGCGGCCCTTCGTGGCCTTGCAGGCACTGCTGCACGTATGGCACACGGGGTTCCGCGGCCGGATGCAGCAGGTTCCAGCGTTCGGCAGCCAGGCCATCGCGGCGCAGTTCGGTCAGGCTGGTCGCGCTCCAGACGTCGCTGGCGATGCCGAAGTCCTGTTGCAGCAACTCGGCCGCGGCCTCCACTTCGCGCAGGATCGAGCCACTGCCCATCAGCTGCACGCGTGGCTGCGAGGTCCCTCGTTCGGTGGGCGCGGGGTGCAGCAGGTACAGTCCCTTCAGGATGCCGGCCTCGGCGCCCTCGGGCAGGGCCGGATGCGGGTAGTTTTCGTTGAGTACGGTGATGTAGTAGTAGATGTCTTCCTGGTCGACATACATGCGGCGCAGGCCGTCGTGGATGATCACCGCCAGTTCGTAGTTGAAGGTCGGGTCGTAGGACACGCAACTGGGAATCACCGACGACAGCACGTGGCTGTGGCCATCGTCGTGTTGCAGGCCTTCGCCCATCAACGTGGTGCGGCCGGAGGTGGCGCCCAGCAGGAAGCCGCGCGTGCGCGCGTCGGCCGCGGCCCATGCCAGGTCGCCGACGCGCTGCAGCCCGAACATCGAATAGAAGATGTAGAACGGAATCGTGGCCAGGCCATGGTTGCTGTAGGCGGTGCCGGCGGCGATCCACGAACAGATCGCACCGGATTCGTTGATGCCTTCCTGCAGGATCTGCCCGTCCCTGGCTTCCTTGTAGTAGCTCAACTGGCCGGCGTCCTGCGGGGTGTACAGCTGGCCGAGGTACGAATGGATGCCGATCTGGCGGAACAACCCCTCCATGCCGAAGGTGCGCGATTCATCGGGCACGATCGGAATCACCAGCCTGCCCAGTTCCGGGTCCTTCAGCAGGCTGGTGAGGATGCGCACGAAGCCCATCGTGGTGGACTGGCCGCGATCGCCGCTGCCCTGCAACTGGCTGTTGAAGATCGACAGCGGCGGCAGTGGCAGCGGATCGACCCGGGCCAGGCGCGCCGGCAGCTGTCCGCCCTGGATGCGGCGGCGCTCGGCGAAGTACAGCGCTTCGGCGCTACCGGGTTCCGGGCGCAAGTAAGGCATCTCCTCCAGCTGGTCGTCGCTGACCGGCAGGTTGAAACGGTCGCGGAACGCACGCACCGCGTCGGCGCTCATCTTCTTCAGCTGGTGGTTGATGTTCTGGCCTTCGCCGGCTTCACCCATGCCAAAGCCCTTGACCGTCTTGGCCAGGATCACGGTGGGCCGGCCGCTGGTGTTCACTGCCTGCTGGTAGGCGGCGTACACCTTCTGCGGATCGTGGCCGCCCCGTGCGAGCGCCCAGATGTCGTCGTCGCTCATGTGCGAGACCAGGTCCAGCAGTTCGGGATAGCGGCCGAAGAAGTGCTCGCGCACATACGCGCCGTTCTGCGACTTGAAGGTCTGGTAGTCGCCGTCCACGCATTCCATCATGCGCTGGCGCAGCAGGCCGCTGTGGTCGCGGGCCAGCAGGTCGTCCCAGCCACTGCCCCAGATCAGCTTGATCACGTTCCAGCCGGCCGCGCGGAAGGTGCCTTCCAGCTCCTGGATGACCTTGCCGTTGCCGCGTACCGGACCGTCCAGGCGCTGCAGGTTGCAGTTGACCACGAACACGAGGTTGTCCAGCCGCTCGCGGCCGGCCAGCGAGATCGCCGCCAGTGATTCGGGCTGGTCCATCTCGCCGTCACCGAGGAAGGCCCACACCTTGCGACCCTGGTGTTCCTTCAGGCCGCGGTACTCGAGGTAGCGCATGTAGCGTGCCTGGTAGGCGGCGGTGAGCGGGCCCAGCCCCATCGACACGGTGGGGAACTGCCAGAACTCGGGCATCAGCCGCGGGTGCGGGTAGGAAGACAGTCCCTCGCGCCCGGCTTCACGACGGAAGTTGTCCATCCGCTGCGGATCGATGCGGCCTTCCACATAGGCACGTCCATAGATGCCCGGTGCGGAATGGCCCTGGATATAGATCATGTCGCCATCGAAGGTGTCGGTACGGCCGCGGAAGAAGTGGTCGAAGCCCACGTCGTACAGCACGGCGGCTGACTGGTAGGTGGCGATGTGCCCGCCGACGTTGGAATGCTTGCCGGCACGCAGCACCATCACCATCGCGTTCCAGCGGATCATCGCGTTCAAGCGGCGCTCGATGGCCAGGTCGCCCGGATAGGCAGGTTCGCGCTCTGGCGGAATGGTGTTGACGTAGGCGGTCCAGGCGCGGGTGTGCAGGTCGCCGTGCTGCTGGGCGTCCAGATCGCTCAGCTGGTCGATCAGGTAATGCGCGCGTGGCCGGCCACCGGCCTGCATCACCGCCTCCAGCGATTCACGCCACTCCCGCGTTTCCAGCGGGTCGGTATCGAAGGGGATGAGGGCTTGGTTCATGGCGGTCTCCAGAAGGCGCCGGCCGGCCGCCTGCCGGGGCGACAACACCGGCAGGGCGCACAGCACTGGAGCGGGGTTGCCACGGCGGGGCCGGGAGGCGGGAGGTGGCCTGGCTGGCCACCGAGGAGACAAGCGTAGGTGCGTGCCTGGATCGCGAGTAGATGGGCGCGGCTTGGGTCTGCGCCAATCCAGCGTTGCTTCGCCTGGGTAGAGTCGAGCGATGCCCGACGGCTTCTTTCGTTCAGTGATCGAAAGGCAGTCGAGCATGGCTCGGCTCTACTACGGCGGAGCAGCTCAATCGTGCTCGAAGCGCAGCGGTTCGCTGCCCATCGCCGGGTCGCTGGTGCCGGGACGTCCATCCTCGGCGCGCCCGGCCAGGCGCAGGGTGCTCTCGCCCGCGCTGACCTGCAGGTCATACCAGCCAGCGGTAGGCGTCGCGTCCCACGCCAATGAGGTTTCCGCACGCGCCGGCAGCGCCAGCGCCTGCTCGGGCATGAGCCCGGCATAGGCGCCGGCCTGCACACGCAGGTGCAGCGCGCTGTCGTCGAGATTGCGCAGCTGCAACCGCAGTTGGCCGTCCGCGCGCTCGACCGTCGCCTGCAGGGCCGGCGCCTTTGCCGCGCCCTGGAAGTGGCGGTGGAAGCCATTCGGGCCGAGCAGCCACAGGTCGTAGCGCCCCTGGGCATCCAATGGCCAGTGCTCCTGCAGCGGCATCCCCGGCACCAGCGTGTAGCGGCGCGGAATGGCCCCAAGCCGCAGGCGGTCGTAGACATGCAGTACCGCCGCCGCACCTTCGCAGGACAGCACCAGATCCACGCCCGATGCATCCAGGCGGGCGATCGACGCCTGCGGCCGATAGGGCAGGGCGCGCGCCGGGCGTATGCCGCTTTCCTGCTTCGCCGGTTCCAGTCCCTCCGGCAACGCAGGCACGGTACGTCCTGGCAGTGCCGCCGCGCGTGCCGCCACCGCGCTCACATCGGGCAGGCCGCGCACGAACGGGCGGGTATCGCGCTGAGCGAAGTCGAAGGCGTTGCTGAGGTCGCCACAGACCGCACGGCGCCACGGCGAGATGTCCGGCGCGGCCACGCCGAAGCGGCGCTCGATCAGGCGGATGACCGAGGTGTGGTCGTACACTTGTGAATCGACCCAGCCGCCGCGGCTCCACGGCGAAATCACGTACAGCGGCACGCGCGGGCCGAGCCCATACGGGCGGCCGCGAAGCTCGGCGGCATCGTACTTTTCATCACCGGGTGCCGGATGACGGTGATACTCGCCGTCGGTACTGACCGATGAGGCACCGGCCCAGCCCCCGTCCAAGGGCGAAGGCGGTGCCGGTGGCGGCATGTGGTCGAAGAAGCCGTCGTTCTCGTCGAACATCAGCAGTAGTGCCGTACGACTCCAGACCTCCGGGTCGGCGGTCAGCGCATCCAGCACGCGCGCGGTATAGGCCGCGCCCTGGGCGGGACTGGACGGGCCGGGATGTTCGCTGCCGGCGGCGTCGGCGATGATGAAACTGACCTGCGGCAGGCGCCCGTCCAGTACATCCTGGCGCAGCTGCGCCAGCCCACGCGTGCTGACGCCACGCGCGCGCAGCTGTGGGTCATGCCCGGGTGCAGCGCTGTAGGCGCGACGGAACGCCTCGAAGCCGGCCAGTGGGTTGTCGGTGAAGTTGTCGGCCATGTCCTGGTAGATCTGCCAGGACACGCCCGCCTGCTGCAGGCGTTCGACATGGCTGGTCCAGCGGTACGACGCCGGATGCCCGCCGTATTCGGGGAAGTTGTCGTGCGAGTTGGCGATCACCGGGCCACCGGCGCGCGCGGCGGCATCGTTGTGCCCGGTCCACAGGAACACCCGGTTCGGGTTGGTGCCGGCCTGCATCGCGCAGTGGTAGGCGTCGCAGATCGTGAAGGCATCGGCCAGCGCGAACTGGAACGGCAGGTCGCTGCGCTGGAAGTAGCCCATCGAGTGATTCTGCTTGGCCTTCGGCCATTGCCCCATACGGCCGTGGTCCCATGCGCGCTGCGCATCGGGCCAGGTGTGTGGGGTGCCTTCCACGCGCATGTAGCCGAAGTGCGCGGCGGTATCCAGCGGGAACGGCGCGATCGCGCGCTTGCCGCTGGCGTCGGGTTGCAGCCACAGGCTGCGGGTGCGGCCACCGGCCTGTAGTGCAGCGGCCGGCGCAACGAAGCGGTCGCCGAAGCCACGCACGCCCGGCAGGGTGCCGAAGTAGTGGTCGAACGAGCGGTTTTCCTGCATCAACACCACGATGTGCTGCAGGTCTTCGAGGCTGCGCGTCTGCGTGGCAGGGGCGATCGCTGCGGCCCGGGCGATGCTGGGCAGCAGCGGGGAAAGGCCGGCGGCAACGCCGGCCTGCAACAACCGGCGTCGGCCGATATCGGTCACGGGCTCACTCACAGGTCCACACGGAAGGAGATGCCGACGGTGCGCGGGGCGCCGATGAAGGCGTTGTCGCGACCGTCCACCCCTGCAAGATACCGCTTGTCGGTCAGATTGCTCACCACCAGGTTGGCACCCATGCCCTTCAGGCGCGGGGACAGGCCCTGCAGGTCGAAGCCGATGTTGGCGTTGAACACGGTGGCCGACGGCAGCTTGTTGACGTTGGCGGCGTCCAGGTAGCGGGTGCCCAGGTAGCGCCCGGACAGGCCAAGGTTCCAGTTCGCCCCCTGCCAGTCGGCCGACAACACCAGGGTGTTCTCCGGCTGGCCGATCACCTTGGCGCCGTCGACGATACCCAGCTGGGTATCGCGTGCGCCGTTGCCGCTGCCCAGGTACTTGGAGCGGTTGTAGGTGTAGGCCGCATTGATCCGCCAGCCGTTGTCCCAGCCGTAGCCGAAGGCGGCTTCCAGGCCGTTGCTTTCCACGCCGCCGAAATTCTCGTAGACGCCGTCGGTCTCGCCCAGGTAGTCGATGCCGCTGACGAAGCCGGCCGGCAGGTAGACGATGCGGTTGTCGAACTTGATGTTGTACAGGGTGACCGAGGCGGTCAGTGGCCAGCGGCTGATGCGCATGCCCACTTCGATGTTGTCGGCGGTTTCCGGCTCGACGTTGCGGAAGCGCTGCGGATCGGTCTCGCCCAGCACGCCAGAGGGAATGGCGGCGAAGTTCTGCGAGAAGCCGGCGAACAGCTCCATGCCTTCCACGCCCGGCGCCCAGGTGAAGCCGGTCGACAGCAGCGGGTCGGACTTGGAGTCGGAGGTCACATGCTCGGCGGCACCGATCACGCGACGGCGTGACTGGTCGACGAAGAACTGCTTTACGCCCAGGCGCGCACTGAACGGGCCGAAGCGCGCGACGTCCTCGACGTAGTACATCTGCTCGTCAACCGAGTACTTGTCCTCGAACTGTACCCAGTACGGCTGGTGGTCGAAGGCGATGCTCTGGCCGACATTGAGCAGGCGATGCCAGTCGCGGCGCGCCGAGCGGTCCAGCTTCTCCACCCACAGGCCACCACGGATCGTGTTGTCGACCGCGCCGAAGCTCTGCCGCCATTCAACGTCGGCGGTTACGCCCATGCGATCGTTGTCGTAGTGGGTGTGGCGGTAGGACTGTGCGCCCAGTACATTGCCGGCGTAGCAGTTCGGGTCGTACTCGGCGGTGAAGCCCAGTCGCGGGGTGCAGCTGGCCAGGCGCTGGGCGGCGCTGCCATCGGGATTGACGAAGAAGATCTGGCCGCGATTGCTGCCGCCGTAGACCGTCTTGCCGCCGATGTATTCCGACTCCGGGCGACCGGCGCCATCATCGCTGACCTGCGCCAGGTACGGCGGCAGCCAGTCGCCGCGCCCTTCCATGCGGTGCCCGTAGGCCGCCACCGAGGCCTTGAAGCCGTTGCCGCCATCGAAGGCGGCGCGCAGGTAGCCAAAGGTGTTTTCGCGCAGCGCACGCGAACCGGAGCGGTAGTTCTGGTCCAGGTACGGAATCCCGGTGAGCGTGCCCACCAGATTGTCACGGTCCGGGTTGGTGGCGAAGCCGGCGGGCGAGACACTGGTGTACTCAGGCTCGTCCGCATCGTTGTAGGACAGGTAGCCGGTCAGCGTCCAGCGGTCCAGTTCGGTGATGAACTTGCCGGCGATATGGTCGTTGCTGGCGTGGCCGGTGCCATCGATCCAATCGTGCACCTTGGACGAGGAAGCGCTGACCCAGGCGCGGGTGTGGCCGCCGAGCAGGCCGGTGTCATAGCGCACGTAGTACTTGCGTGCGTCGTTGTCACCGGCGCCGATCACGAAGCGCAGGCGGCTGTCCTGCAGCGGGTCGCTGGTGAGGAAGTTCAGCGTACCGCCCAGCGCCTCGTTCGAGCGCGAGGAGATGTCGGCGGTGCCCTGGCTGACTTCCACCGTTTCCAGATCGAGGGTGTCGATGTAGCGGTTGGCCAGCGAACCGCCACCGTAGCCCGAGCCACCATTGGGCAGGCCGTCGATGGTGGTGCCGATCTGCTGGGTGTCGCGGTTGGTGACGAAGCCACGCATGCTGATCTGCGTACCCCACACCGACGAGCCGGTGGCGTCGGCCTCGCTGACCACCACGCCCGGCACTTCATTGAGCGCGTCGTTGACACTACTCATCACCGTCTGCCGGTTCAGCGTCTCCGCGCGTACCGAGGTCTTGGCGTAGCTGGTGGCCTGGCCGATCACCTGCACCTGGTCCAGCGTACGGGCGTCGCTGCTGCGCGCTTCGGCCGTCTCGCCCTGCGGTGCTTCGGCCAGGGCGTCCAGTGCGGGGGCGATCAGCAGGGCAAGCAGCGAAATACGGGGAAAGCGCGCAATCGTTCGCATCGAAACCGGACCTGCAAGGGAGGGAAGCCCCGGAGTGTCGGCAGCGCCAATGACATCGGCATGACGTGGCCACGCAACTACGATGGCACTGTGGGGCCGGTCACGGCCTTCGGGTATGCTCGGCGCTTCAATGGAGCTGAGGTGCTGGCGATGCGGAAGCGGTCGAAGATCTGGCTGGGGGGCGCAGCACTGGTGCTGCTGGCAGGTTGCAACCGGGCGCCTTCAGGCGAACAGGCGGGCGCACAGCCTCCGCCGCCCACCGCCGGTGAGAACGCCGCACCCGAGGCAGCGCCGCCGGCTTCCTCCACTGCGGCCGATGGCGCCGCACTCACCGACCGCGATGGCAAGCCGGTGCCGCTGGTGCCGTTCGACACCGGCAGCGTGCCGCTGAGCACTGCCGCGCTGGGCGAACTGCCGTTCTTCAGCCTGCCGCAAGGCTATGCGCCGCAGAACGCACCGCACCCGCGCGCGTGGGCACGATTTCCGTTCCGCATGGGCGAGGGCGTGCATTGGGTGGAAGGCCTAAGCTGGTCGGCCCGCATCGTGGCCGACAGTGAAGCGGTACCCGACAAGACGTTCTCCGCACTGGAAGTGCAGCGCAACTTCGACGGTGTGATCACGGCCGCCGGTGGCCGCAAGGTGTTTGAAGGCACACTGCTGCGCGATATCTACTATGGCCCGCAGCTGGAAGGCGAGATCGGCGGTGGCTTCATCGACGCGGTGAACGGCGAACAGGACGCGCCCACCACGGTCTACGTGCTGCGCCAGGCCAACCGCACCGTCTGGCTGCAGCTGGCGGTGGACAGCAACGGCGCAGGCCTGGTGGTGGTGGATGAAGTGCCGTTCAAGGCCTCTGCGCAGTGGTCGGACAGTTTCCCGCACCTGTCCCTGCCGGCCGGCTATGGCGACCGCAACAAGGCCCAGCAACGTGATTTCGATGCGTTCCCGTTCTGGACCGGCGATCACTTCGAGCAGGTCGAGGGTCGTACCTTCGCCGTCGATTTCGACAAGGGTGAGCGCGAGTACTCGATGCACGAAGTGCGCCGCAACCTGGAAGCGATGATGGCCCAAGTCAACGGCACCAATGTGTTCGAGGGGCGCATCCCGCGCGAGGCGGCCGAGGGGGTGCCGAAGCCGGTGCAGTCGGCCTACAGCAATGCAGCCAGCTACAACTGGAACAACTACGACAGCGTGGTCTACCGCGTCGATCTGGCCGATGGCCGCCAGGTGTGGGTGCACGCGCGGCTGGAATACCTCAGTGCCGGCTGGGTGGTGGCCGAGCGCAAGGGCTTCACCCAGACCGCGGCGCTGCTGCCGGCCGATGCGTTGAAGAAGAAGCTGGACAGCGACGGCCGGGTGGCGATCCAGGTCAACTTCGCCACCGACAAGGCGCAGATCCTGCCGGCCTCCGAACCGCAGCTGGCGCAGGTGCTGCAGCTACTGCAGGGTGATCCTGCGTTGAAGCTGTCGATTGAAGGCCACACCGACAACAGTGGCGCCGTGTCGCATAACCGCAGCCTGTCGGAGGATCGCGCACGGTCGGTGGTGGCCGCGCTGACCACCAGGGGCATCGCCGCCGATCGCCTGCAGGCGGCCGGCTTCGGTGCGGACAAGCCGGTGGCCGACAATGGCAGCGAGGACGGCAAGGCACGCAATCGCCGCGTGGAGCTGGTCAAGCGCTGAGCGGGCGCCTGCTCAGTACCGCGCGTCCTTGGGTTTCGGGTCGCGCGGCCAGTCCTTGCTCTTGTTGGCGAAGTCCGGCCGCGGCTGGTTGATGAAGTAGCTGGCGATGTCCACCGCGTCCTGGTCGGGCATCACCTGCTGCCCCAGCGGCGGCTCGCGGGTTACCGCCGGTGGCATGTTGTGCTTGACGAAGCCGGCGGCCTTGTACAGCCGCGCCATGCCAGCGCCGATGTTGAAGCTGTGCTCACCCCACAGTGGCGGGAAGGCGATGTCACCGCTGGCATCACGCCGGCCTTCGCCATTGTCGCCATGGCAGGCCGCACACTGGGCGGCGTACAGCGCCTGGCCGCGGATCGGGTCCGGGGTCAGCGTGCTGTCGATCGGCCCTTCACTGGGCGCAGCCACGCGGGCGCCCTCGGGTACCGGACTGCTCAGCCATGCCATGTAGTCGAGCATCGCGCGCATCTGCGGCGCGTCCTTCGGTAGCGGCTTGCCGTTCATCGAGCGCTGCAGGCAGCCGTTGATGCGCTCGGTCAGCCCGATCACCTTGCCCGGGCGCGGCATGTAGCGCGGATAGGCACCGCCACCGGTATTGAAGTAGTGGTTGCCGAAGGGCCGCTTGCCCTCGGCCATGTGGCACGAGTTGCAGTTCAGATCGTTGCCGACATTGTCCGGCAACAGCCGTGCGGTCTCGTTGAGAAGGCGGCGTCCGAGCATCACCGACTCGGCGTTGCCGAGCGCGGCGATCTCTTCGGCGCTGGGTGGCTGGTAGTGCCCGACCACCTTGCCCTGCATATCGAGCATGTCGAACGTGTTGGCCGTGGCGGCATCCAGGTCCGGGTAAAGATGGCGATAGGCGAGGGTGCCGGCACCGGCCAGCACCAGGGCGGCGATCGCACTGCCGAACAGCAGGCGGGAATGCTTGCGCGAGCGCTTCATCGTGCGGCCTCCTGCGGAACGTAGTGCACCGGCTTGTCGCGCACCACCCGCCGCATGCGCGCCACGTCGACCTCGCTGACCGCGCTGGCCTGGTTGCCCCAGCTGCTGCGGATGAAGGTCAGGATCTGTGCCAGCTGTGCGTTCGGCAGCTGCTCGAAGCCCGGCATGGTGAACGCCATGCGGTCATGCGGGGTATGTGGCGTGCGCCCACCAATCAAGGTCACCTGCACCAGCGAGCTGGGATCATCGGCGAATACGATCGAGCTGCCGGCCAGCGCCGGGTATACGCGTGGCATGCCGCGGCCATCGGCGCGGTGGCAGGCCTGGCAGTGCTCGGCATAGGCCAGCGAGCCGGCCACGCGGTAGTCGCCATTGCGCAGCGCTGCGGTGGTGGCGTCGGTACCGGCCGCCCACTGCGCGCTGCGGCCCTCGCGCGCCGGCAGCTGCTTCAGATAGCGCGCCATCGCCAGCAGGTCGGCGTCGGACAGGTACTGCGTGCTGTGTTCGACCACGTCGGCCATGCCACCGAAGGCCGCCGAGCGATCAGTGCGGCCGGTGCGCAGGAAGTCGACGATCTCACCTTCGCTCCAGCTGGCCAGGCCGGTCGACTCGTTGCGCAGGTTCTTCGCGTACCAGCCTTCCAGCACCGAGCCGGACAGGAACTGGCGGCTGCCATCGTCGGCCATCGCCTTTTCCTGGAACGCCAGGCCGCGTGGGGTGTGACAGGCACCGCAATGGGCCAGGCCTTCCACCAGTTCGGCACCGCGCTGCTGCCCGGCATCCAGCGACGGGTCCGGGTTGAAACTGCGCGGTCGTGCGAACAGCAGCTGCCACCACGCCAGCGGCCAACGCATGTTGGCCGGCCATGGAATCGTGCTGTCGGCGTTGTCCTGCCTCACCGGCTGCACCGAGCCCATGAAATAGGCGTACAGCGCCTTGATCTCGGCGTCGCTGGCGATCACGTACGAGGCATACGGCATCGCCGGATACAGCGGCTGGCCATCGTGGCGGATGCCGCGGCGTACGGCGCGTTCGAAGTCGGCGTAGTCGTAGGCGCCGATGCCAGTGTCCGGGTCGGGCGTGATGTTGGTCGAGTAGATCGTGCCCATCGGCGTCTGCATGCCGAGGCCACCGGCGAACGGCTTGCCGCCCGGCGCGGTATGGCAGGCCGCGCAGTCGGCGGCGCGCGACAGGTATTGCCCCTGCGTGATGAGGGCTGGATCGTGGATGTCGACCTGCGCCGTCTGTCGCGGCGCGAACCAGTAGGGCGTGGTGCGGGCGATACCGTAGGCGGCGGCCAGCGTGGCGGCCAGGGCAATGGCGAGCTTGAGCGAGGTGCGCATGGCGGGACTGTGGGCAATCCGGCAGTCGCGTTCATTGATCCGGATCAATGACTGGACGGAGACACCCTGTACACCAAGCTGAATCGTTCCTGCGTTGTCATCAAGCCGTCATCCGCGCGCGATAGATGGCCGCGCGACTGAGGCGTTAACGTCCCACCCTGTCTGATTTGCCCCTATCACGTGATATGAAGCGCCTGCTGCTGCTGTTGCTGGCGTGCGCCGGCCTGTGGCTGGCTGCATGCTCTTCTTCGATGAATGCCGCGTCCACCTCGCTCGCCGACAGGCTGATTGCGCCAGGTGGCGTGTCGACCCTGCTTGATCGCCCGCGCATCGCCGCGGCCATCGCCGAACTGCCCAACCGCCATGGCTTCGCACCGGGCCGCGATGGCGTGCCGATCTTCTGGCGCGTGTTCGATCCGGGTGACTACGGTGCGCGCTACCACTACCTGCCGCAGCGCCACGAGAACGGCCTGCCGCTGGATACCGGACTGAGCCTGGCCGTGCCGCGGCCGTTCCGTGCGCAGGCGCCACGCGGCACCGTGGTACTGCTGCACGGCTGGATGATGAACGGTGATTCGATGCTGCCGTGGTCGCTGCAGCTGGCCGAATCGGGCTACCGGGTGGTGACCCTCGATCTGCGCAATCACGGCCAGTCCGGCGCAGGCCCGTCCGGCTATGGCACGTATGAATCCGACGACGTCGTCGATGTGATCGGCGAACTGCGCACGCGCGGCGAGATCACTGGACCGCTATACCTGTTCGGAGTCTCCTACGGCGCCGCCACCGCGGTGTTCACCGCCGACAAGCTGGGTGACCAGGTGGCCGGGGTGGTGGCGATGGAGTCGTTCGCCAATGCCGGCGTGGCGATCCGCAGCATGATCCCGCACCTGATGGGGTTGCAGCCGGAAGGCCTGAAGGCGAAGGCGGTGGCGTCCTACGCGCGCTGGCGCTACGGCGGCCAGGACATCAACCAGGTGATCGCTGCAGCCAGCCGCCGCATCGATGTCGATCTGGATCGCGTGGACGTGGCGCGCGCGCTGGCCGATACCCGTGCCTGCGTGCTGCTGCTGCACGGGCAGGGCGACCAGCATATTCCGGTCAGCCAGGGCCGCGAGCTGGCCCTGGCCAATCCGCGCGCGCACTACATCGAGATGCGTGGCGAGGACCACATCACCCTGCCGCTGCGGCTGGATCTGCTGGCCGGCGTGGTCGATGACTGGATGGCCCGCGACGAGCACCAGCCGAAGAGCGCGTGCCCGGCCCCGCAGCTGCCGGCGCAGGCCGAGTGGCTGGTGCACGACGACGCTGATACTTCGCCGAAGTCTCCAACGCGCGGCTGAACAAAAAAGGGACGGAGGGGATTAAGTCGTTTGCAGCCCACCCGAGGCAGATACGGCTTAATCCCCTCCGTCCCCTTTTTCTGTCAGGGCAGGCGGCGTGCCAGTGAGCGTGCGGACGCGGCCACGCCGAGCAGCAATGCGGCCACGCACAGGAAGGCGAAGCCGAGGCTGGTCATATGCGCGAGCGCTCCGATCGCGGCCGGGCCGGCGAGGATACCGGCGTAGCCCAGCGTGGTCACCGCGGTGATGGCGATGCTCTCCGGCATCACCCGCTGCTGGCCGGCCATCGAGAACAGCGCCGGCACGATGTTGGCGCAGCCCAGCCCGACCAGGACGTAGCCGGCCAGCGCCACCGGGAACGACGGGACCAGCGTGGCCAGGCCGAAACCGGCGGCCGCAGTGATGCCGCCGATGACGATCGTGCGGGTTCGCCCGAGGCGCTCGACGATGCCATCACCAAACAGCCGCATCGCGGTCATCGCCAGGGTGAACACCGCGAAGCCCGCGCCGGCCTGGTCGCGCGGCACCTGCCGAACGTCGGCCAGGAACACCGCGCTCCAGTCCAGCATCGAGCCCTCGGCGAGGAACACCACGAACGCCAGCACGCCGATGAACAGCACCACGCCATGCGGCAGTGCCAGCAGTGGCCCTTCGTGCAGGATGCGCTGCGGTCGCCAGTGCGGCGCCGACAGGACTGCAACCAGCAGCAGCGCGGCAACCGACACCAGCGCGGCCAGCCACAGCGGCGTCCCCAGGATCAGCAGGCCGGTCATGCAGCCGGCACCAACGAAGCCGCCGATGCTGTAGAAGGCGTGGAAGCCGGACATCATCGCGCGCCCGGCATCGCGCTCGACGGCCACCGCCTGCATGTTCATCGCACAGTCCAGTGCCCCTACGCCGGCGCCGAACACGAACAGCGCCGCGCCCAGTGCCATGGGTGAAGGGGCCAGTACCAGCAGGGGCAGCGCGCACAACATCATCGCGCAGGTGATGACCATCACCCGACGGCAGCCCAGCCGCCCGGTCAGTGCGCCCGCCAATGGCATCGCCAGCAGCGAGCCCAAGCCCAGGCACAGCAGCACCGCGCCAAGGCTGGCATCGGACAACCCGGCCTTGGCCTTGGCGTAGGGCACCATCGGCGCCCACGCGGCGGTGGCGAATCCGGGAATGAAGAAGGCGGCACGGGTCGCGTGCTGCTGGGCAAGCGGGGATGAAGGCGTCATGCGCGATGTGAAGCTCCAGAGGAACGCTCATGGAAACGTTTTCAGGCGGGATCGGCAAGTGCCATGCATGACATTGGACGACGCATACGATTGCAGTGACCCGATTGCGTCACCAGTGGTTAACGCCGCCCACGGACAGTGGCTGCACGGTCGGCATTCCGCCGGCCGCTGCCGGAGATCCGTACATGAGCACCACACCGACCATCCTCCTCGTCCATGGATTCTGGGGCGGGGCCGCACACTGGGCCAAGGTGATCCTGGAACTGCATCGCAACGGCCATGACCGCGTGCAGGCGGTGGAACTGCCACTGACCTCGCTGGCTGACGATGCGGGTCGTACCCAGAAGATGATCCGGCAGATCGACGGGCCGGTGCTGCTGGTCGGCCATTCCTATGGTGGCGCAGTGATCAGCCAGGCCGGCAACGAGGCCAACGTGAAGGGGTTGGTCTACATTGCCGCCTTCGCCCCGGATGCCGGCGAGAGCCCGGGCGGCATCACCCAGCAGCACCTGCCGGAGGCGGCGCCGAACCTCGCACCGGACAGCGATGGCTACCTGTGGCTGCGCGCGGACAAGTTCCATGAGAGTTTCTGCCAGGACCTGAGCGCCGACGAGGGCCGGGTGATGGCAGTGACCCAGAAGGCGCCGCTGGCCAGCACCTTCGGCGATGCGGTCAGTGACCCGGCGTGGAAGCACCGGCCCAGCTGGTACCAGTTGTCCCGCCATGACCGCATGATCGCGCCGGAGAACCAGAAGGCCATGGCTGGCAGGATGCAGCCCAAGCGACTGCTGGAGCTGGATGCCAGCCATGCCTCGCTGGCCTCGCAGCCGAAGGAAGTAACCGCGCTGATCCTGGAGGCCTGCGCCGCCATCGGCGGCTGATCCCGCGCCATCGCGACGCACGACAGCACATCGCACGACAGCCGGGGCGCAGGGGAGTACACTCCTGCGCCTGCGGCCACCCGGCCGAATCCCCATCCCCTCCAGCCGTCGCCAGAGGATCCCACCCGATCGTGGAGGTCCCGTCGTGCTGCCCGTACCCGTTGCCCGTATCCCGTCTTCGCTGTTGCGCCGCCGCCCGCTGCCGCAGGCGCTCGCACAGAGCCTGCTGATCGCTGCACTGGCCGGCAGCGGCAGCGCCGTCGCACAGTCCGCCGATGACGGCGACAAGGCCACGCAGTCGCCCGCCTCGCAGACCCTGCAGACCGTGCAGGTCACCGCCAACCAGCTCGGTACCATCACCGAAGGCAGCGGCGCCTACACACCGGGCACCATCGCCACCGCCACCCGGCTGGTGCTGACCCCGCGGCAGACCCCGCAGACCATCAGCGTGATCACCCGTGCAGAGATGGATGACTTTGGCCTGCACGGCATCGACGACGTGATGCGGGTGACCCCGGGCATCAGCATCGTCACCTACGACAGCGAGCGCACCGAGTACTACGCACGTGGTTTCGCGGTGCAGAACTTCCAGTACGACGGCATCCCGATGTCGCGTGACTCGGCCTACTCCGCCGGCAACACGCTCAGCGATACCGCCATCTACGACCGCATCGAAGTGCTCAAGGGCGCCACCGGCCTGTTGACCGGTATGGGCGATCCCGGCGCGACCATCAACCTGGTGCGCAAGAAGCCGGGCAGGGAGTTCGCTGGCAGCGCCTCGCTGGGTGTCGGCCGCTGGGACGACTACCGTGCCGAGCTCGATGTCGGTGGCCCGCTGACTGCCGATGGCCGCGTACGCGGCCGCGCGGTGGGGGCATGGGAAGACAAGCATTCCAACCTCGACCACTACCAGCGCACCAGCAAGGTCGGCTACGCAGTGCTGGAAGCCGATCTGGGCGAGCGCACGCTACTGACCGTGGGTGTCGATGCGATGGACAGCGATCCGAAGGGTTCGACGTGGGGCGGTATTCCGCTGCTGGACAGTGCCGGCAACTTCAACCGCATGCCGCGCTCGTTCAACAACGGCGCACGCTGGGCCGGCTGGCGTCAGTATGTGCGCACTGGTTTTGCCACGCTGGAGCATACGTTCTCCAACGACTGGGTGGCCAAGCTGCAGCTCAACCACCAGGTCAACGGTTACGACGCTGCGCTGGCCGGTGCCGCCGCGGGCAATCCCGATCCGTTGACCGGAGAAGGCGTCAGCCTGTGGCTCGGCAAGTACGTCGGAAAGACGGTCAGCAACGCCGCCGACTTCTATGTGAGCGGGCATTTCGGCCTGTTCGGCCGCGCGCATGAGCTGGTGATCGGCGGCAGTGCCTCGCGCAAGCGCTGGACCAATACCGGCTACGGCCCACAGGATGGTTTCCCCGATACAGTGCCGGACTATCGCCGCTGGGACGGCGACATCGCCGAGCCGCAATGGCAGCGCAGCTACGACAACAACGAAGTGACCCGTGAGAACGGCCTGTACGTGGTCGGTCGCTTTGACCTGGCCGATCCGCTGAAGGTGATCGTTGGCAGCCGCCTGGCCAGCTACCGCTCGCCGCAGACGCGCGAGACCGGCGTGTTCGTGCCGTATGCCGGCGTGGTCTACGACCTCGGCGAGCACTATTCGGTGTACGCCAGCTACAGCACCATCTTCAAGCCACAGGGCGAGCGTGACGAACAGGGCAAGGCGCTGGATCCGCTGGAAGGCCGCAGCTACGAGATGGGCCTGAAGGCCGAGTTCCTCGATGGCCGCTTCAACGCCAGTGCAGCGCTGTTCCAGCTTGACCAGGACAACTTTGCCCAGCCCACCGGTGGCAAGACACCGGATGGTCAGGATGCCTATCGCGCCCTGATGGGGGTGCGTACCAAGGGCTACGAGCTGGAAATGTCTGGCCAGCTGGCCGAGGGCTGGCAGGTGCAGGGTGGGTTCTCCCACAAGATCGCGCGCCAGGCCGGTGGCAAGGTGACCACGCTGGAGCCGGAAAACCAGTTCAGCCTGCACACCAGCTATCGCCTGCGTGGCGACTGGAAGGGGCTGACGCTGGGTGGTGGCGCGCGCTGGCAGGATTCCACCTTCGGCGAGATCACCAACCCGGCCACGCAGGCCAAGGTGGTGCATCGCACCCAGCCATACTGGTTGCTGGATGCGATGGCGCGCTATGAATTCAACGATCGCCTGTCGGCCACGCTCAACGTCAATAACCTGCTCGACAAGCGCTACTACACCATCTTCAGCTGGTACAGCACGTACACCTGGGGTGAGCCGTGCAATGTACGTCTGGCGATGACGTACAGGTTCTGACGCCAGTCGCCCCACGAAAACGCCCGCGATGCGTCATGGCATCGCGGGCGCCATGGTTACAGCGGCAGGTCGAACACCAGCACTTCGGCGTCGTTGCCGTTTTCCAGGGTCAGCTGCGCTTCGTCGCTGACCTGCAGCGCATCACCGGCTTCAAGGGTGATGCCGTTCACCTGCAACTGGCCACGGGCCACCTGCACGTAGGCGCCGCGGCCGTTGCCGAGCGCATGGTGCAGCTTCTGGCCGCCATCGAGGATGGTGGCGAAGATGCGGGCATCCTGGTGGATGCGCAGCGAACCGTCGGCGCCGTCCGGCGAGGCGATCAGGCGCAGCTGGCCGCGCTTGCTGTCCGGCGTGAAGTGGGTCTCCTCGTAGGACGGGGTGATGTTCTCCGCATCCGGGAAGATCCAGATCTGCAGGAAGTGCACGGTCTCGTCGGCCGAGTGGTTGAACTCGCTGTGGCTGACACCGCTGCCGGCGCTCATGCGCTGCACGTCGCCGTAGCGCAGCACCGAACCGGTGCCCATCGAGTCCTTGTGCTCCAGCGCGCCGCCCAGCACATAGGACACGATCTCCATGTTGCTGTGGCTGTGGGTGCCGAAGCCCTGGCCGCCGATCACCTTGTCTTCGTTGATCACCCGCAGCGGGCCGAAGCTGACGTAGCGGGGATCGTAGTAGTTGGCGAAGGAGAAGGTATGGCGCGAGGACAGCCAGCCATGCTCGGCCAGGCCACGGGTAGCGCTCTTGCGGATCTGCAGCATGATGGAATCTCCTTGTTCGATGGTTTCGATGGGGCGGGGTGGGGCGGTAGCCGCCGTGTTTCCCCGTTGGAGAGAAGTATCCGCTTGCACCCATGGTTTGAAAAACGGATAGTTTTGACAGCCATCATCGAAAAATTCGAATGCTCAAGCTCAGCCTCGATGCCCTGCAGATCCTCGATGCCATTGACCGCCGCGGCTCGTTCGCCGGCGCCGGCAAGGCCCTGCACAAGGTGCCCTCGACCATCTCCTACACCGTGGCCAAGCTGGAGGAGGATCTGGGCGTTCAGTTGTTCGACCGGGTCGGGCCGCGTGCCGAGCCGACCGAGGCCGGCCGCGCGTTGCTGGACGAGGGCCGGCACCTGCTGCGCGCGGCCCGCGAACTGGAACTGCGGGTGCGCCGGGTGGCATCGGGCTGGGAGACCGAGCTGACCCTTGCGGTGGATTCGGTTTTCCCGACCTGGCTGCTGGGCCCTGACATCGCTGCATTCCGTGAGGCCGAGGCGCCGACCCGGCTGCGGCTGATCGGCGAAGCCCTGTCCGGCACCTGGGAGGCCCTGCTCGACAGACGTGCCGACCTGCTGGTGGGCGCACCGGGCGAGGGCCCCAGTGGCGGTGGGTATGTGGTCGAGCCGCTGGGCACGGTGGCGTTCGTGTTCGCGGTCGCGCCGGATCATCCGTTGGCCAACGTGCCGGGCGTGCTCGGTCGCGAGCAGCTGGTCGAACACTGCGCGATCGCCGTTTCCGATTCGGCGCGCCGGCTGCTGCCGCGCACGGTGGGCCTGTTGATGGGGCAGGAGATGCTGACGGTGCCGGACATGGCCAGCAAGCTGAAGCTGCAGTGCGAGGGCGTTGGCTTCGGCTTCCTGCCTGAGCCGTGTGCGCGCGCAGCCGTGGCGCGCGGCCAGCTGGTGATCCGCGAGGTGGAGGAACACAAGCCGGAAGAGACCTTCTGGCTGGCCTGGCGCACGGGTGAGGATGGCGCGGCACTGCGCTGGTGGCGCGAGCGCCTGCGCAGGCCGGAGCTGCTGTCGCAGTGGTGGCAGGCCATGGCCGGGGGGTAGGGGTTTGGCAGGGCTGCGCCCTGCACCCCTGGTAGTGCCGGCCGCTGGCCGGCAACCTCAACAGCAAAAGCAAAAGCAGGTTTCCTGATGGATGGCGGGGTGGGTCCGGTTGCGGGAGACGCCGTAAACCCATCCTTGGGGGCTTGGCCGCGGCATCCATGCCGCGGACACTCCCGCAACCGGACCCACCCCGCCTTCGACAGTTTCCGGCGATCTGTCGGTGCTGGTGCGGTTGGTGGGTGTCGACCTTGGTCGACACGGTAGATCCACGCCATGCGTGGATGCTCTTCGATCAATTGTCGAAATGTTCGAATTCGATGGAGATTCATCCACGCATGGCGTGGATCCATCAGATCGCGGGAATCTGTCAGAGGTGGGGCGGTGTCGGAGTGCGGGGTGTCCGCGGCATGGATGCCGCGGCCAAGCCCCCAGGGATGGGTTCACGGCGTCCCCGCACTCCGACACCGCCCCGCCAATCCACGGAATGCCAGCTTTTGCCGTTGCTGTTGCCTTGGCTTGGCTTGGCTTGCCTTGGCTTGAAGCATCTGCAGGTGCAGGGCGCAGCCCTGCCAAAAAACACGCATAAAAAAACAGCAGGCCGAGGCCTGCTGTTTCGGTGTAATGGTGCGCCCGGAGAGATTCGAACTCCCGACCGCCTGGTTCGTAGCCAGGTACTCTATCCAACTGAGCTACGGGCGCCAATTACATAAACTTGTTGTGCCGACTGTGTATGGTGCGCCCGGAGAGATTCGAACTCCCGACCGCCTGGTTCGTAGCCAGGTACTCTATCCAACTGAGCTACGGGCGCGCGGTACACAATCAACTTACTGCCAAATTTTACTGCATTTCCAGCGGCGGATGCTGGAAACCTGTCGAGTGGTGCGCCCGGAGAGATTCGAACTCCCGACCGCCTGGTTCGTAGCCAGGTACTCTATCCAACTGAGCTACGGGCGCCCTGCGACAGGAGCGGAATTATGCGGATGTCGGCGCGCACCGTCAACAGTTTTGTGAAAATTTTCACCCAACTGAATGAAAAAGCAGTCAGCCACGGCGTCCGGGGCTTTCAGCCATGCGAAATGATCGGCATGCGTGCCCAGTTCCTGCGCGGACAGCACGCGCAGCTGCGCGTCCACATTCGGCAGCTTCGCCAGCAGCGTGCGCATCGAGCCGGCCGGCGCCAGCCAGTCGTGTTCCATCAGCACCGCCTGCGCACTGCCGTGCACGCGCGCCATCTGCGCATCGAGGTCTTCGCTCATGCCGACGGCGGCGTAGTGGTTGTTCAAGCCGACGCGCGCCCAGTCGGCGATCAGTCCCCGCGCCTCGGTACCACCGAAGCCGAGGCGCCGGCCATGCAGCACGCCCTGGCGCTGCGCGATCCACGGCAGGAAGCGGTAGACCAACGGCAGCAGCCAGCCACGCGGTGGCGGAAAGCCGCGCCAGAACGGCGAGCCACTGGCCGCCAGCCATAGACGGTTGAAGTGTTGCGGGGCGCGGCCGGCATGCACGCAGGCCAGCTGTCCGCCCAGGCTGTGGCCACCGATGATCCAGTGCAGGGCGCCAGCTTCATCATCCGCGGCGGCCAGCACGGCCTGGCTGGCCGGCAGATCCTGTTCGAGTACCTCGCGATAGCCCCAGTCCTGCGTGCGTGACGGGCGCAGCGAGCTGCTGCCGTTGCCGCGCCACTCATGCAGGTAGACCGCCACGCCCCTGGCCGCCAGCGCCTGCGCCAGCGGCAGGTAGTGGCGTGCCGCCACGCCCAGTGCCGGCAGCCACAGCAGGCGCGCGATGGGCTGTTCAGGCACGCAGGCAATCACCTCGTAACGATGGCCGTCGTCGCACTGGACAGCGAGCACGTCCGGAGTGAGGCTCATGCGTGCGGTGCCGCGCCGAAGTGATCGAGCACCAGCACTTCGCTGCGGCCGGGGGCGTAGCCCCTCTGCAGCCCGCGCGCGACATAGTCGATGCCGGCCTCGCAGGCATTGGCCAGGCTCAGGCCGTTGCACAGCTGCGCGGCGATGGCCGAGGCCAGCGTGCAGCCGGTGCCGTGCGCATCCAGCGGCAGCCGGGCGTGGATGAACTCTTCGCTGCTGACGCCATCGAAGTAGCGGTCGACCACCCGATTGCCCTCATGCAGATGGCCGCCCTTGAGTAGAACGGCACCCGCACCGAGGTCGAGCAGGGCGCTGGCGGCCTGCTCGGCATCATTGCCGTTGCTGATCTTCCGTCCGACCAGCAGCTCCGCTTCCGGTGTGTTCGGGGTGATCAGCGTGGCAAGGGGAATCAGGCGCTCACGCATGGCCTGCAATGCGCTGTCTTCCAGCAGGCGAGCGCCGCTGGTGGCGACCATCACCGGGTCCAGCACCACGTGCGGCGGGCGATGGCGCTGCAGTGCGTCGGCAACGACGTTGATCACCTCCGCGTTGGCCAGCATGCCGAGCTTCACCGCGTGGATATCGAAATCGTCGAAGCAGGCCTCCAGCTGCGCACGCAGGAAGTCGATCGGCGGCACGTGCACGGCGATCACGCCGCGGGTGTTCTGTGCGGTCAGCGCGGCGATCGCCGAGAGGCCATGCACGCGATGTGCAGCGAACGCCTTCAGGTCGGCCTGGATTCCAGCACCACCGCCGGAGTCGGAGCCGGCGATGGTGAGGGCGGATACGGGAGTGGTCGGGCTCATCCAGCGATTGTGCCGTGGTCCCGCTGGGGAAGGTAGATCCACGCCATGCGTGGATGCGCTTCAACTCAATGCCGCCAGCGCGCCCACTGCTGGTACACCACGTAGCCCAGCCCGGTCAGGCCGGTCAGCAGGGCAGGGGCGAGCAGGGCATCGTATTGCCAGCGCACGAACAACCAGGCGCCGAGGATGCCACCGGCAAGGAAGCCGCTGATGATCAGGCCACTGAGGGTCAGCCGGCGAACCTGCAGCGGCAGGCCGCGCAGCAGGTGGCCGAGGCCGATGCCGAGGTCGGTGAACATGCCGCTGAGGTGGGTAGTGCGCACCACTGCGCCGCTGAAGGTGGTGGCCAGCGCATTCTGCAGGCCGCAGGCCATGGCGGCGGCCAGCGCGCCCCAGATCTGGTGCTGTTCAAACAGCGGAATGGCCACCAGCAGCAGCGCCGATTCCAGCGCCAGCGCGACGCCGTAACGACGCCCCAGCTGCAGGGCGCTGTCCTGGATCAACAGGCCGTTGAGCATTGCGCCCAGCGAGAAGGCGATCAACAGCCCCCACAGGTGCCCGACCGCACGCCAGTCACCCTGGGCCAGCGCCATGCCCAGCTGGCTGGTGCTGCCGGTCATGTGGCTGACCGCCTGGTGCTCGAAACCCAGAAAACCGACCACGTTGACCATGCCGGCCACGCACGAGAGCGCGACCGCACCGATCCAGACCCAGGTGGGCAGGCGTATTCCCATCGGCAGGGCCGCTCAGGGTCCGCCGAAGCCGCCGTTGAACTGCAGCTCGCTGAAGGTATTGCTGGCCGGGTCGAACACGGCGCCCCAGAACTGTGTGCCGCCATCGCAGACGCGGATCGCTTCGCGGGCCGGATTGATGCCGCTGTCGTCAGGCAGGTGGAAGGCGTTGATGTAGATCAGCCGCTTGCCGGCACTTTCGATGCCGACGTACTGGCGATCAAAGTCCAGCACTTTCGGCACCTGCGCCTCCAGCGAGGACAGCTTCGCTTCCAGCTGATCGATCTGTTGCCGGCTGGGTGCCCAGTAGCCGCTGACCCGCCCGGCCTCGCGGCCGGGACTGGGGCGCGAGCAGGTGTCGAGCACCTGCGCGGCGATGATCGGGCGGGTGACCACCCAGGACTGTCCGGTACGCTCGGCGGTCGGCACGCTGGCCGGGCCGCGCATGGTGGTGCAGGCACCCAGCACGGCTGCGAGGGCGATCGCAGCCGTGGGCATCAGCAGGCGGGCGCAGCGGCTCACAACACCTCCGAAGCGTAATCGGCCAGGCGCGAACGCTCGCCACGGCGCAGGGTGATGTGCGCGCTGTGCGGCCAGTTCTTGAAGCGATCCACCGCATAGGTCAGGCCCGAGGTGGTCTCGGTCAGGTACGGGGTGTCGATCTGCTCGACGTTGCCCAGGCAGACGATCTTGGTGCCCGGGCCGGCACGGGTGATCAGTGTCTTCATCTGCTTCGGGGTGAGGTTCTGCGCCTCGTCCAGGATCAGGTAGCGCGACAGGAAGGTGCGGCCGCGCATGAAGTTCATCGAGCGGATCTTGATGCGGCTGGCGAGCAGGTCGTTGGTCGCCTGGCGGCCCCAGGTGCCGCCTTCCTGGTTGTGCGTCAGCACTTCCAGGTTGTCGGTCAGCGCGCCCATCCACGGTGTCATCTTCTCTTCCTCGGTGCCGGGCAGGAAGCCGATGTCCTCGCCGACGCTGACCGTGGCGCGGGTCATGATGATCTCGCGGTAGCGCTGCTGGTCCATCGTCTGCGCCAGGCCGGCAGCCAGTGCCAACAGGGTCTTGCCGGTGCCGGCGGTGCCGAGCAGGGTGACGAAGTCGATCTCCGGATCCATCAGCGCGTTGAGCGCGAAGTTCTGCTCGCGGTTGCGTGCACTGATGCCCCACACGGCATGGCTGCCATGGCGGAAATCGTCGACCAGCGACAGCACCACCTTGCCGTCGCCGACCACGCGGCTGACGCGCAGCTCGACTTCATCTTCGCCGGGCAGGTAGACGTACTGGTTCGGGTACCACTCCTCGCCGTCCTGGGCCTGGATTTCGTAATGGGTACGGCCCTTGTCGCTCCAGCTGCGCAGGTCTTCACCGTGGCGCTTCCAGAAGTCTTCCGGCAGCTCGGTGGCGCCGGTGTAGAGCAGGCTGAAATCGTCCAGCGCGCGATCGTTCTCGTAGTCCTCGGACACGATGCCGGCGATCGCCGCCTTGATCCGCAGGTTGATGTCCTTGGAAACGAACACCACCGGCAGGTCCGGGGTGTCTTCCTTCAGCGCCAGGATCGCGCCGAGAATGGCGTTGTCCGGGATCACCTTGCCGAAGCTCTTGCCGGCGTCGAAATGGCTGGTCTGGAAGCGCAGCTTGCCGGCGCTCTGCTTGCCCCGCAGCTGCAGCCCATTGGGGCGCTGCAGCGGAATGCCGTCGGCCAGGTTGTCCAGGCCGGACGCCTGCACCAGCTCGTTGAGGAAGCGGCTCACCTGGCGGGCATTGCGGCTCGCTTCGGACGTGCCCTTCTTGCCGTTGTCCAGCTCCTCGATCACCTGCATGGGCAGGTAAACGTCGTGCTCCTCGAATTTGAACAGCGCGGTGGGATCGTGCATCAGCACGTTGGTATCCAGCACGTAGATGCGCTTGCCTCGGGTCATCGTCGATTCCTGGTTACGGACAGGGAAAAACCATCACGGCCTGCCGCAGGGCAGGGTGATGGCAGACACAGTAGGCAGTGGGACTCACTTGGACTGGGAGGCCTTCAGTTCGGCGAGAACGGCATCGGCATGGCCGGCAACCTTGACCTTGCGCCAGGACTGCACGATGCGGCTGTCGGGGGAAATCAGGAAGGTGCTGCGCTCGATGCCACGTACCTGCTTGCCGTACATGTTCTTCATCTTGATCACGCCGAAGGCGCTGCACAGCGCTTCGTCGCCATCACTGACCAGCGGGAAGTTGAAGCCCTGCTTGGCGCAGAAGTTGTCGTGCGACTTCACCGAATCGCGCGAGACACCGAGCACGACCGCACCGGCCTTCTTGAACGCCGGCAGCAGCGCGTTGAAGTCGATGCCTTCGGTGGTGCAGCCGGGGGTGCTGTCCTTGGGATAGAAGTACAGCACCAGCCAGTGGCCGGCGTAATCGCCGAGAGTGGCCTGGTCGCCACCGGACAGGGCCAGCGGCAGGGAGAGGGTGGTGCTGTCCAGGGTGTCGCCGTTGTTCATGAGGTCCTTCTGTCGAGCCTGGGTTCTTTCTACGACAATTGCATGAAACGCCACGCGCCCGTGAGGGACGCGCGAAAAATCAGGAATTCATTCAGAACTTCATCGGGTCCATGATCGCGTCCAGGTTCAGGTGGTCGCAGAACTCAAGGAAATCGTCGCGCAGCGCGGCGATGTGCATGTTGGCCGGCACGCCGATGGTCACCTGCGCACTGAACATTTCCGCACCGGTCTGCATGGCGCGGTAGCGGGTGCTCTGCAGGTTCTCGATGGTGATGCCCTGGCGGTCGAAGAAATCGGCCAGCTGGAACAGGATGCCTGGCTTGTCGGCGGCGATCACTTCGACGATGTACGGCAGCAGGTTGGACTGCGCCTGCTTGGCAGCGGTGCGGTACCAGACCAGCTTCAGGCCTTCCTCGCGCTCCAGCCGGGTCAGCATCGCTTCCAGCTTGGCCACCGAGTCCCAGGAGCCGGTGGCCAGGGCGGTGACCGAGACATCGCGGCCGACCGTGGCCAGGCGCGCGTCCACCAGGTTGCAGCCGCTGTCGGCAATGCGGCGGGTGACGGACAGCAGGGGAGACTCCGGATGCGTCGTATAGGCGTTGATCAGGAGGTGGTTTTCGCTCGGCGCGGGGCGCGGGGTGGTGTCGGTCAAGGCGATTCCGGGTAATGCATGCGTTAGTCTGAATGCCCGCCAGAGGCGGGGATCCACCGGTGTCCAGCATACTTGCCCGTGCTTTCGCGCCGCAAGTAACATTCAGGTCGCCCCCGGCCTTTCGTGGCGGGCGTTTTCCCTTCCCAGCCAAGAGCAGCACGTCCTTGTCCCTTTCCGGCCTCATCACCGCGCTGGCGACCCCGTTCCGGGCCGACGGCGCCCTCGATCCCGACGGTTGGCAGCGCCTGCTGCACCTGCAACTGGAAGGTGGCGTCCATGGCGTTGTCGTAGCCGGCTCGACCGGTGAAGCGGCGACCCTCACCGATGCCGAGTACGACCAGCTGCTGGCCAGCGCGGTCGAGCGCATCGGTGGCCGCATCCCGGTCATGGCCGGTACCGGCCTGTCGGGTACGGCCAAAACCATCGAACAGACCCGCCGCGCTGCCGCACTGGGTGCCAGCCATGCGCTGGTGGTCACCCCGCCGTACGTGCGGCCGACCCAGGCCGGCCTGATCGCGCACTACCGCGCGGTTGCCGACCAGGGCGGGCTGCCGGTCGTGCTGTACAACGTGCCCGGCCGCACCGGTTGCGACATGCAGTCGGAGACCGTGGCCGAACTGGCCGGCCATCCCAACATTGTCGGCATCAAGGAAGCGGTGGGCGACACCGGCCGGGTGCAGGCGCTGCTGGCGCTGCGCAGCCCGCGGTTCGCGGTGCTCAGTGGCGATGACGGCACGGCCGCGCGCTCGATCCAGGCCGGTATCGACGGCCTGATATCGGTCGGCTCCAACGTGCTGCCCGGCGCCTATCGCCGCATGTGCGAACTGGCCGCCGCCCATGACCACGAAGCCACCGGGTCGTGGGATGCGCGCCTGCAGCCATTCCACGACTTCTGCGGTGTCGAGCCGAACCCGATTCCGGTCAAGGCGCTGCTGCGCCGCATCGGCATCGGCCACGACCTGCGCCTGCCGCTGCTGCCGCTGTCGGCGGCGCATCATCCGGCTGCCGACCATCTTGCCGGCGACATCGCCGCCCTCGAAGCCCTTTCCAGCCACTGACCTTCCGTCTTGGTCTGACCCAGGAGATTCACATGCGTCAATCCGTTTCCACCGTCCGCGTGCTGTCCTACGCCCTGCTTGCTGTAGCTGTCGCGGCCGGCACCACCGGTTGCTTCAAGCGTGGCGTCAAGGGCGACTACGCCCTGGCCCCGGAAATGCGTCCGCTGGAAGTGCCGCCGGACCTGAACCTGCCCAACGCCACCTCCGACAACAAGGTGCCGACGCTGGCTTCGGCGACCAAGCCGGCGGCGCCGGTGGCTGCGGCCCCGGCCGTGGGCAATACCGGTTTCACCATCGCCGGCGGCAAGGACGAGGCTTTCGCCAAGGTCGGCACCGCGCTGGAAGGCGTGGAAGGCGTGACCATCGCCAGCCGCGCGCAGCTGCTGGGCTCGTACGACGTGGCCTACGAAGGCAGCAACTTCCTGGTCCGCGTGGTTGCGGTCGATGCCGGCGCCTACATCTCCGCGGTCGATCCGCGTGGCCTGCCGGCCACGGCCGAAGCGCCGGTCAAGCTGATTGCCGCACTGAAGGCGAAGCTGGCCCAGTAAGAGCCGCCCTGGTAGAGGCCGACCTTGGTCGGCGCTTCTGTGCCAAACAAGGTTGGCACCTACCGGATGACGTGCCCTGGTAGAGGTCGACCTTGGTCGACGCTTCTGTGCCAACCAAGGTTGGCACCTACCGGATCGCGCGGTTGGCATCTGCCGAAGAACAGAAAAGGGCGCCCTCGGCGCCCTTTTTCGTTGCCGCAGTGAGCGCTTCTCAGCGCTCCAGCAGCTTCAGCTTGTCCGGCTTGCCGTCCCATTCGCCGGCGTCGGCGGGCGGGTCCTTGCGCACGGTCAGCACCGGCCATTCCTTTGCCAGTTCGGCATTGAGGGCGACGAAGCCTTCCTGCCCGGCGGGGACATCGTCCTCCGGGAAGATCGCGTTGACCGGGCACTCCGGCTCGCAGAGAGTGCAGTCGATGCACTCATCCGGGTCGATCACCAGGAAGTTCGGGCCTTCGTGGAAGCAATCCACGGGGCACACTTCCACGCAATCGGTGTGTTTGCACTTGATGCAGTTTTCGGTGACGACAAAGGGCATGGGCTGGGGGTGGATCGATTCCTGAACCTGACAATTCTAGAACAGGTTGGCCCCCGGTGTCGGCGCGGGACGGAAAACGGGCGCCTGGCAGGCGCGACCGCTGCGGCCATTGGCGGCACGGCCGAGCCTGTGCGACGCTGCGGGCCATCGGCCGCAGGGGTGGCCGAATTCCCTTTCCAGCAGGATCGTCCATGTCCCAAGTCCAGACCGGCACCGCCCCGCACGGCGGTGAGAACACCGCGTTCATCGTCCTGATCAGTTGCGTGGCCACCCTCGGTGGATTCCTGTTCGGTTTCGACAGTGGTGTCATCAATGGCACGGTCGATGGCCTGCGCCAGGCCTTCAACTCCAGCGAAGTGGCACTGGGTTTCGAAGTTGCTTCGATGCTGCTGGGCTGCGCGATCGGCGCCTTCCTGGCCGGCTGGCTGGGGGATCGCCTGGGGCGCCGCGGCGTACTGATCGTCTCGGCATTGATGTTCCTGGTCTCGGCGCTGGGCGCCGGCGCCGCCCATGCCTCCTGGCTGTTCATCGCCGCGCGCGTGCTCGGCGGCTTTGCCGTGGGTGCAGCCAGCGTGATGTCGCCGGCCTACATTGCCGAAGTGGCCTCGGCACGCTATCGCGGCCGCCTGGCCACGGTGCAGCAGATGGCCATCATCTGCGGGCTGTTCGCCGCCTTCCTCAGCAACTACCTGCTGGCCCGCGCAGCCGGGGCGTCAACCGAGCCCCTGTGGCTGGGCCACGAGGCCTGGCGCTGGATGTTCTGGATGCAGGCGCTGCCGTCCGGGCTGTTCCTGCTGCTGTTGCTGGTGATTCCCGAAAGCCCGCGCTTCCTGGTGCTGAAGGGGCGGCAGGCGCAGGCGAGGGCGGTGCTGTCGCGGCTGTACGGCGACGGCGCGGCGGCAGCCAAGCAGGCCGAGATCGAAGCCAGCCTGGCGCAGGATCAGCACAAGCCGCGTTTCAGTGATCTGCTCGACAAGGCCACCGGCCGGCTGCGTCCGATCCTCTGGGTCGGCATCGGTTTGGCCATGTTCCAGCAGCTGGTCGGCATCAACGTGGTGTTCTACTACGGGGCAGTGCTGTGGCAGGCGGTCGGTTTCTCGGAAAGCGATGCACTGCTGATCAACGTGCTGTCGGGTGCACTGAGCATCGGGGCCTGCCTGCTGACCGTGCTGCTGATCGACCGCATCGGCCGCAAGCCGCTGCTGTGGGTCGGTTCAGTCGGTATGTCGGTGGCGCTGGTGCTGATGGTGGTGGCCTTTGCCAGTGGCAGCCTGGCCGATGGCCGCCTGCAGCTGTCCGACGGCATGGGCCGGTTGGCGCTGGTCGCGGCCAACGTCTACGTGGTGTTCTTCAACATGTCGTGGGGCCCGGTGATGTGGGTGATGCTGGGCGAGATGTTCCCGAACCAGATCCGCGGCCCGGCACTGGCAGTGGCCGGCGCGGCACAGTGGACCTCGAACTTCGCGATCACCGTGACCTTCCCGATGCTGCTGGCCGGCATCGGCCTGGCCGGGGCCTACGGCATCTATACGGTCGCAGCGATCCTCTCGATCTTCTTCGTCGTCCGCCATGTGCGCGAGACCAAGGGCAAGGAACTGGAGCAGATGGAAGGCTGACGTCCCAGCCTGGGTTTCAGCGCCTCCTTTCTCCGTGGGGAGGCTGCAGGCCAGCCGATCCAGGACACGCCGTAAACCCATCCATGGGGGCTCGATGGCGCCTTGCTCGAGTGCGCCATCCTGCGCACTCGGCAAGACCGGGGCTGGGCGTCCTGCCCAGCCCGTCCGGCGCATGCGCCGAACCCATGGCGCCAACGGTCCTGGATCGGCTGGCCTGCAGCCTCTCGACACATTGCGGGTGGCGGACGCAGGTCTGCGCGTCGGGATTGAATTGGCTGCGGAGGAGCGAGGCTGTTCGTGCCGCCGTCGAGGGAAACTGTCAGGAGGGGGCGGGCCACCCTGGCCTGGACCGTTGGCGCCATGGATGGCGCCATCGAGCACCATGGATGGGCTTTTGCGTGTCCAGGTCAGGGTGGCCCGCCCCCTCAAACGCAGGAACAGGCAGGCGCCACAGCGACCAAGCACCCCGAAGCCACAAACTCTGGAAAACAGAAAAGCCCGCACAAGGCGGGCTTTTTCGGTTCCTGCTGCGGCGACTGGCGCTCCCTAGGGGACTCGAACCCCTGTTTTAGCCTTGAGAGGGCCACGTCCTAACCACTAGACGAAGGGAGCGTAACTGTGTCGCTGCCGAGGCAGGAGCGCTAGTATATGCACCTCGATGCCATTGGGCAATCCCGAAACTTCAACCGGAAGCGCCAACATCATTTCCTCTGCTACATCACCGTTCAGCCTGCGCGTCATCCCGCGCGACCAGCACACGATCTCCCGCAAGGACATCAGCCCGAACGCCCTGCGCGTGCTTTATCGCCTGCGCGATGCCGGCTTCGGCGCCTACCTTGTCGGCGGCGCGGTGCGCGACCTGCTGGTCAATGGCCAACCCAAGGATTTCGACGTGGCCACCGACGCCACGCCCGAACAGGTCAAACAGCTGTTCCGCAACTGCCGCCTGATCGGTCGCCGCTTCCGCCTGGCCCACGTGGTGTTCGGCCGCGAGATCATCGAAGTCGCCACCTTCCGTGCCAACAGCGATGACGGCAGTGGCGACCGCGAGATGGAAAACGGCATGCTCGTGCGCGACAACGTGTACGGCTCCATCGAAGACGATGCCGTCCGCCGCGACTTCACCTGCAACGCCCTGTATTACGCCATCGAGGACTTCTCGGTGCGTGACTACACCGGCGGCTTCGAAGACGTGCAGGCGCGGCTGATGAAACTGATCGGCGACCCGGTGCAGCGTTACCAGGAGGACCCGGTGCGCATGCTGCGCGCCGTGCGCCTGGCCGCCAAGCTCGGCTTCCAGATCGAAGAGGGCACCGCCGCTCCGATCCCGCAGCTGGCCGGCCTGCTCAACGAAGCGGCTCCGGCGCGCCTGTTCGAGGAAGTGCTCAAGCTGTTCCTGTCCGGGCATGGCGTGGCCAGCTTCGAAGGCCTGGAGCGCTACGGCCTGCTGGATGTGTTGTTCCCGGAAAGCGCCAAGGCGCTCAAGTCCAACCGCACCGGCGCGCTGCGCCGCATGCTGGTCGAGGGCCTGGCCAACACCGATGCGCGCGTGGCCAACGACGAGCCGGTCTCGCCTGCATTCCTGTTCGCGCTGCTGCTGTGGCCCGCCTACTGCCGCGCGCAGGCGACCCTGCTCAAGCAGGGCGTGGCACCGGAAGAAGCGCAGCGCCGGGCTGCGGACCGCGTTACCGTGCAGCAGCTGAGCACGATCGCACTGCCGCGCCGCTTCTCGCTGCCGATGCAGGAGATCTGGCTGCTGCAGTCGCGTTTCGGCTCGCGCCAGCGCAAGCGCGTGTTCCGCACCCTGACCCATCCGCGTTTCCGTGCTGCGTTCGACTTCCTCAGCCTGCGCCAAGTGGCTTCGGCCGAGCACGCCGCCGATGTCGAGTTCTGGCGCGAGGCACAGGCGCAGTCCGGCCGCGAACTGGAATCGTCGCTGGATGCGATGCACAGCGACGAGGGGGATGACGAAAGCGGGGCGCCGCGCAAGCGCCGCCGTCGCCGCCGTCGCCCGGGTGCCCCGGCCGGTGCGGCGGGCGAGTAAGCGATGACCCTTGCCTGGATCGGCCTCGGCGCCAACCTCGGCGACGCGGCTGGGACCGTCGGCGCGGCGATTGCCGCGCTGGACGGGCTGCCCGGGACCCGCCTGCGGCAGGCCTCGCGCCTGTATGCCACGCCGGCCTGGGGCAACCAGGACCAGCCGCCGTTCGTCAATGCGGTGGCGGCGGTCGATACCGAGCTGCCGGCTGGCGAACTGTTGCAGGCGATGCTGGCGCTGGAGCAGCGCTTCGGTCGCGTGCGCGACCCTGCGGTGCACTGGGGCCCGCGCGCGCTGGACCTGGACCTGCTGCTGTACGGCGTGCAGGAACTCGACCAGCCCGGGCTGCAGGTGCCACACCCGTACCTGCACGAGCGTGCGTTCGTGTTGGTGCCACTGGCCGAAATCGCACCGGATCTGGCCATTCCCGGCCATGGGCGCGTGCGGGATGCAGTGATGCGGGTGGATGCCTGCGGGATCGCGCCGATAGAGTGATAATGCCCGGGTTATCTCCCCCGGTTATCAGCACATGAGCACCCACGCAGACAGCAAGCCCTGGACCGTTCCCGCCCTGGCCGAGGCCAAGCGCAATGGCCAGAAGCTGGTCATGTTGACCGCCTACGACGCCGGCTTTGCCCGCACTTTCGACGCAAACGGCGTTGACCTGATCCTGATCGGCGACTCGCTGGGCATGGTCGTGCAGGGCCATGATTCGACCCTGCCGGTGACCGTGGCCGACATGGTCTACCACACTCGCGCCGTGGCCCGCGTGCTGCAGCGTGCGCTGCTGGTGGCCGATCTGCCGTTTGGCGCCGACGCCACCCCCGAACGCGCGCTGGATGCCTCGCTGCAGCTGCTGCAGGCTGGCGCCGAGATGGTCAAGATCGAAGGTGCCGGCTTCAAGGTCGACATCATCCGTTACCTGGTCGAGCGCGAGATCCCGGTCTGCGCGCATCTGGGCCTGACCCCGCAGTCGGTGCTGCGCCTGGGTGGCTTCAAGATCCAGGGCCGAGGCGATGCCGCGCGCCAGCTGGTGGAAGATGCCAGGGCCGTGGCCGCCGCAGGTGCCAGCATCATGGTGCTCGAATGCGTGCCGACCCCGGTCGCTGCCGAGGTCACGGCGGCGGTGGACGTGCCGACCATCGGCATCGGTGCCGGCCCGCAGTGCGATGGCCAGGTGCTGGTACTGCATGATTTCCTCGGCCTGGACAGCGGTCATCGCCGCCCGAAGTTCGTCAAGGATTTCCTTGCCGAAGGCGGTTCGGTGGCCGGTGCCACCCGCGCCTATGCCGACGCCGTGCGCGGCGGCAGCTTCCCTGACGAACAGCACGCCTACGCCCAATGATCCAGACCTTCAACGAGCTTGGCGCACTGCGCGAGCAGATCGGCCAGTGGAAGCGCGAAGGCCTGCGCGTGGCATTGGTGCCGACCATGGGCAACCTGCATGGCGGCCATCATTCGCTGGTGACCCTGGCGCGCCAGTACGCCGACAGGGTGGTGGCGAGCATCTTCGTCAATCCGACCCAGTTCGGCCCCAATGAAGACTTCAGTCGCTACCCGCGCACGCCCGAGGCCGATGTGGCCGGGCTGGAGCAGGTCGGCTGCGATGCCGTGTGGCTGCCCAGCGTGGAGGCGATGTACCCGCTGGGCGTGGACAAGACCACGCAGATGCACGCCCCGGGCGTGAGCGAAGTGCTGGAGGGTGCCAGCCGCCCGGGCCACTTCGACGGCGTGTGCACGGTGGTGGCACGCCTGTTCCTGCAGGTGCAGCCGGATGTGGCGGTGTTCGGCCGCAAGGACTACCAGCAGCTGGCCGTGATCAGGCAGATGGTGGCGGAGTTGTCGTTCCCGATCCAGATCGTCGGCGCGGAGATCGTGCGCGACGAGGATGGCCTGGCCAAGAGTTCGCGCAACCAGTACCTGAGCGCCGAACAGCGCCCGGTCGCGACGACCCTTCACCGCACCCTGCTGGGCATGCGCGAAGGCTATGTGGCTGGCCAGTCGCGTGCGCAGATCGAGGCCGATGCGACGGCCGCGCTGCAGACGGCTGGTTTCCAGGTCGACTACGCGGTGCTGCGCACCCCGGAGCTGGCCGAGCCGACCTTCGACGGCGGTGGCCGCGTGGCGCTTATTGCCGCGCGCCTGGGCAGCACCCGGCTGATCGACAACCTGGAGTTCTGAGCCGCATGTGGCTCCGGGGCGCCCGCAACGGGCGCCTCCCGCCTTCCCACGGACGGGAGACAGCACATGAAGATTCCTGCCACTGATGCCGGCCGCCTTGCCCAGGCCTCGATCCTGGCGGTGCTGGCTGCCGGCATGCTGCCGGCCCAGCTGGTGGGCGGCCTGTTGTTCGCACTCGAATTCAGGCGCACACCGCTACCGGCGCTCAACGGCGCCGGACTGATGTTCGTGCTGGCCGCCTGCGGTGCCATTGCCGTGCTGCTGCCGATGGCGCTGTTCCAGCAGTCTCAGTATCGCCTGCGCCGGGGCCGCTTCGTGTGGGTCGGCTTCGGGCTGGCGGCGCTGGTCATGGCCATCTGTACCTGGCCGGGTGAGGACAGCGGTCCGCTGCTGCAGCGCCTGCGTTACGTCGACACCTTCGATGTGGTCGGCTATGGCCTGCTGGTGCTGGCTGCAGGGGGCCTCGGCGGGGTCGCCGGGCTGGCCTTCCACACCGTGTTCCGCCTGTCCATGGTCGGCACCGCCAGTGCGATCCCGGCAACCCCGCCGCGGGAGGACGCCTGAACGGCCTTCAGCGTCCTGCCACGGGCCCCTGACGATGGCCAAGCGGGTGCTAGAATCCGCTCTTTCCTTTGCCGTTGCAGCGCCCCCATGCACCTGTCCCTGCTCAAGACCAAGATCCACCGCGCCACCGTCACCCATTCCGAGCTGAACTACGAAGGCTCGATCGCCATCGACGACAACCTGCTGGCTGCCACCGGCATCCGCGAGTTCGAGCAGGTGCACATCTGGGACGTGACCAACGGTGCGCGCTTCTCGACCTATGCCATCCGCGCCGAAGCCGGCAGCGGCGTTGTCTCGCTCAACGGTGGCGCCGCGCGCCACGTGCAGGTCGGTGACATCATCATCATCGCCGCGTTCGCCAGCATGACCGAGCAGGAAGCCGACAGCTTCAAGCCGAAGCTGGTGTACGTTGATGGCAACAACCAGATTACCCACACCAACGACACGATCCCGACCCAGGCCGCATGACAACGAACAACGGATTCGACTCGCTGCATTCCCACGCCCAGCGCCTGAAGGGCGCAAGCATTCCCAGCCTGCTCGTCGCCGAACCCGGCCGCGTCCAGGACCTGGCGCTGCGGGTCGGTCCGTTGTACGTCAACTTCGCCCGGCAGAAATACGATGCCGCGGCGCTGCAGGCGTTGCTGGCACTGGCCGCCGAGCGTGATGTCGGCGGTGCCATCAACCGCTTGTTCCGTGGCGAGCAGGTCAACCTGACCGAAGGCCGCGCTGCCCTGCATACCGCACTGCGTGGTGACGTGGTCGATGCGCCGGTGGCGGCCGAGGCCTATGCCACTGCGCGCGGAATCCGCCAGCGCATGGGCGTGCTGGTGCGTGCGCTGGAAGACAGCGGCGTGACCGACGTGGTCAGCGTCGGCATCGGCGGTTCCGATCTCGGCCCGCGCCTGGTGGCCGATGCGCTGCGCCCGGTCAGCGGCGCGCGCCTGCGCGTGCATTTCGCGTCGAACGTGGATGGCGCCGCCATGCAGCGCACGCTGGCCACGCTGGATCCAGCCAAGACCGCCGGCATCCTGATCTCCAAGACCTTCGGTACCCAGGAAACCCTGCTCAACGGCCAGATCCTGCACGACTGGCTCGGCGGCAGTGAACGCCTGTATGCAGTCAGCGCCAATCCGGAACGTGCCGCCAAGGCATTCGCGATCGCTGCCGATCGCGTGCTGCCGATGTGGGACTGGGTGGGGGGCCGTTATTCGCTGTGGTCGGCGGTCGGTTTCCCGATCGCGCTGGCGATCGGCTTCGAGCGTTTCGAGCAGCTGTTGGAAGGCGCGGCGCAGATGGATGCGCATGCGCTGGACGCGCCGCTGGAGCGCAACCTGCCGGTGCTGCACGGCCTGACCGACATCTGGAACCGCAACCTGCTGGGCTGTGCCACGCATGCGGTGATGACCTACGACCAGCGCCTGGCGCTGCTGCCGGCCTACCTGCAGCAGCTGGTGATGGAGAGCCTGGGCAAGCGCGTGCAGCGCGATGGCCAGCCGGTCACCACCGACACCGTGCCGGTGTGGTGGGGCGGGGCGGGCACCGATGTGCAGCACAGCTTCTTCCAGGCGCTGCACCAGGGCACCAGCATCGTGCCGGCCGATTTCATCGGCTGCGTGCACAGCGATGATCCCTACACGGTCAATCATCAGGCCCTGCTGGCCAACCTGCTGGCGCAGACCGAGGCGCTGGCCAATGGCCAGGGCAGCGACGACCCGCACCGCGATTACCCGGGCGGTCGTCCGAGCACGCTGATCCTGCTTGATGCACTCACCCCGCAGGCATTGGGTGCGCTGATCTCGATGTATGAGCACGCCGTGTACGTGCAATCGGTGATCTGGAACATCAACGCCTTCGACCAGTTCGGTGTCGAGCTGGGCAAGCAGCTGGCCAGTGGCCTGCTGCCGGCGTTGCAGGGTGAGGACGTGGCGATCGCCGATCCGATGACCCGCGAGATTCTTGCGCAGCTGAAGCGCTGAGCCTGCCCTGGAGATGCCGGCCACCGGCCGGCCATCCCTGCATCCCACATCCTGGCCATGCACGCGTCCTTCCGTGTTGCGCGTGCCGTGCATCCGCGTGCCTGCCGCAGCGCAGCTTGACGCCGCATCGAATGCCGATGCAGTGTGCACGGGCGGCAGTACCTGTCATCCAGTATCGCTCGCAGCATGAAGTTGATGCCAGGGACTGGCCGTATCCGAAGGAACGTGGAATCGATCCACGTTCTCAACGCCTCATGTTGTGAATGACAGGAGATTGCGAATGGATCTGAATGACGATGTTGTGTCCGGCTGGCTCAACGGCTCGGACGATGTGGATGGGTGCGCCAACCCCGCCGGTTCGCTGTTCATCTATGGCGCTGCGGCCACCGAGTCCGCGCTCACGTCGGCCTCCGACACCCTGATCACCGGTGGTGGTACCGAGTGCACCACCACGATGTCGGTGGTCAATCACTGCCTGTGCTGTTGATGTAGCCCGAGCCGGCACGTAGCGGCTTGCGCTGCGTGCCGGCCACTGGAACAGACTCTGGACACTTTGCAGGGGGCGTAATGACCGCTTCTCCGGCTGCGGCCGTGTTTGCGCGCATCACCGAACATTTCCTTGCCGATGCGCGCGCCGCGTTGGCCGCTGGCCTGCATGACCCCGCTATCGACCTGCGGCCGGACGAACGCAAGCTGCTGCACGGGCAGGGCGATGCGGCGCTTCGTGAGCATGCCCAGCTCAAGCTCAATCGCGTGCTGCTGCTGGAGCTGCATGCCGCCGCACGTGGCGGTGACATCGGCCCGCTTGACAGCGCCGGGGCGCTGGATGAATTCATGGCGCTCGCCACCAGCGAGGGCTTCCAGCAGCATCTGCAGCGACGCTACCCGGTGCTGTTGCCGCGGCTGTCGCGCATGCTCGAAGGGCAATGTGCGGCCGTGGTGGAGCTGGCCGCGCGCATTGGTAGCGATCGCGCGCTGCTGACGGAGCTGCTCGGCAGGCCGGCAGGCGTGTTGCGTGCCGTCTCGCTGGGGCGGGGGGACCTGCATGGCGGCGGCCGCACCGTGGCGCGGCTGCAGTTCGACGGCGGCACCCTGATGTACAAGCCGCGCTCGCTGCGCATCGATGCCACGCTCGATGGCCTGCTTGCCGCAGTCTTCGGCGAAGGCGCTGGCCGGGTACGCGTGCCCCGCGTGGTTGATCGTGGCAGCCACGGCTGGGCCGCATTCGCCGCGCACCGCTATTGTTCCGGTGATGAAGAGCTGCGTGCCTATTACCGCGGCCTCGGTCACTGGCTGGCCATCCTGCGCCTGGTCGGGGGTACCGATATCCATCTTGAGAACCTGATTGCAGTCGGGCCGGTGCCGGTGGTGGTCGACGCCGAAAGTGTGTTTTCGCGCGTCATCGACGTCGAACCCTCAGGCTTGGGCGATGCCTACGACACGGCCGTCAAACTGATGCGCAATTCCGTGCTGCGCACCGGTATCGTGCCGTTCCGCACCACCGGCCTCGGCATGGAAGGCGTGGACCTGTCCGCGGCCGGCGCGCTGCCGGGCGAGCAGCCACGGGTGCAGGTGCCGGTGATCATCGAAGACGGGACCGCGCCGGCGCGGCTGGGCCTGGTCGAGGCGGAGGTCGCCATCGCACAGAACCATCCGAGCCCGCAGCCGGATGTCTCGCTGTACTGGGACCACATCAGCGAAGGCTTCGTCGACGCCAGTGGGCGCCTGCGCGCGCTGGATGCGAAGGGCGAGCTGATGCCGTTGCTGGCAGGGTTCGAAGGGTGCCAGGTGCGGGATGTGCGGCGGCCGACCATGGCCTATGCCGAGCTCGGGCGGATGCTCTGGCATCCGGCGTCGCTGCACAACGAATCCCAGGCAGTCGAACGTGCCGTCGACCTGCTGGTAAGGAACGCGGCGGTATCACCGGCTGCACCTTCGGACCTGGACACCGTGCGCGGCGAGGTGGATGACCTGCGCTACGGAGACATTCCGATCTTCGCATCGCTGCTGGATGCGCCACGCATCCACTCGATCGTCGCCAGCTGGCGCGCGATGCGCATCGATCTGGAAGACGTGACCATCCGCAGCACGCTGGTGGCCACCGACCTGAACCAGCATGCGCTGGCGCGTGCAGAGGCCCGCTCCGGCTACAGCTATGCGGCACGGCAGCCGCGCGCCGACGCGCTGGATGCGCGTCGGCGCGCACTCGCGGCGCGCGCGGTGGAGAACCTGCTGCGGCTGGCCGTGCACGGTGAAGACGGCTCGATGACCTGGATCACGCCCGAGGTGACCCGCAGCGGCTGGACGGTCCAACCGGTGCAGCCCGACCTGTACTTCGGCCTGGGGGGCATTGCCTTCGCGCTGGCGGCTTACCGCCGTGAAGTAGCGCAGGGGCGTGCTGATCCGGTGGCTGGCCTGGAACCGGCCATCGACGGCGCCATCGCAGTGTTCCAGACCATGTGCGAGCGCCATCCTGCCGAGATCGATGGTGGATTCGTCGGCACCGGCTCGCAGATCTGGACACTGCTGGCGTTGCACGATCTGTTGCAGCGGCCGGCACTGCTGGCGCTGGCAGAGCACTGCGCGGAAGCCGCGGAACGCCGTGGTTTCCAGGGGCCGGTGAAGTTCGAACTGATTGATGGCGTGTCCGGCATGATCCTGCCGCTGCTGGCACTGGCCGAGGCCACCGGCAGCCCGCGCTGGCTGGATCTGGCGGCCGCAGCAGGACGCCGGATGCAGGACGCGGCGATCGTCGATGCCGATGGCGCGCGCTGGCCGACGCCACAGTTCCGGGAGCCGATCGGTGGCTTTGGCCATGGTGCGATGGGCATGGGGTGGGCACTGGCACGGCTGGCACGTTCGCAGGCGGGCAGTGCGGCGGAGCGCGCTGCCTGGCGGCAACTGGCAGAAGAGGCCTTCGCGTTCCAGGCGGCATTGTTCGAGCCGCACACCGGGCACTGGCGTGACATCCATCTGCAGGACGGGCAGAAGAATTTCCCGACCTGGTGCCATGGCAGCGTCGGCATCGGACTGGCGGCCGCCGACCTGTATGCGCGTACCGGCGATCCGGCACAGCTGCGCGACATGCGCCGGGCGGTGGCCGATGCACGCGGCAAATGGGGTTTCAGCCATACCCTGTGCCACGGCGACGTGTCGACCCGGGAGCTGCTGGTGCTGGCCGCCGCGCTGGACCCGGAAGGCTGCCCCTATGCGCGGGATGATGCAGCCATCGAGATCGTGTCTTCGATCGAGGAGCACCAGGGCATGGTCGGCGGGCTGACCCGTGCCGCCTTCACCCCGGGCCTGATGATCGGGCTGGCCGGCGCGATCTATGGATTCCTGCGCATGCATCCGGCCTGCGTGCTGCCGTCGCCGCTGCTGCAGGAGACGGCGGCCGCGAGGGCGGGCGCAATGGAACCACGTTTCAGCAGCGGGCAGGCCGCGCCGGCAGCGCTGGCGGAGGCCTGAGCCGGGAACGTCCCGCAGCGGTCAGCGGGTCGGGTCGCGTTCCGGGCTCGGCCGCTTGGCCAGCTTGCGCTGCAGCGAGCGCCGGTGCATGCCGAGCAGGCGTGCGGCTGCCGAGACATTGCCGCCGGTCTCGTGCATCGCCTGCTGGATGTGTTCCCACTGCAGGCGGCTGATCGGCGTCATCGCGTCGGGCACTTCCATTTCGCCATCGTCAGCCGGGCCGTCGTCTTCCTCGCCCAATGCGCGCAGGATCATCGGTACGGTCGCCGGCTTGGGCAGGTAGTCGTCGGCACCCAGCTTGATGGCTTCCACCGCGGTGGCGATGCTGGCGTAGCCGGTCACCAGCAGGATCCGCATGTCGGCACGCAGGGCGCGCAGCGGCTGGATCAGGGCCAGGCCCGAATCGCTGCCCAGCTTCAGGTCGATCAGCGCGAACGCTGGCGGATGCTGGCGGGCCAGTGCCAGCGCGCTGGCGGCATCCTGTGCGGTCTGCGTTTCAAGCCCCTTGCGGGCCAGGCTGCGCTGCAGGGTGCGCAGGTACAGCTCGTCGTCGTCGACCAGCAGGCCCAGGGTGGAGTGGTGAAGGCTCATGGGGTGTCCTCGCGTGGGGCCAGCGGCAGGCGGAAGCCGACGCGGCTGCCGGCCCCCTGGGCCGGGCGCATCCACATCTCGCCGTCGAGGCGTTCGATGGTGGCATGGGACAGGGCCAGGCCGACGCCCATGCCCTCGCTCTTGCTGCTGCCGAACAGCTTGCCCGGCAGCACGGCGGCGCGGGCATCGAAGCCGTGGCCGTAGTCGCGGACTTCGCCGATCAGGTCGTCGCCTTCGATACGCAGGTCCAGGTCCACGCGCGGCCGGCCGGCCTTCTCGCCGGCATCGGCGGCGTTGTTGAGCAGGACCATCAGCAGGTGGCCCACGCCCGGGTCCAGCGGCAGCCGCAGCGGCGCATCGTCGTTGCGGTGCAGGTTGATGGTCGGCCGCACCAGGCGCCATTGCTCCAGTACCTGCTGGGCGCTGGAGTGACTGCGGCCCGGCGCATCGGCCGACGCCGGTGCGGCCAGTGCCAGTACCCGTTCGCGGCACTGCACCAGCAGTTCGCGCAGGGTTTCCATATCCTCGCGCACTTCCGGCTCTTCGCTGCGCTCGGCGACGTCGTCGGCGAGCAGGGTCATCGTCGCCAATGGGGTATTCAGTTCATGCGCCACCGAGGCGGCATGGGTGGCCAGAGCGACGATGCCTTCGTTGCGTGCGAAGCGCTCGCGCAGCGCCGACAGCTCCAGCTCGCGCTGGCGCAGTGCCAATGCCAGCCGGGTCGAGAAGGCCAGCACCACCGCGGCGGAGATCAGGAAGTTGGCCACCACGCCCCAGCGGTTGAGGTCCTGTGCGCGGAAATAGCCGTCCGGCAGGGGCTGCCCGAAGATGCCGCTGCTGGCGTAGCCGAGCAGGCAGGCCAGCGCGACCGCCAGCGCCCAGCGCAGGGGCAGGGCGAATGCGGCCAGTGCGATCAGGATCAGGAACAGCGAGCTGAACGGATTGGCCATGCCGCCGCTCCAGCCCACCATCCAGGTCAGGATGATCACATCCACCAGAATGTGGCCGAAAGCGGTGAGGGGCGCGGTATCAGCCGCTTCCGGGCGCAGCTGGGTGTAGACGTTGAACAGGGCCAGCACCGCCACGCCGGCCCACAACGGCAGCTGCGGCAACGGCAGGCCCAGCACCCAGGTGGCCACCAGGATGGTTGCGGCCTGGCCGCCCACGGCAAGCCAGCGCAGGCTGCACAGGGTACGGAGAAACGGAGCGTCGGGACCGGTCATTCATGCCCATCGTATGCGTTCGCGGGCGCCGGTGCCTGCGACAATAGGCCGCAGCCGTGCCGCCGGCTGAATGCGAGTCACCCGGAATGCGGAGGCGGGCGGTAGAATGCGCCCATGCACGACGCCGTCACCCGCCCGACTCCTCCCTCCGATGCCACCTCCTGGCCGCGCCGCCAGACCCATGCCGTGCAGATCGGCGGGGTCACCGTAGGCGGAGGCAAGCCGGTGGTGGTGCAGTCGATGACCAACACCGACACCTCCGACGTGGCCTCCAGCGTGAAGCAGGTGGCCGAGTTGTGGCGTGCCGGTTCGGAAATGGTGCGGTTGACCGTCAATACCGTTGAAGCCGCTGCGGCGATTCCACGCATCGTCGACAAGCTGGCGATGATGGGCATCGATGTGCCGCTGATCGGTGACTTCCATTACAACGGCCACCAGCTGCTGACCGCCGAGCCCGCCTGTGCCGAAGCACTGGCCAAGTACCGTATCAACCCGGGCAACGTCGGCTTCGGCAAGAAGAAGGACCTGCAGTTCGCCCAGCTGATCGAGTTTGCGATCCGTTACAACAAGCCGGTGCGCATCGGCGCCAACTGGGGCTCGCTGGACCAGGCCCTGGCGGCGAAGCTGATGGACGAAAACAACCTGCGCGAACAGCCCTGGGACGCCGGCCGCGTGCTGCGCGAGGCGCTGATCCGTTCGGCGCTGGATTCGGCCGAGCAGGCGGTGGAGCTCGGCCTGCCGCGCGATCGCATCGTATTGTCGGCCAAGGTCAGCGGCGTGCAGGAGCTGATCGCGGTGTACCGCGACCTGGCCCAGCGGTCCGACTTCGCCCTGCACCTGGGCCTGACCGAGGCCGGCATCGGCAGCAAGGGCATCGTCGCGTCGTCGGCGGCGCTGAGCGTGCTGCTGCAGGAAGGTATCGGCGACACCATCCGCATTTCGCTGACCCCGGAACCGGGCCAGTCGCGTACGCAGGAAGTGATCGTCGCCCAGGAACTGCTGCAGACCACCGGCCAGCGCGCCTTCACGCCGCTGGTCACGGCCTGCCCGGGCTGCGGCCGCACCACGTCCGAATTCTTCCAGGAACTGGCCAAGGTGGTGCAGAACCACGTGCGGGAGAAGATGCCGCTGTGGAAGATCCACCACCCGGGGGCGGAAAACATGACCCTGGCGGTGATGGGCTGCATCGTCAACGGGCCCGGTGAGTCGCGCCACGCCAACATCGGCATCTCCCTGCCGGGTACCGGTGAGACGCCGGCGGCACCGGTCTTCGTCGATGGCGAGAAGAAGGTGACCCTGCGTGGCGACAACATCGCCCAGGAGTTCGTCGCCCTGATCGACGATTACGTCGAACACAACTATGTCCGAAGCGCCGGATAAGCCTGCGATCCTCGCTGCGCCGGAGTCGGCCTCCGGTTTCCGCCACTGGATGGCGCGCAACGCCTGGCGACTGGTACTGCTGTTCGGTGGCGTGCTGCTGCCGTTGGCCGGCTTCGTCGCGCTGGCCGATGAAGTGCACGAGTTTGAATCGTTCCATTTCGATGCACCGCTGCTGTGGCAGATGCATGGCCTGCATTCGCCGCTGCTGGACCGCTTCTTCGTGCTCATTTCCAGGCTGGGCTACGAATGGTTCCTGATTCCGGCCGATGTGCTGATCATCGGCGTGCTGCTGGGCTACCGGCGCTGGCGCGAGGCCACCTTCGTCGCCGTCAGCTTCGTCGGCTCGGCGCTGCTGAACATGGGCAGCAAGCATTTCTTCCAGCGCCAGCGCCCCAGCCTGTGGGAATCGATCGCGCCGGAATCGACGTTCAGTTTCCCCAGTGGTCACGCGATGGGGTCGATGACCCTGGCGGCGACCCTGGTACTGCTGGCCTGGAACACCCGCTGGCGCTGGCCGGTGCTGCTGCTGGCCCCGGCGTTCAGCCTGCTGGTCAGCGTGTCCCGGGTCTATCTGGGGGTGCATTACCCCTCCGATATCCTGGCCGGATGGTGTGCCGCGCTGGTTTGGGTGGTAGGGTGCTATCTGGTCATGTTCAGTCGCCGGCACCCATGGCGACGTCACGGCTCGCCGCCAGCGAAGGCCAGCGAAGCATCATCACAGGGGGTTTGACGTGGATGACCCTTCGGGGACGTCTACGTGATAGATCAGTTGTTTCGTTGCAGCAGGTTCTGCAAGACAGGGGGCAAGCACCAGGCGCCGTACTGTGATGCGCAGGGCAGATTGCCATTGCCGCATTACGAACGCGCTTGCAGGGTTACGGCACCCTGCCTAGCTTGACCTGCAATGGCCGCATTCGAAGAGGTACGTGAATGACGATTCGAGTCTACCTGGTGGATGACCACGCACTGGTCCGCACCGGGATGAAGATGATTCTGTCGGGGGAAACCGACATCGAGGTGGTGGGCGAAGCCGAGACCGGCGAAGACGCGCTGCGTGAAGTGCGCCAGCTGCTGCCGGACGTGGTGCTGTGCGATCTGCACCTGCCGGGTGTCAGTGGCATGGAAGTGACCGAGCGCATCGTCCGCAGCCATCGCAATACCCGCGTGGTGATCGTGTCGGTGCTGGAGGACGGCCCGCTGCCGAAGCGCCTGCTTGAGGCGGGTGCCGCCGGCTACATCGGCAAGGGCTGCGACGCGCAGGAACTGTTGCGTGCGGTGCGCGACGTGGCGGCCGGTCGTCGCTACCTGGGCACCAGCATCGCGCAGAACCTGGCGTTGTCGACGGTGGAGGGCAACGGTTCGCCGTTCGACAGCCTGTCGCCGCGTGAACTGGAAGTGGCGCTGTTGCTGACCCAGGGCCTGCGCCAGGAGGACATCGCGCGGCGCCTGAGCCTGAGCGCGAAGACGGTGAACACGCACAAGGCGCGCTTGTTCGAGAAGATGGGAATCCACGACAACATCGCGCTGGCGCGCATGGCGAGCCAGTACGGGCTGGTGGATCCGGCACGGCCGTTGTGAGGGTTTCGGCCCACGGCTGAGCCCCTCGCGGCGTGCGGCAGGATTCGTGGGGTTGGCCCTGCGGAGGGATTGCGCAGGGGCGCCGTGAATCCATCCCTGGAGGCTCGGGCGCGCCATCCATGGCGCTTACGCCCCTGCGCAATCCCTCCGCAGGGCCACGGACAGGTTCCGTGCGCGTCCACCGCGGAATGAAGAAGGAAGAGCAGGAGCGGGTCGCGCGCTTTGCGCGCTCGTCGCCCGGGGTCGGATCCCTTTCCCGGTGGGAAAGGGCTCTGTCCGCGTGGTGCGTCAGTGACCGCGCACGCGCTTGATGATCTTCGCCGCGACGGCGGCGCTGGCGCGGACCTTGTCCCATTCGCCGTCGGCGATCCAGTTGCCCGGTACCATCCACGAACCACCGATGCAGACCACGTTCTTCTGCTCGAGGTATTCGGCGGCGGTGTTTTCGGTGATGCCGCCGGTCGGGCACAGCTTGAGATCGGCGACCGGGCCGGCCAGGCCCTTGATCATCGCCAGCCCGCCCACGGCGGTGGCCGGGAACAGCTTGCACACGCGGAAGCCGCGCGCATACAGCGACAGCAGCTCGGTCGGCGTCGCCGCACCCGGTACCACCGGCAGCGGCGCGGCGGCCAGCGCATCGGCCAGTGCCGGCGGCGTTCCCGGGGTCACCAGGAAATCCGCACCCGCATCAATGGACTGCTGCATCTGCTGCACGGTCAGCACTGTACCCGCGCCCACCACCACATCGGGCAGCTCGCGCTTGAGCATCGCCAGCGCTTCCATCGCCACCGGCGTACGCAGGGTCAGCTCGATCGCCGGCAAGCCCCCTTCCAGCAGCGCCGCACTCACCGCACGCGCCTGGTCCAGCGTATGAATCGTCACCACCGGCAGGATGCCCGCCGCATGCAACAGCTCCGCCGCCTTCACCTGATGTTGTTCGATACCCATAGCTCTGCTTCTGCCTTTGCTTCTGCTTTTGAATTTGATTTTCAGTGATCACTTCGCGGCGTCGATGTGCCGGAGAGAGTGATGCGGCGGAGGGCAGGCCGTCGCCAGGACCGTTCGCGCCATGGATGGCGCGAACGAGCCTACAGGGACGTATTCACGGCGTGTCCTGGCGACGGCCTGCCCTCCGCCGCTACCAGCAAACTCACCGCCAACGCACACCCGCAACGCTCTTCAACCCTCAGGCGTCCTTCGCCTCATGCGGCGCCGCCGCCGCCGCCGCATCGTGCCCCAGCTCATACTCCGCGTCGTAATCCCACGGCCCACCATCAGCCGCTGCCGGCCCGCACGAAATCGAAATCGCGCCCTGGTCGGCCGGGCCCACCACACGACGGTTGATCGCGAACAGATTCCGGCCCAGGTCATGCGCCGCCGGAGCCGTGTTCGGCGCCAACGACCGCGCCGCCCATTCGGCGGCATCCACCAGCACTTCCAGCGTGCCGGCTTCACCATCCAGGCGGATCATGTCGCCCTCGCGGACCTTCGCCAGCGGGCCACCGCGCGCCGCTTCCGGCGTCACGTGGATGGCCGCCGGAATCTTGCCCGAGGCGCCGGACAGGCGGCCGTCGGTGACCAGCGCCACGCGCCGGCCCTGGTTCTGCAGCAGGCCCAGCAGCGGCGCCAGCGAATGCAGTTCCGGCATGCCGTTCGCACGCGGGCCCTGGTAACGCACCACCGCCACGAAATGCTCGGGCAGCAAACCGCCGGCGTGCAGCTTGTTCAGCACCTGCGGCGCATCGACCACCACCGCCGGTGCCTCGATGCTGCGGTACTGCGGCTTCACCGCCGACAGCTTGATCAGTGACTTGCCGAGGTTGCCGCGCAGCAGGCGCAGGCCACCCTGGCGTTCGAACGGGTTGTCGACGCCGCGCACCACTTCTTCATCGGCGCTGCGCTCCAGGCCCGGCAGGTAGACCAGCTTGCCCTCGCGCAGCTGCGGCTCGCGGGCGTAGTCGGCCATGCCGCCACGCGCCACGCTGACCAGATCGCCGTGCATCAGGCCGGCCTTGATCAGTTCGCCGAACACGAATGCCGGGCCACCGGCGGCGGCGAAGCGGTTCACGTCGGCTTCGCCGTTCGGATACACGCGGGCCAGCAGCGGAATCAGCTGCGACAGTTCGTCGAAATCGTCCCAGGTCAGCACGATGCCGGCGGCACGCGCCACCGCGATCCAGTGAATGGTGTGGTTGGTCGAGCCGCCCGTGGCCATCAGCGCGATGACCGCGTTGATGATCGCGCGCTCGTCGATGATCCGGCCCAGCGGACGGAAATCGTCGCCCAGCGCGGTGATGTCCAGTGCGCGCTCGGTGGCTTCGCGGGTCAGTGCATCGCGCAGGGCGGTATCCGGGTTGACGAACGACGCACCCGGCAGCTGCACGCCCATGGCTTCCAGCAACACCTGGTTGGAATTGGCGGTGCCATAGAAGGTGCAGGTGCCGGCGCCATGGTACGAGGCGGACTCGGCCTCCAGCAGCTCTTCGCGGGTGGCTTCACCGGCGGCGTAGCGCTCGCGCACTTCGGCCTTCTGCTTGTTCGGAATGCCCGGGGTCATCGGGCCTGCCGGCACGAACACGGCCGGCAGGTGACCGAAGGCCAGCGCACCGATCAGCAGGCCCGGCACGATCTTGTCGCACACACCAAGGTGGATCGTGGTGTCGAACATGTCATGGCTGAGGCCGATGGCCGTCGCCTGGGCGATCACATCGCGCGAGAACAGCGACAGTTCCATGCCGCCACGGCCCTGGGTCACGCCGTCACACATCGCCGGCACCGCGCCGGCCACCTGTGCGGTGGCGCCCAGCTCGCGGGCGATCTGCCGGATCTGCTCCGGATAGGTCTCGAACGGCTGGTGCGCCGACAGCATGTCGTTGTAGGCGGTGATGATGCCGAGGTTCGGCGTTACGCCGCCGCGCAGTCGGCTCTTGTCGGTACCGCCACAGGCGGCGAAGCCATGGGCGAGGTTGCCGCAGCTCAGGCGGCTGCGGAACGGGCCATCGCGCAGGGCGGCGTCGATCGCGGCCAGGTAGGCGGCGCGCGAGGCGGCGCTGCGGCGGATGACGCGCTCAGTGATGGCGTGCAGTTGCGGATGGAGGCTCATTGGCTACCGGCGTTCGTGGTGGCGAGAGGCAAGCGGCGGCAGCGCGCCGCCGCCGACTTCAATCAGCCCAGTGGACGCGCAGGCGCGCGCCGTCCAGGTTGATCGCATTGAGGATCGGATACTGCTGGGCGTTGTTGCTGTCCAGCGCCTGGCGCAGCACCTGCAGTTTCTGCTTGCCACGCAGCAGCAGCAGGCGCTGGCGGCACTGGCGCAGGCCGTGCGGGGTGAGCGTGATGCGCAGCGGCCACTGGTTCGCACCGGGGCATCCGGTGGCATCAAGCGCGGCGTAGGGCAGGGTGCTTTCCAGCGCGCGGGCCAGGTCCTTCGAACCCGGGAACAGCGAGGCGGTGTGGCCGTCATTGCCCATGCCCAGCGCCACCAGGCTCGGCGGCTGGCTGTGCTGGGCCTGCAGGTTGGCGGTGTAGACGCATTCCGGCAGCGGCTTGCCCACGCGCACCAGCGGGTCGAAATGCGCACCTTCGGCACGCTTGAGCAGGTGTTCGCGCACCAGCCAGGCGTTGCTGTCGCGATCCTGCGGCGACAGCCAGCGTTCGTCGGCCAGGCTGACTTCAACCCGGTCCCAGTGCACGTCAAGCTCGGCCAGTGCCTGGTAGACCGGCGCCGGCGTGGTGCCGCCAGAGAGCAGGATGCGGGCACGGCCCACTTCGTGGATGTCGTGGTTGAGGGTCTGTGCCATCTCGGCAGCGACCGCCTCGATCCAGCCATCGGCGTCGCCGTGCTGGATGAACTCGATGCGGTCGTCGTGGAAGGTGGTGGGACTCATGCGGCAACTCCAGGTGCGTCACGTTCGGCGTCGGCGGCATAGGCGGCGGCGCCCAGCAGCCCGGCGTGGGGATGCATCACCGCCAGCGACGGCACCCGCGCCATGATCGAAGAGAAGCGGCCCTTGTGCTCGAATCGCTGGCGGAACCCGGAGTGCTGCAGCGAATCGAGCATCTTCGGGGTCAGGCCGCCGGTCAGGAACACGCCGTCCCAGGCGCCCTGGGTCAGCACCAGGTCACCGGCGATGGCGCCGAACACGGCGCAGAACACGTCCACGGTGCGCATCGCCTGCGGGTCGCCATGCAGCGCACGGGCAGTCACGTCCACCGGCTGCAGCTGTCCCGGATCGATGCCGGCCATCTCGCACACGGCGCGATGGATGTTGACCAGGCCGGGGCCGCAGATCAGCCGTTCGTTGGAGACGCGCCCGAACTGCTCGGACAGGATCTCCAGGATGCGGATCTCCTCCGGCGTTCCCGGCGGGAAACTGACATGGCCGCCTTCGGTTTCCAGCGGATAGCAGCGGCCGTGACGCAGGATCAGGCCGCCGACGCCGAGTCCGGTGCCGGGTCCGATCACCGCGTAGTTGCGCGGCTGTCCGGGTTTGCCCGGTACCCATGCCGCGCCACCGACCTGGATCACGTCTTCCGGCTGCAGCAGCGAGATCGCCATCGCCTGTGCGGCAAAGTCGTTGATCAGGTGCAGTTCGTCGAAGCCGAGCATCGCCGCGGTGCGGCTGCGCGAGATCACCCATGGGTGGTTGGTGATGCGCGCCTCGTCACCGTCGACGCGGCCCGCCACCGCGAACACGCCACGGCCCGCGCTGGCACCGATCTGTTCGAGGTGATGACGTGCGGCGTCGCCCAGCGACGGGAACTCCGCCACCGCGTACTCGCGGATGCTGTCCTTCAGCAGCGGCGCGTCCAGCGAGGTATCGGCCAGTGCGAAACGGGCGTTGGTGCCCCCGATGTCGGCGACCAGCACCGGCTGCGAGCCGACACTCATGCCGAGGCTCCGCTGTCCGGCGCATCCACGCCCTGCGGCAGGAACTCCGTTGCGTTGCCCGGGCCCCACTGGCCGGCGGGGTAGGGTTCCAGCGGCAGCCTGGCTTCCTTCCAGGCATCGGCGACGCTGTCGATCCAGGCCCAGGCCGCGCGGACTTCGTCGTCGCGCACGAACAGCGTGTGGTTGCCGTTGAAGGCATCCAGGAACAGGCGCTCGTAGGCGATGCGGCGGTGCAGGCCGGTCGGCACCGACAGTTCCAGTTCCAGCGGGTGCAGTTCCAGCGCGCCCCATTCCGGGCCGGCCAGGCTGCTCATCAGGCCCAGCTCGATGTTCTCCTGCGGCTGCAGCTGGAACACCAGGCGGTTCGGTGCGGCCTGCGCACGCTGCGGGCGCTCGAACAGCCAGTGGGTGACCGGCTTCAGCGTGACCACCACGCGGGTGGTGCGCTCGGGCAGGCGCTTGCCGGTGACCAGGTGGAACGGCACGCCGCTCCAGCGCCAGTTGTCGATATGCGCGGTGACGCCGGCGAAGGTTTCCACGTCGCTGCCTTCCGGCGGCTGGTAGGCCTGGGCCGGCTGGCCGTTGATGGTGCCGGCGGTGTAGCGGCCACGGATGCTGTCACGCGCGGCGTGCTTGGCATCGAGCGGGCGCAGGGCGCGCAGCACCTTGACCTTCTCGTCGCGGATGCGGTCGGCTTCCAGCGAGGCCGGCGGCTCCATCGCCACCATGCACAGCAGCTGCAGGATGTGGCTCTGGACCATGTCACGCAGCGCACCGGAACGGGCGTAGTAGGCGTCGCGGCCATCCACGCCTTCGCTTTCGGCGACCAGGATGTGCACCGATTCGATGTAATTGCGGTTCCACACCGCTTCCAGCAGCGTGTTGCCGAAGCGCAGCGCGATCAGGTTCTGCACCGCGGCCTTGCCCAGGTAGTGGTCGAGGCGGAACACGCGGTCCTCGTCGATCCACTGGCCGATGGTGGAGATGATCTCTTCAGCGCTTTCGCTGTCGCTGCCGATCGGCTTCTCCAGCATCAGCCGTGCCGGCGCGGCGAGGGCGCCGCCCTTGGCCAGGCCTTCGCAGGTGGAGATGTACAGGCCCGGCGGGATGGCCAGGTAGCTGACGCACTTGCGGTGCACCAGGTCGGAGACCGCGGCGGCGACCGAGTCGACGTCGCGCAGGTCCACCGAGCGGTAGTCGATGCGGCGCAGCAGCCCGGCGATGTCGTCCTGCGTAGCCATCGGCATGGCCTGCTGCAGGCGCGGCCGCAGGATGTCATGGAAGGCTTCGGTGTCATGCCCGGACAGGGCCAGTGCGCGGATGCGGAAGTCCTCCGGCAGCAGGCCGTCGCCGAGCAGGCGAAGCAGCGAAGGGAACAGGTAGCGCTGGGCCAGATCACCTGTGGCACCGAACAGGAAGAGGGTGTCGTGCATCGCTCGAGTTTCAGATCCGGGTGACATCGTTGTCAATCGCTTCATGGCTGGGTTCGGGGGACATCCGCGCAACTGCCTGTCCGAGGTTCGTCGGGCGGGTTTCCCGGGGCTCCGGAAGACCGTTCCAATCGAAACCACTACCTCGGCGGAACCTTCGTTCAATCGCCGACGCAGATCGGTGCGCACCGATCATCGGATAGTGCCACGTGAAAACGTTTACATGGCAGAATGGGCAACTGTATTCGATTGCAGTGCTCGCCGCCATGCGGTGGGCGCGCAATCATCACTGCCATCGGGAGGGCCGAGGCAGTCCCAAAAGACAGCCCGGCTTCGGGCGGACCGGATTAGGTGATATGGCAAAAGTGCAGTTGCAGGGTGTGCGCAAGGTCTATGACAACGGCCAGGTCGCGGTGAAGGACGCCAGCTTCGAGGTCGCCGATGGCGAGCTGATGGTGCTGGTCGGCCCGTCCGGCTGTGGCAAGTCGACCCTGCTGCGGATGGTGGCTGGGCTGGAAGAGATCAGCGGCGGCACGCTGACCATCGGCGATCGCGTGGTCAACGACGTGGCGCCGAAGGATCGCGACATCGCGATGGTGTTCCAGAGCTATGCGCTGTACCCGCACATGACCGTGGCCGAGAACCTGGCCTTCGGCCTGAAGCTGCGCGGCCATGACAAGGCGACGATCGACAGGCGCATCGCCGAGGCGGCGCAGACGCTGGGCCTGACCGAGATGATGGACAAGCTGCCCAAGGCGATGTCCGGCGGCCAGCGCCAGCGTGTTGCGCTGGGCCGCGCGCTGGTGCGTGAGCCGGCGGTGTTCCTGCTCGACGAGCCGCTGTCCAACCTGGATGCCAAGCTGCGCCACAGCGTGCGCACCGAGATCGCGCAGCTGCACCGCAAGCTGGGCACCACCATGATCTACGTGACGCACGACCAGGTCGAAGCGATGACCCTGGGCCAGCGCATCGTGGTGCTGAAGGACGGCGTCATCCAGCAGATCGACACGCCGATGGCGCTGTACGACCGCCCGGCCAATCTGTTCGTGGCCGGCTTCCTCGGCAGCCCGGCGATGAACGTGCTGCGTGGCACGCTGCAGGGTGATGCCGGTGGCGTGACCGTGGTTGATGGCGAATGGCGCGCGCCGCTGGGCCAGGCCACGATCGATCCGGCGTGGCTGCAGAAGCCGATCGCGGTGGGCGTGCGCCCGGAGCACCTGCAGCCGGCGACCGCCGACGATGCACATGCGTTCAACGCCCGCATCGAAGGCATCGAACCGGTCGGCAACGAGATCTTCGTCAACCTGAGCAGTGGCCAGCATGCGCTGACCATGCGCGTGGCGCCGCAGGCGCTGCCGGCGGTGGGTGAGCAGATCCGCGTGGCGATCCACCCGCAGGGGCTGCATTTCTTCAACCCGGAAACCGGCGAGCGCCTGTAATCGGTAGTGCCGGCTGCTGGCCGGCAACTTCAACCATGCGTGGTTGCCGGCCAGCGGCCGGCACTACCATTCATTCGCTGAAGGCGTGCGGCCCAATGGTCCGCACCCACCAAAGCGGCGGGTGGATTCAGCGCGCCAATCCGTCCAGCAATGGCATGCGCTGCGCGATGGCATCGCCGACCTGCAGATCGGCCTCACTGGCCTCCAACGGCAACACCGCCAGCGCCAGGTCACCGGCTACGCTGGCGATCGTGCCCAGCGCCGCGCCGTCCTGCTGCACGCCATCACCGGCCTGCGCCGGCTGCGCGGTATGCAGCAGCTGCACCGCGCGCTTGGCTTTGCCGAGGAAGTGGGTGCGGGCGACGATTTCCTGGCCCGGGTAGCAGCCCTTCTTCACGCTGTAGCCGTTCAGGCGATCCAGCCCCAGTTGCTGCGGAGTCCACACCTCGCGCTGGCTTTCCTCAAGCCGGGGCAGGCCGTAGCGCAGATCGGCCTGGCGCCAGGCCAGGGCGAAGGCCGCCTCATCGGCCTCGCTGCCGGCGGCGAAGGCGTCGGTAGCGGCGATGCGCAGGGTGCGCGGGAGGGCATCGCTGCCCAGGTCCAGCTCCCAGCCATCACCTGCGGCGTGCGCAATGGCGGCGCCACTGGCGGCCTCAGGCGCGGTGAAGGCGCCGGCCACCGCCAGGTCGCTGCGCACCAGCACCCTCACCTTGCGGCGGAACACGAAGCGCTGCAGTTGCGACGCAATCGCATCGGCATCGCCGTCGGCCAGCACCAGCATCACATGGTCTTCGGCCAGCCGAAGCAGCTGGAACACCGCCAGGGTGCGGCCCTTGGCACTCAGCCAGGCACTCCACTGCCAGTGCAGCAGGGGCAGGGCGGTGACATCGCTGCTGAACTGGGCGTGGGCGAAAACGGCCGCATCGACACCCTGCAGGCTCAGCAGCTGGTGGCCGGGAAGGCGCGGATATCCGACGAAAGCAGGGGGCAGGTTGTCAGGCACGTGAACGAGGTCTAAAATTTGTGCGTTGCGAGACCGAACATGATAGGCCAAACAACCCCCACTCCCGACGACGAATCTGAAGCCCCGCTGGTCCCTGCGGCACCCGTGCCCGTGGAACAGGAAAAAGCAGAAGAATTCGGCGGCCGCGGCGGACTTGATCCGGTGCGGTACGGCGATTGGGAGAAAAACGGACGCTGCATCGATTTCTGATCAGCATTGAGCCAACGCGGCCGTGTGCCGCCCAGCCGAGACAACGAGCCCAGCGAATGGCGACCAGACAACGCCCACTTTCCCCGCACCTTCAGGTGTATCGCTGGCAGATTCAGATGGCCACCTCGATCCTGCATCGAGCCACTGGCGTCTTTCTGTCTGTTGGTGCCCTCATCATCGCCGCCGGCCTGCTGGCCCTGATGATGGGGCCCGAGTCCTGGAACTGCTTCACCGGCCATGCCGGGGCCTGGTATGGCCGCGTGTTCCTGTTCGCGTGGACATGGTCGTTCGCCTATCACCTGTGCAATGGCATCCGCCATGTGGTGCAGGACTTCGCCATCGGCTTCAGCATTCCCGCCTTCATCCGCAGCAGCTGGCTGTCGGTCACCGGCAGCCTGGTGATCACCCTGCTGGTGTGGGCCTATGTGATGTTCGGAGGTGCCGCGTGAGCAGGTTCCGTACCCCGTTGAAGAGCGTGCGCGGCCTTGGTTCGGCCAAGACCGGCACCGAACACTTCGTGCACCAGCGCCTGACTGCCGCCGCCCTGGTGGTGCTCGGCATCTGGTTCCTGGTCTTCGTGCTGAGCCTGCTCGGTTCGGACTACGCGACCGCCGCCGCCGCCGTGGCCAAGCCGTGGAATGCCGTGCCGCTGATCGGCCTGCTGATCGCCATGTTCTGGCACGCGCAGCTCGGCATGCAGGTCGTGCTGGAAGACTACATCCACGAATCGCTGCTGGCCCTGGTGCTGCAGACCGCGGTGAAGTTCGTCGCCGTGCTCGGCATGATCGTCAGTGTGTTTGCGGTGGGCCGCATCGCCCTCGGCGTTGCCTGAGCCCAGGCACCAACACAGGAATCCAGATTAGATGTCCGCTTACAAGATCACCGAACACAAGTACGACATGGTCGTGGTCGGCGCCGGCGGCGCCGGCCTGCGCGCCACGTTCGGCCTGGCCGCCAAGGGCCTGCAGACCGTGTGCCTGACCAAGGTCTTCCCGACCCGTTCGCACACCGTTGCCGCCCAGGGCGGTATCTCGGCCGCACTCGCCAACATGGGCGAGGACGACTGGCGCTACCACTTCTTCGACACCATCAAGGGTTCGGACTGGCTGGGCGACCAGGACGCCATCGAATACATGTGCCGTGAGGCCATCCCGGCCATCATCGAGCTCGAGCACTACGGCGTGCCGTTCTCGCGCACCGCCGAAGGCAAGATCTACCAGCGTCCGTTCGGTGGCATGACCACCAAGTACGGCGAAGGCCCGGCGGCGCAGCGTACCTGCGCGGCGGCCGACCGTACCGGCCACGCGATGCTGCACACGCTGTACCAGCAGTCGCTGAAGCACGACGCACGCTTCATGATCGAGTACTTCGCGCTCGACCTGATCTTCGATGAAGACGGCGCCTGCCGCGGTGTGCTGGCCCTGGACATGTCCGATGGCACCCTGCACCTGTTCCGCGCCCAGGGCGTGGTGCTGGCCACCGGCGGTTACGGCCGTGCCTACTTCAGCGCCACCTCGGCGCACACCTGCACCGGCGACGGTGGCGGCCTGGCCATGCGTGCCGGCATCGCCATGCAGGACATGGAGTTCGTGCAGTTCCACCCGACCGGCATCTACGGCGCCGGCTGCCTGATCACCGAGGGTGTCCGCGGTGAAGGCGGCATCCTGCGCAACAGCAGCGGCGAGCGCTTCATGGAGCGCTATGCACCGCACTACAAGGACCTGGCCTCGCGCGACGTGGTCAGCCGTTCGATGACCATCGAGATCCGCGAAGGCCGCGGCGTCGGTGAGCACAAGGACCACATCCTGCTCGACCTGACCCACCTCGGCCCGGGCGTGATCGACGACAAGCTGCCGGGCATCGCCGAAAGCGCCCGCATCTTCGCCGGCGTCGACGTGCACAAGCAGCCGATCCCGGTGATCCCGACCGTGCACTACAACATGGGTGGCATCCCGACCAACTACCACGGCGAAGTCGTGCGCAAGGTCGGCGACAACCCCGATGCGGTGGTGCCGGGCCTGTACGCCATCGGCGAAGCGGCCTGCGTATCCGTGCACGGCGCCAACCGCCTGGGCTCGAACTCGCTGCTGGACCTGGTGGTGTTCGGTCGTGCGGTGGCCAACCGCTGCGCCGAGACCATCAAGCCGGGCGCATCGCACAAGCCGCTGCCGGCCGATGCCTGCGACAAGGCGCTGGGCCTGCTGGACAAGCTGCGCCACGCCAACGGCGATACCCCGACCTCGGTCATCCGCGATCGCATGCAGCGCACCATGCAGGCCGACGCGGCGGTCTTCCGCACCAGCCAGACGCTGAAGGAAGGCTGCGAGAAGATGGACAAGATCTTCGACTCGTTCCAGGACGTGAAGGTCTCCGACCGTTCGCTGGTGTGGAACTCGGACCTGATCGAGACCTACGAGCTGAACAACCTGCTGCTCAACGCGGTGGCGACGATCAACTCGGCCGAACAGCGCAAGGAAAGCCGCGGCGCGCATGCGCACGAGGACTTCCCGGACCGCGACGACGTCAACTGGCAGAAGCACACCCTGGTCAGCGTCGACGAGAAGGGCAAGTGCAGCTTCGACTACCGTCCGGTGCACATGTACACGTTGACCGACGACGTGTCCGTAGTGCCGCCGAAGCCGCGCGTGTACTGATCCGACCCCGCCTACCATGCAATCCGCGCCCACGGGCGCGGGCCGCCTGAGCCAACGAGAGCAGCCATGGCCGAGTTTTCACTCCCCAAGAATTCCAAGATCACGAAGGGCAAGCACTTCCCCGTCAAGAACGGCGGCAAGAACGTGCGCACCTTCAAGATCTACCGCTGGAGTCCGGACGACGACAGCAACCCGCGCACCGATACCTATGAAGTCGATCTGGACGCCTGTGGCCCGATGGTCCTGGACGCCCTGATCAAGATCAAGAATGAGATCGACCCGACCCTGACCTTCCGCCGCTCCTGCCGCGAAGGTATCTGTGGCTCGTGCGCGATGAACATCGACGGCACCAACACCCTGGCCTGCACCCGAGCCATCTCGGACTGCGGCAAGAAGGAAGTGCCGATCTATCCGCTGCCGCACATGAACGTGGTCAAGGACCTGGTTCCTGACCTGACCCACTTCTACGCGCAGTACGCGTCGATCAAGCCGTGGATCCGCACCCAGACCCCGGCACCGCCGGACCGTGAGCGCCTGCAGTCGCCGGAAGACCGCAAGAAGCTGGACGGCCTCTACGAGTGCATCCTGTGCGCCTGCTGCTCGACCAGCTGCCCGAGCTACTGGTGGAACGGCGAGCGTTACCTGGGCCCGGCGATCCTGCTGCAGGCCTACCGCTGGATCATCGACTCGCGCGATGAGGACACCGGTGCGCGCCTGGACGATCTGGAAGATCCGTTCAAGCTGTACCGCTGCCACACCATCATGAACTGCGCCCGGACCTGTCCGAAGGGCCTGAACCCGGCGCTGGCGATCGCCGAGATCAAGAAGCTGATGATGGAACGCCGCGCCTGATACGGCGCCGGGTAGTTGCATGACCCCAGCAGAGCCACGCCATGCGTGGCTTTGCTGTATCTGGAGAAGCACGATGGAAGAAGATGTTCTGCTGAAGAAGCTGCGCTGGCGTTGCCGCCGCGGCATGCGCGAACTGGACCAGTTGTTCGGCCGTTACCTGGACCACGAATGGAGCACTGCGCCGACCGAAGAGCGCGAGGTTTTCCTGTTCCTGCTCGATTGCGAGGACGATAAGTTGTGGCGCTGGTTCATGGGCTATGAGGCCTGCCCGCATGCGCACGCGATCCCTCTCATGCAGAAGATCCTCGCCCTCAAGCCTTGAGTGGCGTCCCTCGCGGCTGCAGGCCGCCGCCCAGCTGGCGGTGCTGCTGGCCGCGCCCTGGCTGCTGCGCGCCTCGGAGCTGCCGCCACGCCTGCTGATGCCCGCCGTGCTGCTGGCCTGGGGCCTTGGCCTGGCCGAGCTGGCCTGGCGGCTGCGCAGGCCGCGCCTGCAGGTGCGGCTGCCGCCGCTTCCAGAGCCGCTGCAGGTGGCCGGGCAGGACATCGAGGTGCCACGGCTGGTGGTGCGTGGTGCCTGGCTGTTGTTGTCCTGGCGTGAGGGCCGACGCCGTCGGCGCCTGTTGTTCTGGCCGGATGTGCTCGATTCCGGGCAGCGACGTGAACTGCGACTGGCCGTGGCCGCACGTGCCGTTTCCCGTCGGCCGCGTACGATGGCACCATAAGCTGAATTGACTGGCGTGCCTGCATGTTCAAACCCATCCCCGTGGCGATCGGCCTGCGCTATCTGCGCGCCAAGCGCCGCAACGGCTTCATCTCCTTCATCTCGATGGCATCGATCCTGGGCATCGCGCTCGGCGTCACGGTGCTGATCACCACCCTGGCCGTGATGAGCGGTTTCCAGAAGGAAATCCGCAGCCGCCTGCTGCAGATGACCGCGCACACCACCATCAGCCGCGACGGCGAGCCGATGCCGGACTGGATGCGTGTGGTCGACATCGCCAGCAAGGATCCGCGCGTGGCGGGTGCTGCGCCGTACATCGAGATCCAGTCGATGATCAGCGGCCCGCGCGTACAGGGCGCGATCATCCAGGGCATCGACCCGGCGCTGGAGCCGAAGGTGTCGGTGATCGACAAGAAGGTCACCAAGGGCAGCTACGACAGCCTCAAGCCGGGCAGCTTCAACCTGCTGCTGGGCAAGGAGCTGGCGATCTGGCTGGGCGTGGACGTCGGCGACCAGGTGCTGGTGACCTTCGCTGAAGTTCAGGGCACGCCTGCCGGTGCAGTGCCGCGGATGAAGCGCTTCACCGTCAGCGGCATCTTCGAGGCCGGTTACAACGAGGTCGACCGTGGCGTCGGCTTCGCCAACATGCAGGACCTAGAGCGCGTGCTGCGCAGCGACGGTGCTACCGGCGTGCGGCTGAAACTGCACGACATGGACCGCTCGCTGGAGGTGGGCGTGGACCTGGCGCAGAGCCTCGGCGGCGCCTACCGCGTGAGTGACTGGACCCAGCAGAACGCCAACCTCTACCACTCGCTGCGCATGGAGAAGGTGGTGATGGGCATCCTGCTGTCGCTGATCATCGCGATGGGTGCGTTCAACCTGGTGTCCTCGCAGGTGATGCTGGTCACCGACAAGCAGGCCGATATCGCGATCCTGCGCACGCTGGGCCTGACCCCGGGCGGGGTGATGCAGGTGTTCATGGTTCAGGGTTCGCTGATCGGCATCTTCGGCACCCTGGCCGGGCTGATCGGTGGCATCACCCTGACCCTCAACCTGGAACGCATCCTCGGTGCCATCGAGGCGGTGTTCAACGTCAAGCTGATGCCTGAGGACGTGTATTACATCACCGGCCTGCCGACCGACATGCAGACCGGCGACGTGGTGGCGATCACCGTGGTCGCGCTGCTGATGAGCTTCCTGGCCACCCTGTATCCCGCCTGGCGGGCAGCACGCACCCAGCCGGCGGAGGCCCTGCGCTATGAATAAGGTCTTCAACCGCGGCGATGAAGTGATCCGCGCCGAAGCACTGGGCAAGACATACGCCGAAGGACGCATGCAGACCCCGGTGTTCGATGGCCTGGACCTGACCGTGACAGCCGGCGAAACCGTGGCGATCATCGGTGCGTCCGGCGCCGGCAAGAGCACGCTGCTGCACCTGCTGGGCGGGTTGGATGTTCCGACCGCCGGCGAGGTCTATGTGACTGGCCAGCGCATGTCGGCGCTGTCGGATACCGCGCGCGGCCTGCTGCGCAACCAGGCGCTGGGCTTCGTCTACCAGTTCCATCACCTGCTGCCGGAATTCACCGCGCTGGAAAACGTGATGATGCCGGTGCTGCTGGCCGGTACCGCCGTGGCTGAGGCGTCCAGCCGCGCAACGGCCCTGCTGGAGGCGGTCGGCCTCGGCCATCGCCTGGACCACAAGCCGGGCGAGCTGTCCGGTGGCGAACGCCAGCGCGCCGCGGTGGCGCGTGCGCTGGTCAACCATCCGGCCTGCGTGCTCGGCGACGAGCCGACCGGCAACCTGGATGACCGCACCGCCGGCACCGTGTTCGACCTGATGCTGGAACTCAACCGTGCCCGCCACACCAGCCTGGTGCTGGTCACCCACGACCGCAGCCTGGCGCGTCGCCTCGATCGGGTGCTGGAACTGCGCGAAGGGCGGCTGCACGCGTTGGCCCACGCCGACGTCTGAGGCGCTGGGCCCGCATTGGTAGAAGCCGACCTTGGTCGGCTGCTGCTGCGGGGCAAGCGCCAACCAAGGTTGGCGACTACCGGATTCCGGAGCCTTGGGCCTGCTTTGGTAGAGGTCGACCTTGGTCGACCGCCGACCGGCGGCTGAATGGGGGCCCGGTCGTCGCACGGACGCCACCCTGGCAGGCGCATGATGGCGACAGTACCCCGAGGAGATCGCCATGAAGACCCCGATCCTGATGGCCGGCCTCTGCCTGGCTCTGGCCGCCTGTGCGACCACCGGCCGGCTCAGCAGCGCCGAGAAGCTGGACCTGTACCGTGCGCATGCCGGTGCGCCGCAGAACGACATGCAGTTCTTCGGCAGCCTCAATGGCTGGACCGAACTGGGAGACAGCGCGCTGGCGGTATGGACCCGCCCCAGCGAAGCCTATCTGCTGGAGTTGAACGGCCCCTGCCAGGACCTGACGTTTGCCACCGCCATCGGCCTGACCAGCCAGATGAATCGCGTTTCGACGCGCTTCGACAAGGTGCTGGTGCGCGACCCCACGGGCGGCCCACGCATGCCGTGCTTCATCAAGAGCATCCGCAAGCTGGATGTGAAGGCGTTGCGCGCGTCCGAGCAGGAGCTGCGCCAGGCCCAAGTGCAGGAGCGCGAGGAAGACACGAAATAGCGGCGTAGTGCCGGCCGCTGGCCGGCTTCGGGCAGATGCCGTGTTGCCGGCCAGCGGCCGGCACTACCGGGGTATCAGGCTTCCGGGGTGAAGCCGGCCGGCTTCTCCGCGTCCTTCTCGAACAGGAACTTGACCAGTTCGCCTTCCAGGAACGCGCGGTGTTCGGGCGTGCGGGGCGAAAGGCGGTTTTCGTTGATCAGCATGGTCTGGTGCGCCAGCCACGCCGACCAGGCCTGCTTGCCGATGTTGTTGAAGACGCGCTGGCCCAGTTCGCCGGGGTAGGGCACGAAGTCCAGGCCCTCGGCATCGCGTTGTTCGTACTGGCAGAAGACGGTTCGGGACATGGCACTCACTCGTGGTTGCGGGGTTTCTTGGAATTTCGTTTCGGCGCCTTGATGGCGGTGCCGTCGAGCAGCTTGCGGATCGGCGCGGGCAGGCCCAGCGCGGGCAGTTCGTCGGCAGCGACCCAGCGCAGCGTGGGTTCTTCCACGCGCAGGCCGCTTACCTGCCGTGACAGTACCTGCAGATGCAGCTTGTAGTGGCTGAAGGTGTGCTGCAGCACCGGCAGTTCCTCGGCATCTTCCAATGAACCGTCGACGTGCGCATCGAACCAGTCCTGCAGCATGCTGCCGGCTTCGGCCTGCGGCAGGGTCCACAGCTGCGCCCAGATGCCGGTGTCCGGCCGTTTCTGCAGCAGCACGCGCTGTTGGGCGTCGCGCAGCAGCAGCGCCACCGCTTCGCGTTCGGGCAGCGTCTTGACGGGCTTGGGCGTGGGCAGTTCGGCAGTGCGGCCTTCGCGGCGCGCCATGCAGTCGTCGTGCAGCGGGCAGATCACGCAGGCCGGTTTCGCGCGGCTGCAGACGGTCGCGCCCAGGTCCATCTGCGCCTGGGTGTAGTCGGCCATGCGCCCGCCTGGGACCTGCGCCACATGTGCCTCGGCGATCGCCCACAGCTGCTTCTCGATGGCCGGCAGGCCGGGGAAGCCGTCGATGCCGTGGTAGCGGCTGAGTACGCGCTTGACGTTGCCGTCGAGGATCGCGAACGGGTCGTTCCAGGCCTGGCTGAGGATCGCGCCAGCGGTGCTGCGGCCGATGCCGGGCAGCGCGTGCAGTGCATCGAAATCGCGCGGCAGGTCGCCGCCGTACAGTTCCACGCAGCGCTTGGCCGCGGCATGCAGGTTGCGTGCGCGGGCGTAGTAGCCGAGCCCGGCCCACTGCGCCATCACCGCGTCGTTGCTGGCCGCGGCAAGGTCGGGCAGGGTCGGGAAGTGCTGCAGGAACCGCTGGAAATACGGGATGACCGTGGCCACCTGGGTCTGCTGCAGCATGATCTCCGACAGCCAGACCCGGTACGGGCTGCGCGGGTGCTGCCAGGGCAGGTCGTGGCGGCCGTGGCCGTCGAACCAGTGCAGCAGGCGGCGGACGAAGCCGTCTTCCTCGGCAGTGTTGGCGCTGGCGTGCGGCTGGCGTGGCATCGGTGTTCCGGAGGAGGGCAGCCACCATGGGGTGGCTCTACCGGTTCCAGTAGAACCACCCCACGGGGGGCTGCGCGGTATATCAGGCGCCCAGCGCTTCAGGCAGCAGGGCGTCGACGAAGGCTTCCGGATCGAACACGCGCAGGTCTTCCGGGCGCTCGCCGATGCCGGCGAAGCGGATCGGGATGCCGAACTCGCGGGCGAGCGCGAACACCACGCCGCCCTTGGCGGTGCCGTCCAGCTTGGTCACCACCAGGCCGGTCACGTTCACCGCGGCATTGAACTGGCGCAGCTGCGACAGCGCGTTCTGGCCGGTGGTGCCATCGATCACCATCAGCACCTCGTGCGGGGCGGTGGGGTCGATCTTGCCGAGCACGCGGCGGATCTTGCCCAGTTCGTTCATCAGCCCGGACTGGGTGTGCAGGCGGCCGGCGGTGTCGGCGATCAGCACCGAGGTGCCGCGGGCCTTGCCGGCCTGCAGCGCATCGAATGCCACCGATGCGGCATCGGCGTTCTGGCCCTGGGCGACCACGGCCACGCCGTTGCGCTCGCCCCAGGCCTGCAGCTGGGCCACGGCGGCGGCGCGGAAGGTGTCGCCGGCGGCCAGCATCAGGCTGTGGCCCTCGTCCTTGAAGCGCTTGGCCAGCTTGCCGATGGTGGTGGTCTTGCCAACGCCGTTGACGCCGACGGTGAGCACCACGAAGGGCTTGGCAGTGCGGTCGATCACCAGCGGCTTGGCCACCGGCTGCAGGATCGCGATCAGTTCGCTGCGCAGCGCGGCCAGCAGCGCATTGGCGTCGGCGAATTCGCGCGACTTCATGCGCTTGCGCAGGCCTTCCACCAGGTCGGTGGTGGCGCCCACGCCGACGTCGGCGGTGATCAGCGCGGTTTCCAGCTCGTCCAGCAGGTCGTCGTCGAGCTTGGGATTGCGCGAGAACAGGCCGCCGAAGCTGCGTGCGATGACGCTGTTGCGCAGGCGTTCGCGCCAGCCCGGCTTGCCGGCCGGAGCCGGGGCGGCGTCGACCAGCACCGGCAGATCAGCGGCGGGCGCAGCCGGTGCTTCGGCCGGGGTGACCGGCGCCAGCGGTGCGAGTACGGCTGCAGCGGCCAGGGCTTCGGCTTCGAAGTCTTCTGCGGCGATGACGCGTTCCGCGGCCGGCGGTGCCGGTGCGGCGGCCGGCGCTTCGGGCACTGCGACCGGCGCAGGTGCAGGCGTCGGCGTGGGCGTGGCAGCCTCGGGCGTGTTCAGCGCGGCTGGCGGAGCGGCCGGGGCTTGGTCGACCGGGGCAGCGGACGGGAATGCCGCCGCCAGCTCTTCAGCCGAGTAGTGCTGGGTCTTGGGCGCCTCGGTTGCGGGGGCGTCCTGGGGCTTCTTGCGGCGGAAAAAACTGAGCATTGGCAAAAGGCGCTGAAATCAGAGGGATATGCTACCACTCGGGCCTGTCGGGCCGATGTGGACTCAAGGACGCGGCCTGCCGGCCGTTAACCGGTCCGGAGGGCTGCGCAGGGTGGCCCGGAGACCGCCATGAACAACGTGATGGGAATGGCCCTCGGCGGAATGCGTGCGGCCCAGCAGGGTGTGCAGGTGGCCGCACACAACGTGGCCAACCTGGCGACCCCCGATGCCCAGCACCTGCAGCTGCAGCGTGGTGCCGCGGAGCAGGGCGGGGTGCAGGCTGTGGTGACGACTACCGGCACCGAATCCGGCGCGCCGCTCGGCGACCTGCTGGCGGCCCGGGCCGAAGTGCTGGCGTTCGACGCCAACGCCTCGGTGATCCGCCGCGAGGACCAGATGCTGGGCTCGTTGCTGGACCGGGACGCCTGAGCCGCTAGGCTTTGGTGGGTGCCAACCGCTGCCCTTGGTGGGTGCCAACCTTGGTTGGCACGCCTTTGGAGCGCCAACCAAGGTTGGCATCTACCAGAGCAGGAGTGCCAACCAAGGTTGGCATCCACCCGCACCCGGTAGCGCCGGGCCATGCCCGGCGACCGTCCTGTCGGTCAGGCCGACAGCTCCAGCAGCAGCTTGTTCAGGCGCGCCACATAGGCACCCGGGTCCTTCAGGCTGTCACCGGCGGCCAGTGCGGCCTGGTCGAACAGCACCCGGCCCAGGTCGTCGAAGCGCGTGCCATCGGCTTCGGCATCCAGCTTGGCGATCAGCGGGTGGCCCGGGTTGATTTCCAGCACCGGCTTGCTGTCCGGCACCTTCTGCCCACTGGCTTCCAGGATCTGGCGCATCTGCAGGCCCAGGTCCTGTTCGCCGATGGCCAGCACCGCCGGCGAATCGGTCAGGCGATGCGAGACGCGTACTTCGGCCACATCATCGCCCAGTACCGTCTTCAGGCGCTCCACCAGGCCCTGCTTGTCCTTGGCCGCCGCTTCCTGCTCCTGCTTGTCCGCTTCGGTTTCCAGTGCGCCCAGGTCGAGGTCGCCACGGGCGATGTCAACGAAACCCTTGCCGTCGAAATCGGTCAGGTAGCCCATCAGCCACTCGTCGATGCGGTCGGTCAGCAGCAGCACTTCCACGCCCTTCTTGCGGAACACTTCCAGGTGTGGGCTGTTGCGTACCTGGCTGTAGCTCTCGCCGGTCAGGTAGTAGATCTTGTCCTGGCCTTCGGTCATGCGGCCGATGTAGTCGGCCAGCGACACGCTCTGCGCGTCGCCGTCGCCACGGGTGGAGGCGAAGCGCAGCAGGCCGGCCACCTTCTCGCGGTTGTTGTAGTCCTCGGCCGGGCCTTCCTTCAGTACCTGGCCGAATTCCTTCCAGAACGTGGCGTACTGCTCGGGCTTGTCGGCGGCCAGCTTTTCCAGCATGTCCAGCGAGCGCTTGGTGAGCGCGGCCTTCATCGAATCGATGACCGGGCCGGATTGCAGGATCTCGCGCGAGACGTTCAGCGACAGGTCGTTGGAATCGACCACGCCCTTGATGAAGCGCAGGTACAGCGGCAGGAACTGCTCGGCCTGGTCCATCACGAACACGCGCTGCACGTACAGCTTCAGGCCCTTGGGCGCGTCGCGGTGGTACAGGTCGAACGGCGCGCGGCCAGGCACGTACAGCAGCGAGGTGTACTCCAGCTTGCCCTCAACCTTGTTGTGGCTCCACGCCAGCGGGTCGCTGTGGTCGTGCGCCACGTGCTTGTAGAACTCGGTGTAATCGGCGTCGCTGATCTCGGTGCGCGGGCGGGTCCACAGCGCGCTGGCGCGGTTGACGGTTTCCCATTCGATGGCCGCGCCCTCTTCGCCCCCTTCCTTCGGCATCTGGATCGGCAGGCCGATATGGTCCGAATACTTCTTGAGGATGCTGCGCAGGCGCCAGCCGTCAGCGAAGTCGTGCTCGCCGTCCTTCAGGTGCAGCACGATGCGGGTGCCGCGCTCGGCCTTGTCCACGGTGGCGACGTCGAAGTCACCTTCGCCGCGCGAGCTCCAGCGCACGCCTTCGCCGGCAGCCAGGCCGGCGCGGCGCGAGGTGACTTCCACTTCGTCGGCGACGATGAAGGCGCTGTAGAAGCCAACGCCAAACTGGCCGATCAGCTGCGAATCCTTCTTCTGGTCGCCGGACAGCTGGCGCAGGAAGTCACCGGTGCCGGACTTGGCGATGGTGCCGAGGTGGGCGATGGCTTCGGCGCGGCTCATGCCGATGCCGTTGTCTTCGATGGTGATGGTGTGGGCGGCGGGGTCGAAGCTGACGCGCACGCGCAGTTCGCTGTCACCTTCCAGCAGGGCCGGCTGGGTCAGGGCCTCGAAGCGCAGCTTGTCGGCGGCGTCGGCGGCGTTGGAGACCAGCTCGCGGAGGAAGATTTCCTTGTTGGAGTACAGCGAGTGGATCATCAGCTGCAGCAGCTGCTTGACTTCAGTCTGGAAGCCAAGGGTTTCGGTCTGGGGGGTCTCGGTCATCGATAAGGCTCCATGTGCAATGCCGCGCCAGCGCGTGCGGCCTGGCCAAGGGGTATGGCTGATTGTCCCGAAATCAAGGGGTTGGTCTGGCAGGGTTGCACCCTGTACCCGCAGAGGCCGAAGCAACAGCGACAGCAAAAGCAACAGCAACAGCGGGCATTCCGTGGGATGGCGGGGCGGTGTGGGTGGGCAGGACACGCCGTAAACCCCCAGACCGGCCCAGCCGCTGGCGGCTGTGCGTTCGTGCGCTTGCGAAGCAGTGCTTCGCAAGCAAAGCGCCCTCACCCCTGGGGGCTCGATGGCGCCATCCATGGCGCCAACGGTCCTGCCCACCCACACCGCCCCGCCTCTGACAGGTTCCCGGTGACGGTGGCAACGGCTGGGCTTCTGATCTCATCAATTCCTTCGATATCTGACAGATGTTCATCCACGCATGGCGTGGATCTACTGCAGATCGCAGGAAACTGTCGAAGGCGGGGTGGGTCCGGTTGCGGGGGCGTGAGCGCCATGGATGGCGCGACCGAGCCTCCATGGACGGATTCACGGCGTCCCCCACAACCTGACCCACCCCGCCAATCCACAGGAAGCCAGCTTTTGAAGTTGCTTCGGCTGTTGCTGTGGCTTCTGCGGGTTCCGGGCGCCGCCCGGACGACTACAATCCCCTTCATGCTGAAATTCTCGAATACCTCCCGCCGGGGGCGCCGGTGAGCGGCCGCGGTGGCAATGACGGCCAGGTCCGCATCATCGGTGGCCGCTGGCGCAATACCCGCCTGCCGGTGCCGACCCTGCCGGGCCTGCGGCCGAGCAGCGACCGCGTTCGCGAAACCCTGTTCAACTGGCTGATGCCCCGGCTGGGCGGGGCGCGGGTGCTCGACCTGTTCGCCGGAAGCGGCGCGTTGGGCCTGGAGGCCGTCTCGCGCGGCGCCGCCCACGCCACTCTGGTCGAGCGCGATGCCCAGCTCGGGCGCAACCTGTCCGCCGCCGTCGCCAAACTGCAGGCCACCGGCCAGGTCACCGTGGTCCAGGCCGATGCCCTGCGCTGGCTGCAAAGCGCCCCGGCGCAGCAGGCCGACCTGGTGTTCATCGACCCGCCGTTCGCCGATGGCCTGTGGCAGGACGTGCTGGCCCAGCTGCCGCGGCACCTGGCCGCCGATGCCTGGTTGTACCTGGAGTCGCCGGCCGGACACGTGCCCGTGCTGCCGGCGGAATGGCTGCTGCACCGCGAGGGCGGCACCCGTGAGGTGCGCTTTGCCCTGTACCGCCGCGCCACTGCTACACTTTGACTTCATCTGAACATCTGCATCCGCCCATGACCGTGGCCAACCGCCGCATTGCCGTCTATCCCGGCACGTTCGATCCGATCACCAATGGTCATATCGACCTGGTGAGCCGGGCCGCGCCGTTGTTCGAAAAGGTCGTGGTCGGCGTGGCGCAGAGCCCGTCCAAGGGCCCGGCGCTGCCGCTGGAACAGCGTGTGCAGCTGGCCCGCGGCGCACTGGGCCACCACGGCAATGTCGAGGTCATCGGCTTCGATACGCTGCTGGCCCATTTCGTCCGTTCGGTCCAGGGTGGGGTGCTGCTGCGCGGCCTGCGCGCGGTGTCCGACTTCGAATACGAGTTCCAGATGGCCAGCATGAATCGCCATCTGATTCCCGAGGTCGAGACCCTGTTCCTGACCCCGGCCGAGCAGCACAGCTTCATTTCGTCCTCGCTGGTCCGCGAGATCGCGCGCCTGGGCGGTGACGTGTCCGGTTTCGTGCCGGCCGCGGTGCTCGAAGCCCTGCGCAAGGTCCGCGAAGCGAAGTCGGCACAGTCGTAAGCCCCGCTGCACCCGCACCCCATTACGTACACCACCACGCACCATTCCGGGAGGAAACCCATGAACACCACCATGCGCGCGATGCTGATCGCTTCGTTGGCCCTGGCCTTCACCGCCTGCAAGAAGGAAGAGGCCGCTCCGGTCGACGAGGCCAAGCAGGCCCTGGTCGCTCCGTCCAAGGACGACGATGCAGGCTGGAAGAAGTACCTGCAGGAAGTGGCGATCCAGAACATGGGCAACATCACCAACAGCCCGTTCCTGTACTACCTCTCGCCGGAATCGGACCCGGACTTCCAGGCCAAGTACGAGCGCCAGACCGAGAGCGCGACCCAGGCCGTGGCCCGTGGCGTGCAGCCGGGCAACATGCTGGCCTTCGGTTCGTCGGCCTCGGGCAAGATGGCTGACATGATCCAGGCCGTGTTCAAGGACGTGGGGCCGGATTCGATGAAGGGCGTGCGCGTCGTCTTCATCGGCCAGTCGGCCGACAACGCCCGCGTGCAGGCTGCGATCCAGCCGACCGGTGCCGAGTACATTTTCGTCGAAGCCAAGTAAGACCGAGCCATGGCGGCCATGCTCCGGCATGGCCCGGGCGACGCTCCGCAAGGGCGCCGCTGATGACCTGACCGGCCCGCGCGCCCGCGCTGGCCGGTCCTTGTCCCAAGGCGCGGGCGAGGAGTATCGCCATGTCGCTGAAAATCAACGAGCTCTGCGTCAACTGCGACGTATGCGAGCCGGCCTGCCCGAACCAGGCCATTGCGATGGGTGAAACCATCTACGTGATCGACCCTGCGCGCTGCACCGAATGCGTGGGTCATTTCGACGAGCCACAGTGCGTGGTCGTCTGCCCGGTCGAATGCATCGATCCGGACCCGGAGATCGTGGAAACGGAAGACCAGCTGCTGGCCAAGCTGCGCCAGCTGCAGCACGATCACCCCGAACTCTATGCGGAGCCCCCATCCGAATGAAGACGCTGATCGTCCGCCCCCTGCTGCTGCTCGGCCTGCTGCTGAGCCCGATCGCCTGGGCCGACAGTCCGGTCCGTGCCGAACGCCCCGACGGCGCCGCCATTGCCAGCGGCCATGCGCTGGCCACCCAGGCCGGCATCGACATCCTGGCGCAGGGCGGCAATGCCTTCGACGCCGCAGTGGCGGTGTCGTCCACGCTGGCGGTGGTCGAACCGATCAGTTCCGGGCTGGGCGGCGGTGGCTTCTTCCTGCTGCACGAAGCGGCCACCGGCAAGGATGTGATGCTGGACGCGCGCGAGACTGCACCGGCTGCGGCAACGCCCAAGGCGTTCCTCGACAAGCAGGGCAACCTCGACCGTGACCGCTCGGTCAACGGCGCCTGGTCGGCCGGTATTCCGGGCCTGCCTGCGGCGCTGGTCGAACTGTCGGCCAAGCACGGCAAGCTGCCGCTGTCGGCGTCACTGCAGCCGGCCATCCGCATCGCCCGCGAAGGTTTCCCGGTGTACGAGCGCATGGCCAAGGGCTATGCCTCGCGCCGTGAAGTGATGGAGCGCTTTCCCGGCACCCGCGAGGTCTACCTGCGCAACGGCAAGCCGATCGCCACCGGCGACCTGTTCAAGCAGCCGGAACTGGCGCAGACGCTGGAACGCCTGGCCGCCGGTGGCTTCGACGGCTTCTACAAGGGCCAGACCGGCAGACTGCTGCTGGAAGGCGTGAAGCAGGCCGGAGGCAAGTGGACCGCCGAGGAACTGGCCGGATACCGGGTGAAGCAGCGCGAACCGATCGTCTTCAACTACAACGGCTGGAAGATCACCACGGCGCCGCCGCCGTCGTCCGGCGGCATCGCGCTGGCCAGCATGCTGCAGATCCTCGAAGGCTGGGACATCAAGACGATGGACCCGGCCCACCGCACCCACCTGGTGGTGGAGTCGATGCGCCGCGCCTACCGTGACCGCACCTTTTTCCTCGGCGATCCGGACTTCGTGCAGATCCCGCAGAAGGTGCTGACCAGCAAGGATTACGCGCAGGGCCTGCGGGCCACCATCCACCCAGAGAAGGCCACGCCCAGCGACCTGCTGTCGGGCAACCCGACGCCGCTGGAAGATGACGAGACCACCCACTTCTCGATCATCGACCGCGACGGCAACCGTGTTGGCGCCACCCAGACCGTCAACCTGCTGTACGGCTCGGGGCTGATTCCGAAGGGCACCGGCGTGCTGCTGAACAACGAGATGGACGACTTCGCGCTGAAGCCGGGCACGCCCAACGCGTTCGGCGTGATGGGCTATGAAGCCAATGCGCCGAAGGCGGGCAAGCGCATGCTCAGCTCGATGACGCCCACCTTCATGGAGAACGCCGACAAGGTGGTGGTGCTGGGCACCCCGGGTGGCAGCCGCATCATCACCATGGTGCTGCTGGGCATCCTCGGCTACGACGCCGGCCTGGACGCACAGCAGGTGGCTGCGCTGCCGCGTTACCACCACCAGTGGCTGCCGGACCTGATCGAAGCCGAAGACGATGCGTTCGATGCCGGCACGGTGAAGCAGTTGCAGGCGATGGGCCACAGGATCGACCTGCCAGGCAACGTCGCTGCCGGTGGCCGCGGTTCCAGCCATGTGTGGGGCAACCTGCAGACCGTGGAATGGGACCGCAAGTCCAACACGCTGTTCGGCGGCAGCGACCCGCGCAACCCGGTGGGCAGCGCCCAGGTCGTGCCAGCGCGCTGATCCGGTTGTGCCGGCCGCTGGCCGGCAATCCGCTGGATCATCGAAACCCCGCCCGCAACGGCGGGGTTTTCCGTTTCCTTTCTAGCGATTATTTAACGAGCCGGCGCCGATAATCGACCCATGAAACTCTGGTCTATTCGTGGAAACTCGCAGCGCCTCGATGGCGGTGCGATGTTCGGCAACGCGCCGCGCGCGTTATGGGAAAAATGGGCAGCGCCGGACGAGCTCAACCGCATCGAGCTGGCCTGCCGTGCGCTGCTTGCCAGCCCGCTGGAAGGCAAGACGGTGTTGTTCGAAACCGGTATCGGCGCGTTCTTCGATCCGCGCATGCGCGAGCGCTATGGCGTGCAGGAAAGCCAGCACGTGCTGATCGATTCGCTGCGCGAAGCCGGTTTCGAGCACGAGGACATCGATGTGGTGGTGCTCAGCCACCTGCACTTCGATCATGCCGGTGGCCTGCTGGCGGCATGGAGCGAAGGGCGCGAGCCCGAGCTGCTGTTCCCCAACGCGACCTACGTGGTGGGCGCACAGCATTGGCAGCGCGCCGTGCAGCCGCATCCGCGGGATCGGGCCAGCTTCATTCCGGAACTGCCCGGCCTGCTGCAGGCCAGTGGCCGCCTGGAAGTGGTGGACGGGGAGTACTCCAGGGCGCTGGGACGCAGCGTGCGTTTCAGCTACAGCGATGGGCATACGCCGGGGCTGATGCTGGCCGAGATTGTCGGCCATGCCGATGCCGGCGAGCGTGCGCGCGGTGGCGTGGTGTTCTGCGCCGACCTGATTCCGGGCCGCTCATGGGTACACGTGCCGATCACCATGGGCTACGACCGCAACGCCGAGCTGCTGATCGACGAGAAGCGGCAGTTCCTCGAAGACAAACTGGCGCGCAACGTGCATCTGTTCTTCACCCACGATCCGCAGGTGGCGTTGGCGCAGCTCGGTCGTGATGACAAGGGGCGTTTCGTCACCCTGCACGAGCAGGGGGAACTGAAGGCGCGCGCGTTGGGGTAATGAAAAGGCCGGGAAGTGCCCGGCCTTTCACTGACGCAGCAGATCCACGCCATGCATGGATGGCGTTCTATGCGGACGCGACGATTACGATGCCTTCAGGCAGCTGCTCATGAAGGTCTTGCGTGCATCACCGGCCAGCTTCTTGGCGCCCGCATCGGCATTGCATTTGCGCATGCGCTCCTGCTGCGCATTGGCCGGCTTGGCGTCGGCGGCGTGGCCACTGAGGCAGGCGCTCTGCGCGGTCTTGTAGGCGTCGCCCTTCAGCCCCTTGTTCTTGGCCGAGCAGTCGGCCATGCGCTGCTGCTGCGGGGTGGTGGCGTTGGCGGCCAGTGGCAGGCCGACAAGCAGGACAGCGGCCAGCAGGAAAGACGCTTTCATCGGGTGACTCCAAGCGGTGGCGGGTGCGCGGAGCATTGGCTTGTGGGCGGGAAGGCCACGTGAAGAAAGACCGCCTTGGCCGTACTCGCTTGCATCGGCATTCAGATCGGCGTATTACTTAGCCATATGGGTAAGTATGAGCCAGGCCTCCAGGCCGTCTTCCACGCGCTGGCCGACCCGACGCGCTGCGCGATCGTGGCCGCGCTGGGGCAGGGGCCGTGCACCGTGTCGGTGCTGGCCGAGCCGTTCGAGATGGCCTTGCCCTCGCTGATGAAGCATCTGGCCGTGCTGGAACGCAGCGGCGTGGTGCGCAGCCACAAGCAGGGGCGCATACGCACCTGCGAACTGGTGCCGGCGCGGCTGGAGCAGGCCGAGCAATGGCTGGCCGCGCAGCGTGCTGTGTGGGAAGCACGCGCCGACCGCATGGTCGCGTTCGTTGAAACCCTTCACCGACAGGAGCAGGCCCATGGCCGTGGACGCAGGTAGCAACCCCGACACCGATCTGGTCATCAGCCGCGTATTGAACGCGCCGCGCGCGGCACTCTGGCGGGCCTGGACAGACCCCGAACTGCTGCGCCAGTGGTGGTGCCCGAAGCCGTGGACCACCGAGGTGCGTGCGTTCGACCTGCGCCCTGGCGGGGCCTTCCACACCTTCATGCAGGGCCCCGACGGCGGCAGCAGTGACAATCCGGGCAGCTTCCTGGAGGTGGTGCCGCAGCAGCACCTGGTGTTCACCTCGATGCTGGGCGCGGGCTGGCGCCCGCAGTCGCCGTGGCTGGGCTTCACCGCCATCATCACAATGGAGGACGAGGGCCAGGGCTGCCGTTACACCGCGCGGGTGATGCACCCGGACAAGGCGCTGCGTGACCAGCATGAGCAGCTGGGCTTCTTCGACGGCTGGAACACTGCCATCGGCCAGCTGGAAGCCTTCGCGGCCGGCCTGTAATGCCGTGCCTGGGGTCAGATCCCCTTCACAGCGAAAGGGCTCTGACCCCGGTTCAGCGGATCAGCCGACGCGGGTACCGAAGATGCGGTCGCCGGCATCGCCCAGGCCCGGCAGGATGTAGCCCTTGTCATTGAGCTGGGCATCGATGGCCGCGGTGTAGATCTCCACGTCCGGATGCACGGCCTTGACCGCGTCGATGCCCTCCGGTGCGGCCACCAGGAAGATGCCCTTGATGCGGCGCGCGCCGGCGCGCTTGAGCATGTCGATGGTGGCGATCAGGGTGCCGCCGGTGGCCAGCATCGGGTCCAGGATCAGCGCATCGCGCTCTTCCAGGCGGCCGGTCAAGCGTTCAAAGTAGGGCACCGGCTGCAGGGTTTCCTCATCACGCTGCAGGCCGACCACGCTGACGCGGGCGGCCGGGATCAGCGACAGCACGCCGCTGAGCATGCCCAGGCCGGCACGCAGGATCGGCACCACGGTGATCTTGGCGCCGGCGATGCGCTGCACGGTGACCGGGCCGGCCCAGCCGGGCAGGGTATGCGGCTCTGTGTCCAGGTCGGCGGTGGCCTCGTAGGCCAGCAGCGTGCCCAGCTCGTTGGCCAGTTCGCGGAAATCCTTGGTGCTGAGCGCGGCGTTGCGCATCAGGCCGATCTTGTGCTGCACCAGCGGATGGCGCACTTCGACGATCTTCATGGTCGGGAAGGGGAAAAGGAGAGAGGACGCCATTTTGCCGGATCGGTGGGCCGAACCCAAACCCGCGCTTCGCCAAATGTGCAGATCCATGTCATGGCCATGCAACCTTGCGGACATACCGTGCAGACCCATTCTTAACAGGAATGGGGATTCCCAGTGCATATCAAGACTCCGTTGGCCGTTGCCATCACCCTGACCCTGGCGATGGGGGTGGCTGCACCGCTGCAGGCCGCCGGGCAGCAGGCGGTCGCCGCCACCGGCGCGGTGGCCGCCGACGCGGTCGACCTCGACCGCATCGAAGTGCGAGCGCAGCTCGAATCGCAGATCCGCGCGGTCGACCTCAAGCGCAGCAGCGATGCCATCGAGGACGCCGTGTCCTCCGATGCGCTGGGCCAGTACCCGGACAAGAACGTGGCCGAGTCGCTGCAGCGCCTGCCGGGCGTCAGCGTGACGCGTGACCAGGGCGAGGGCCGCTTCGTGGTCATCCGCGGCCTGGACGCCAACCTCAACAGTGTCAGCGTCGATGGCATCGCCATCGGCACGCCGGAAGATTCCAGCCGCGCTGCGCCGCTGGACGTGATTCCCTCCGATTCCACCGAGCGCCTGCGCGTGGTCAAGTCGCCGACCCCGGACATGCCGGGCGATGCCATTGGTGGCGCGGTGCTGGTGGAGTCGGCCTCGGCCTTCGATCGCGACGGCCGCAGCCTGCGCGCCAAGATCGAGGGCAGCCATCAGCAGCTGTCCGGCGAGACCAGCCCCAAGGCCGCATTCAACTACAGCGAAGTGTTCAACGACACCTTCGGCGTGGCGCTGGGCGTGAACTACCAGAAGCGCAGGTTCGAGTCGGACAACACCGAAGTGGAATACGACGGCGAGGACGATGCCGCGCCGGGCGACGTCACCGCGATCAACCTGCAGCACCGCAAGTACGAGATCGAGCGCAAGCGCATCGGTGCCAACCTCAACCTCGACTGGCGCCCGAACGAAGACAGCAAGTACTACCTGCGCACGCTGTACAGCCAGTTCGACGACGCCGAAACCCGCCAGCGGGTGATCTTCAACTTCGACGATGCGAAGATGGTCAAGACCGGCACCGATCAGTACCGCCTGGATGGCATGCCGAAGGATTCGATCGACAAGCGCATGCGCTACCGCACCAAGAAGGAAAACACCTTTGCGGCAAGCCTGGGCGGCGAGAACAAGCTGACCAATGCCGTGGTCGATTACAAGGTCGGCTACACCCGCACCGAAGAGCGTGTGAACGACGAGATGGAGGCCCGCTTCAAGCTCAACGGCAAGGCATTCAACGGCACCCTGGACCAGCGCAGCCGCCTGCCCAGCTACAGCTTCGACAACCCGCAGTGGCTGGACAACGGCAACTACGCGTTCGACCGCTTCGTGCTTTCGCCCAAGCAGGTCAATGACAAGGAACACAGCGCGCAGGTCAACGTGCGCTTCGACGGCGACAGCGGCAGCATCAAGATCGGCCTGCTGGGCCGCTGGCGCGACCGTGACGTCAATGTCGACGAGAACGAGCTGCGCGTCGGCCCGAAGGTGGCGCTGTCGAGCTGGACCACCTCCTCGCCGGAGCATCGCCACGGCAACATGGGTGACGGTATGGATTCGGCCGCGATGCGCGCGTTCTGGGCGGCCAATGGCAGCCAGTACAGTGCGCGGCCGCAGGATGTCGGCGGCAATGCAATGACCTCGCTGGAAGAAGACTACGTGGCCAGCGAGGACATCTTCGCCAGCTACGCGATGGGTACCTGGGACATCGGCGCACTGCGCATCATCGGCGGCGTGCGCGTGGAAAATACCCAGTTCAAGGCTACCGGCAACCAGGTGGACGTGGCGGCCAACGGCCGCAGCTTCACCGTCACCCCGCGCGTGGCCAGCAGCAGCTACACCAACGTGCTGCCAGGCCTGTACCTGCGCTACGACGCCGCAGACGACTGGGTGCTGCGCGCTTCGGCCAACAAGACCGTCTCGCGCCCTTCGTTCGGTGACATTTCGCCGCGCGTGGGCTACAGCCGCGGTGACGAGGAAGTGCGGTTGGGCAATCCGGAGCTGGATCCTTACGAATCGAAGAACATCGATCTGTCGGTGGAGAAGTACATCGGCAGCACCGGCATCGTGTCGCTGGGCCTGTTCCACAAGTCGATCGACGGTTACATCGTGGAAACCGTGCGCACCAATGACCCGGACTATGGCGGCTTCGACGTGACCCAGCCGATCAACGGCCGCAAGGCCACGGTGCGCGGTGCGGAATTCAACTGGCAGCAGCAGCTGGCGTTCCTGCCGGCCGGCCTGGACGGGCTGCTGGTCGGTGCCAGCGGCACCTGGCTCGACACTACGTTCGATGCTGGCATCAAGGATCGTGCGGGCGAAGACTTCACCCTGCCGCGCGCCTCCAAGCACGTCTACAGCGCGCACGTCGGCTATGAGAAGTACGGCCTGAGCACGCGGCTGGCAGCGGTGTACCGCAGCGAATACCTGGACAGCATCGGCAAGGGCCGTGCCTTCGACATCTATGTGGCACCCAACACCCAGCTGGACTTCTCGCTGGACTACAAGTTCACCCCGCGCGTGAGCATGTACTTCGAAGCGCAGAACCTGCTGGACAAGCCGCTGGAGCTGTACCAGGGCACGCGTTCGCGCACTCTGCAGATGGAAGAGTACGGCCGCACCTACGCGCTGGGCCTGAAGGTGGCACTGTGATGGGGCGTGGCATCACCGTCCTGGCTGCCGCACTGATGGCCAGCCTGGCGGCTGGCTGCGCGCCGGCCACGGGCAATGATCCGGCGGCGGCCGCGACGGCAGCGAAGGCCACCAGTGAGCGTGCGGTGGCCACCATCGCCGAGGCGTTCCTTTCGCCGATGACGCCGGCCGACAACATCGATTCGCCGGCGGCCTGGCGTGCGCCGGACGGAACGCTGTGGCTGATCGCCACCGCCAAGGCCACCGACAAGCTGGTGGTCTACGACGGCAGCACCGGCCAGCATCTTCGTGACGTTGGCAGCAGCGGTACCGCGCCGGGGCAGTTCGACCGCCCAAACGGCATCGCGGTGACCGACGACCTGCTGTGGATCGTGGAGCGCGACAATCACCGCGTGCAGGTGCTGGGCCTGCCGGACTTCACCCCGCTGGCGACGTTCGCTGCGGACGACCTGCGCAAGCCGTACGGCCTGTGGGTCGACCGCCGGGCCGATGGCTACAGCGTCTACGTCACCGACTCCTGGGACAACGGCGAGGATGCGCAGGGGCGTGACATCCTGCCGCCGCTGGCTGAACTGGACAAGCGCGTGCGCCAGTACCACGTGACCCGCGACGGTGCGAAGGTCGAAGCGAAGCTTGTAGCCAGCATCGGTGATACCACCGAGGCCGGTGCGCTGCGCGTGGTCGAATCGATCTGGGGCGACCCCGAGAACGATCGCCTGCTGATTGCCGAAGAGGACGAAAGCTACGCCAGCGAGTTCAAGGTCTACACCCTGGCCGGCCGCTTCACCGGCACCACCTTCGGCCGCGACGTGTTCAAGGCGCAGGCCGAAGGCGTGACCCTGCGCACCTGTGGCAAGGACGGCTGGTGGATCACCACCGAGCAGGGCAAGCAGCGTAGCGTGTTCCACCTGTTCGACCGTCACACGCTGAAGCCGGTGGGCGCGTTCCAGGGCAATACCGTGGCCAACACCGATGGGATCTGGATGATGCAGCAGCCCAGTGCACGGTTCCCGCACGGTGCGCTGTACGCGGTGCATGATGATCAGGGCGTGGTCGCGTTCGACTGGGAGAGCATCGCCAAGCAGCTGGCGTTGCCGCTGGAGTGTGGCGCATGAGCGGGCTTCACATGATGCGTGGCCTGGCGCTGGGCCTGATGCTGGCGTTGCCGCCGCTGTCGTTCGCGGCGGCCGAACCGAACACCCAGGTACCGGCAGGCAGCCACCACTACGCAGCGACGACGGTGCCGGACCGCATCGTCGCCTCGCCCGCGGCCGATCCCAGCCACGGCTTTGCGGTGGCCTGGCGGACCGACGGCAGTGTGCAGGCGCCGCTGCTGGAAATCGCCGTGGCCGGAGATTCACCGGCCATCGAGGGCATCCGCCAGGTACGCGCAACGACCCGTGCGCTGCAGACCGAGAACGGGCTGTCGCATCACCATCGTGCTGACATCGGCGGCCTGCAGCCGGATACCCAGTATGTCTACCGCGTGCAGGGCAACGGCAGCTGGAGCGCGTGGAGCCAGCTGCGCACGCTGGCGGCCGCCGATCAGCCGCTGACCCTGCTGTACTTCGGTGACACCCAGAACAAGAACGTCAGCCATGTCAGCCGGGTCGTGCGTGCTGCGCAGAAGGCGGCACCGCAGGCGCGCATGAGTCTGTTCGCTGGCGACCTGGTCAGCGGCGGCGACAACATGGACGACAGCGAGTGGGGCGAGTGGTTCGCCGCCACCGGCTGGCTGGCGCAGGAGACGCTGGTGGCGCCGGCGATCGGCAACCACGAGTACTTCGAGGAGTTCGAGGACACCCCGCAGGAACGCCGCGTGCTGGGCAAGCACTGGCCGGTAACCTTCGCGTTGCCGGGCAATGGCGCCAGTGCAGCGCAGCAGACCAGCTACTGGTTCGATGCGCAGGGTTTGCGCGTGGCGGTGGTCGATGGCACCTCTGCACTCGACCTGGGTACGGCCAAGGCGCAGGCGCAGTGGCTGGACAAGGTGCTGACCGGCAATCCGCAGCCGTGGACCATCGTGCTGCTGCACCAGCCGTTCTACTCGCCGCGCGAAGGCCGCGAGAACGCCGCGCTGCGTGACGTGCTGCTGCCGGTGGTACGCCGCCACAACGTCGATCTGGTGCTGCAGGGCCACGATCACACGTACGGCCGCCGTGGTGAAGGGCAGGCCGCGACGCCACAGTACGTGGTGACCGTGGCCGGGCCGAAGCAGTACCGCCTTTCCGACGAAGCACGCAGGACGATGGATCCGGTGGCCGAGGACACCCAGTTGTTCCAGGTCCTGAACGTTGACCCGCAGCGCCTGCGCTATGAAGCGCGCACGGTGACGGGCCGTCTCTACGATGCCTTCGAACTGCAGCGTGACGCCAAGGGCAGCAAGACGCGAACGGAACTGATCGACGGCCGCATCACGCCGCGCGACTGCCCCCGTTCGCAGACCGCCAAGGGTCGCGCCGACCGTTGCTGGGAATGAGCACACACCGATGACCACTCGCTCTCGTATCCTTTCCCTCGCTGCCATCGGTACCGCACTGCTGTTGCTGGCCAGTGCAGTGACCGCCGCCGATGCCGTGCTGCATCCTTTCCTGGTGGCCCAGCCGAAGCAGGCCCCGCAGGAAGTGAACCTGGCGGTGGAGATCCCGGCCGGCAGCTTCACCAAGTACGAGATCAAGGAAGATGGGCTGGTGCATGTTGATCGCTTCCAGTCGATGCCGGTCGCCTATCCGGCCAACTATGGCTCGATGCCGCGCACGCTGGCCGGTGACAACGACCCTCTGGATGCGCTGGTGCTGACCCGCGAGCCGCTGCATCCGGGGGTGATCGTGCGCTTCCGGCCGATCGGCTACCTGAAGATGATCGATGGCGGCGAGCATGACGAGAAGATCATCGGCGTGCCCACCGACAAGGTCGACCCGACCTTCGCCAACATCCGCGACCTGGCCGATCTGCCGGAGATCGAACGGCAGCGCATCGAGGCGTTCTTCCGGGTCTACAAGGACCTGCCGGCCGGCCGCAACCCGGTGCAGCTCAATGGCTGGGGCAACGCTGCCGAAGCACGGGCATTGATCAGCGAGGCGATGCAACGCTTCAACCGGTAGATCCACGTCATGCGTGGATGCCCCGCGCACGCATCACCTTCACCGTCGCTGGCTATCATGTGCGCCATCCAGAATGAAGGCGATGCACGTGTCGGTAGTGTTGGTGTGGTTCCGTCGAGATCTGCGGCTGCAGGACAATCCGGCCCTGCAGGCCGCGCTGGACGCAGGCCACGAGGTGGTGCCGGTCTACATACATGCGCCGCACGAGGAAGGCGAGTGGATGCCGGGCGCGGCCTCCGATGCGTGGCGCCAGCATTCGCTGGCGGCGCTGGATGCCGACCTGCGTTCGCGCGGCTCGTCGCTGGTGCTGCGCCGCGGCGACAGTTTGGCGACGCTGCAGGCGCTGGTCGAACAGACCGGCGCCGAGGCGGTGTACTGGAACCGCAAGTACGAACCGGCCACCCAGCCGCGCGACGCGGAGATCAAGCGCACGCTGCGCGAGCAGGGCATCGATGCGCAGAGCTGCAATGGCAGCCTGCTGTTCGAACCCTGGGACATCGCGAGCAAGCAAGGCCAGCCGTACAAGGTGTTCACTCCGTACTGGCGCAACGTGCTCAGTCATTGGCGCCTGCCGGCGCTGACGGCCGCACCCAAGGCACTGACTGCGCACGCGGTCGACAGCCTTGCGCTGGATGAGCTGCGGCTTTCGCCTGCGCTGGACTGGGATGCCGGTTTCTGGGAGCACTGGCAGCCGGGCGAGGCCGGCGCGCTGGAGGCGCTGTCCGTGTTCGAGGACGGTGCGTTGCGCGGCTACCGCGAGCAGCGCGACCTGCCGGATCGCGTTGGAACGTCGCGGTTGTCGCCGCATCTGCACTTCGGCGAGATCGCGCCGTGGCGCATCGCCCATGCGCTGGAGGCCCTGCGCAGTGCAGGCACCGACGCGGATATCGACGGCTACCTGCGCCAGCTGGGCTGGCGCGACTTCGCCTACCACCTGCTGCACCACTTCCCGAAGACCCCCACCGACAATCTCAACCCGCGTTTTGATCGCTTCCCGTGGGCCACGCCCAGCGCGGCGCAACTGCATGACTGGCAGCGCGGCAACACCGGCGTGCCGATCGTCGATGCCGGCCTGCGCGAGCTGTGGCACACCGGCTACATGCACAACCGGGTGCGGATGATCGTGGCCAGCTACCTGTGCAAGCACCTGCGCGCACACTGGCTGCACGGCGCGCGCTGGTTCTGGGACACCCTGGTCGATGCCGACCTGGCCAACAACACGATGGGCTGGCAATGGGTGGCCGGAACCGGCGCCGACGCCGCGCCGTACTTCCGCGTGTTCAATCCGGTTACCCAGGCCGAGAAGTTCGATCCGCAGGCCCGCTATATCACCCGCTGGGTGCCGGAATTGGCTGCGCTGCCGATGAAGGCACGCTTCGCGCCGTGGCAGCACCCGTTGCTGCTGGAGGCGCATGCCCCTGGCTATCCGCGCTCGCCTCTGGTGGACCTGGCGGCGGGTCGCGATGCCGCTCTGGTTGCTTACCGCCAGTCGGGAGCGGGGTAAAGCGCGAGCTGAGCGATCCGGTCAGATAGCTGAACGCGGCCCTGTCGGCGCGCTGCATCATCATTCCGGCATCGCATCGGGCTGTTTATTCTCTTTGCGCCCGCAAGCCGCCGGCCGACCGGAAACCAAGGAGAACCCCATGATCCGCAACACCACCCGCAACGTCGCACTGGCCCTGATGAGTGCGGCCGTCCTGTCGGCCTGCGCCACCGGCGGCTCCTATGTGCAGAGTGACCAGTACGGCAACCCGACCGAGCAGCAGAACCGCACCGGCCGCAACGCGCTGATCGGTACCGCCATCGGCGTGGCCGCCGGCCTGCTGACCGGCGACAGCGCCACCGAGCGCCGCCAGCACGCGCTGATCGGTGCCGGTATCGGCGCACTCAGTGGTGCCGCTGTCGGCCAGTACCAGGATCGCCAGGAACGTGCACTGCGCGAGCGCACTGCCAACACCGGCATCGATGTGCAGCGCCAGGGCGACAACATCATGCTGAACCTGCCGGACGGCATCACCTTCGACTTCGGCAAGGCGACCCTGAAGCCGCAGTTCTATGGTTCGCTCAACGGTGTTGCCGGCACCCTGCGTGACTACAACCAGACCATGATCGAAGTGGTCGGCCACACCGACAGCATCGGTAGCGATGCGGTCAACAACCGCCTGTCGAAGGAACGCGCCGACTCGGTGGCGCAGTACCTGATCGGCCAGGGCGTGCAGAGCGTGCGCATTGAAACGCTGGGCGCCGGCAAGTCGTACCCGATTGCCGACAACAGCACCGATGCCGGCCGTGCCAAGAACCGCCGCGTCGAGATCCGCGTGATTCCGCTGAAGCAGTAACGCGCAGCGTTACGGTTCCGGCGCAGCCGGAACGAAAATGCCGCCCTTGCAGGCGGCATTTTCCGTAGGTGCCGAGCTTGCTCGGCACACCGACAGCGTTTCCGGTCGCAGCGTTTGCGTGCAGTGCCGACCAAGGTCGGCATCTACCGGAAGTCTGCCCGCCGGAACGAAAATGCCGCCCTTGCAGGCGGCATTTTCCGTAGGTGCCGAGCTTGCTCGGCACACCGACAGCGTTTCCGGTCGCAGCGTTTGCGTGCAGTGCCGACCAAGGTCGGCAT
>NZ_JCAFSZ010000011.1:0-164562 GCF_059369755.1 Stenotrophomonas sp. YJH_SMC_57
ACATCCACGGCTTCTACAATCCAGCCCGGCTACACTCGGCGCTGGGCTACCACTCGCCTAACAACTATGCCCGGCAGCTCCGGACTGCCGCCTGAAACGGCTTCATGGCGTCCGTTTTCAGGGGGCCAGATCAGACACCCCCGCGAACCCACCCCGCCCCACCTCTGACAGTTTCCTGCCGCGTCCAACCACGGAAAAGAAAAAAGAAAAGCAAAAGCGGGTCGCTTGCTGCGCTCGCTCCGTGTCGACCAAGGTCGACACCTACCAACAGCCGCGCGTCCCAACAGCCGCAGTGGCCAGTGGATCCACGCCATGCGTGGATGATTCATTCGATATCTGGCAGATGTGCCGACCCACGGTCGGCACCCACCGACAGATCGCAGGGATCTGTCAGAGGCGGGACGGTGTGGGTGGGCAGGACCGTTGGCGCCATGGATGGCGCCATCGAGCCCCCATGGGTGAGGGCGCTTTGCTTGCGAAGCACTGCTTCGCAAGCGCCCGAACGCACAGCCGCCAGCGGCTGGGCCGGACCCCGGAGGGGGGGTTTACGGCGTGTCCTGACCACCCACACCGCCCCGCCATCCCACGGAATGCCGCTCTTGCTTTGGCCGTTGCCGTTGCATCGAGCAGGTGCAGGGCTGCAAGCCCTGCAGAAAAGCCCCTTACCCCGCCATCACCGCTTCGATCTCGTCGGCGCTGCGCGCCAGGCCTTCGGTCAGCACGCGATGGCCGTCATCGGTAATCAGCACGTCATCCTCGGTACGGATGCCGATACCGCGCCAGCGCGGCTCCACCGTCGTGTCATCCACGCCGATGTACAGCCCCGGCTCGATGGTGAACGCCATGCCCGGCTCCAGCAGGCGCGAATCACCGGCCAGGCGGTAATCGCCCACATCGTGCACATCCAGCCCGATCCAGTGCCCAGTCTTGTGCCGGTAAAAACGCTGGTAAAGGCCTTCGGACAGGTTCTTTTCCAGCGTGCCCTTCAGCAGGCCCAGCCGCAGCAGGCCCTCGGTCAGGGTCTGCACCGCCGCCAGGTGGCCGGCCTCGTACGGCACGCCCGGCTTGGCCTGCGCCAGTGCCGCGGCCTGCGCCTCACCGACCAGGTCATGCAGCGCGCGCTGCTCGGCACTGAAGCGGCCGCTCACCGGGAAAGTGCGGGTGATGTCGCTGGCGTAGCCGCGGTACTCGGCACCGGCATCGATCAGCACCAGCTCGCCATCACGCGAACGCGCATTGTTGTCGCGGTAGTGCAGGATGCAGCCGTTGCGGCCTGCACCGACGATGCTGCAGTACGCCGGAACGGCATCATTGGCGCGGAACACGCGTTCCAGCTCGGCCTGCAGCTCGTACTCGTGGATCCCCGCCTTGGCCGCCTTCATCGCCGCCAGATGGGCGCGCACGCTGATCTGCGCGGCATGCTGCATCAGCGCCACTTCGGCACCGGACTTGAACAGGCGCTGTTCGTGCAGCAGGTGGCCCAGCTCCAGGAACTCATGCGGCGGCTGCGCGCCATGGCGCACCTGTGAGCGCACGCGGTTGACCCAGCCGATCAGCTTCAGGTCGAAATCCGCATCGCGGCCGAAGTGGTAGTAGACGCGCGAACGCCCTTCCAGCAGGCCCGGCAGGATGTCGTCCAGATCATCGATCGGGTAAGCGTCGTCCATGCCGAACTGCGCCACCGCGCCTTCCTGGCCGGCACGGCTGCCGTCCCAGGCCTCGCGCTCGGCATCACGCTCGCGGCAGAACAGGATGGCCTCGCCATGGCGACGGCCGGGGATCAGCACCAGCACCGCTTCCGGCTCCGGGAAGCCACTCAGGTACTGGAAGTCCGAATCCTGCCGGAACGGATAATGGGTATCGAGGCTGCGCACCTTCTCCGCCGCAGCCGGCAGCACCAGGATCGCGTCCTCGCCGGCCATGTCCATCAGCTGGCGGCGGCGCCGCTTGTACTCGCCGGCCGCGATGCCGGTGCGCTGCTTGATATCCATCAATTCAGGCGCTGCCGATGGCGAGAGGCCAGCACCACGTCGCCGTGCAGCAGCAGCACCGCCACGCGGATGAATTCCTCGATCTCCGTCAGGGCGTCGTCGTCGTCATCGCCACCGGCCTCGAAATCCTCGCTGGAGGCACGGGCCAGGCTGGCCATGTCGGTCAGCGCTTCTTCGCCCTCTTCGGACAGTGTCGGGCGACGGCCGCCGCTGCCCAGGCCGAAACCGCCGAGGAACGAGCGGGTCCAGCTGAACATGGCATCGGCCTGCGCGGCCACGTCATCGCTGTCGGTCAGCAACAGCTCGAAGGCGAAGTCACGGTCTTCCAGCTGCTTGATGGTGACCTGCAGCAGCTGGCCCAGCACGCTGTCGGCGGCCACCGGCGGCAGGTTGTCGTCGGCCAGCACGCGCGCCGGCCAGTCGTTGCCGGGGGCGCCGCCGGCGGCCAGCCAGCCGCACAGCGCGCCGTGCAGCTCGGCAGCGGTGGCGCCCAGGCCCAGCTCCTGGCTGGCGCGGTTAACGTCGTCGACGGAGGGAAGTTCAGTCATCGTGCGGCTCGTTCGGAAAGGAAACCCGGGGCGCGCCGGCGCGCCCGTGAGACCCCGTAGTGTAGCAATCCAGCGGCCTCCTCCCCGTGGCCGTCCAGCCTTGCTGCGACAACGCTTGACCGCCCTTGCCCGGCTTGCCTATCGTGCCCGCATGGAACCCGCCGATCCCCTTGCCCAGCTGCAGGACTTCGCCGCCCGCGTGGAGGCGTTGCTTGAACGCAACCAGCGCCTGGCCGAGGAGAACCGCAGCCTGCGCCACCAGCAGGAACAGCTGGTGGCCGAGCGTTCCACGCTGCTGGCCAAGAACGAGCAGGCACGCTCGCGGGTGGAAGCAATGATCAGCCGGCTCAAATCCCTGGAGCAGCACACATGAGCGCCGAACCGGTCAGTGTCCGCATCCTCGATCGTGAATACACCGTCGGCGTCGGTGGCGACGAACGCGACAGCCTGATGGCCGCCGCGCGCCTGCTCGATGCCCGCATGCGCGAGATCCGCGGCAGCAACCGCATGGCCGCCGTGGACCGCGTGGCAGTACTGGCCGCGTTGAACCTGGCCCATGAACTGCAACTGCTGCGCGATGAGAATGCGCGCCAGGCAGTGGCCCTGCAGCAGACGCTGGCCGACCTGAACCGGCGCCTGGACCGCGCCATCGACGGCGGTGCCTGAAGAACGCGCACAACGCGTCTTCTCATATCTGAATTGGCACGGACTGTTGCCGACGAACGGCCTATCCAGATCCTGCGCGCTGGCTATAATGGCCACGCGTTCTCTGCGGTACTCGACGGCATGTGCAAACATTCGCCTTGTCCCTTAAGAACGACACCGGGAGCGCGACAGCGCCGGGAGTGCAGGTCCGCCTAGTAGCGGGAAGCCCGATGGTTCTCCAGCGTTCCCACTTGAGCCCCCGGGTTCAAGGTCGTTTCGCATGCATCGACATTGCGGAGAATGCAATATTCCAGCAAGGGCGGCGTCTTCGGGCGTCGCCCTTGTTCTTTGCGGCACAATGACGGCTGTTCCTTGCCGCACGCTGCCATGACCGACCCGCGCCAGGCCCTGCGCCACGACCTGCGGCAACGCCGCCGCGACCTTTCCGCTGCTGAGCGCATCGCCGCCGCCGAATCACTTGCCGATGCCCTGCTGGCACTGCCGTTCGCCCCGCGCGAAGGCGCCGTGGCCGGCTACTGGGCGCTGGACGGCGAAATCGCCCTGCACCGCTGGCAGCTGCAATTGCCCGAAGGCCTCACCTACTGCCTGCCGGTGCTGGCCGGCGACGTGCTGCGCTTCGCGCCATGGCGGCCCGGGCAGCCACTGACCAGCAATCGTTACGGCATTCCCGAGCCGGACATCGCACTGCAGGACACCCTGGAACCGGCGCAGATGGCGCTGGTGGTGGCCCCGCTGGTGGGCTTCGACACGCAGTGCCGGCGACTGGGCATGGGAGGTGGCTGGTATGATCGCAGCTTCGCCTTCCGCCACGACCGGCCGGCGCCGCCCTGGCTGGTCGGTGCGGCGTTCGCGGTGCAGCAGGTCGAGTCCTTGCCGGTGGCGTCGTGGGACGTGCCGGTGGATGCGATCTGCACCGAAGGCGGCACCCTGTTCCCCTCCGCTGCCCCCGTGAACGCATGACCGCCCGCAAGCGCTATTGGCTGATGAAGTCCGAACCGGACGCCTTCTCCATCGATGACCTGGCCAAGGTCAAGGTCGAACCCTGGAACGGGGTGCGCAATTACCAGGCGCGCAATTTCATGCGCGATGGCATGCAGGTCGGCGACGGCATCCTGTTCTATCACTCCAATACCAAGGTGCCGGGCATCGTCGGCCTGGCCACGGTGGCCAGCGCGGCCTATCCGGACGACACCCAGTTCGACCCGGCATCCGACTACCACGACCCCAAGAGCACGCGCGAGAACCCGCGCTGGATGCTGGTGGACGTGGCCTTCGACCGCAAGCTCAAGCAGGTGATCGCGCTGGACGAGATCAAGCTGCACGCCGACGAACTCGGCGAAGGCTTCCCGCTGGTTGCCAAGGGCAACCGCCTGTCGGTGTTCCCGGTAACGGCCGCGCAGTGGAAGCTGCTGCTGTCGCTCGAAAAGAAATCCTGATTCCCTGCCTGAGAGTTCTCCCATGTCCGAAGCCAAGCGCCTGGCCGCCGAGAAAGCCATCGAATACGTCGAAGACGGCATGATCGTCGGTGTCGGCACCGGGTCCACCGTGGCCTACTTCATCGATGCCCTGGCCCGCATCCAGCACCGCATCAAGGGTGCAGTGTCCAGCTCCGAGCAGAGCACCGCGCGCCTGAAGCAGCACGGCATCGAGGTGATCGAGCTGAACCACAGCGGCAACCTGTCGCTGTATGTGGACGGCGCCGACGAGTGCGACCCGAACAAGTGCCTGATCAAGGGCGGCGGTGCCGCACTGACCCGCGAGAAGATCATCGCCGAGGCCAGCGAGCGCTTCATCTGCATCGTCGACCCGAGCAAGCAGGTGCCGGTGCTGGGCGGGTTCCCGCTGCCGGTGGAAGTGATCCCGATGGCGCGCAGCCTGGTCGCCCGCCAGATCCGCGACATGACCGGCGGCCAGCCGACCTGGCGCGAAGGCGTGGTCACCGACAACGGCAACCAGATCCTGGACATCCACAACCTTCAGATCACCGATCCGGAGAAGCTGGAGCGCGAGCTCAACCAGCTGCCGGGCGTGGTTTGCGTCGGCCTGTTCGCGCGCCGCCGCGCCGATGTGGTGATCGTCGGCGGCGAGCCGCCGGTCGTGCTCTGACCCTTCCAAGGATCCTGACGATGTCGCTGTTGCGTTCGCTGCTGATGCTTCCGCTGCTGGCCCTGGCCGGCTGCGCCACCGACGCGGCCCGCCACTGGGTCGAGCTGGACGGCGCCCGCTACCAGGTCGAGCTGGCCACCAACGATGAAACCCGCGCGCGCGGGCTGATGTTCCGCGACCAGATGGCGCCCGACCACGGCATGCTGTTCGTCCACGACCGCGAAGAGATGCAGGCGTACTGGATGAAGAACACCAAGATCGCGCTGGACATCCTGTACTTCGACAACGAACGCAAACTGGTCAGCCAGCAGCGCGACGTGCCGCCGTGCTCGGCCGGCGACATGTGCCCGCCGTACCCCAGCGGCGGCCCGGCACGCTACGTGCTGGAACTCAACGCCGGCCAGGCCGAAAAGCTGAAGCTGAAGGACGGCACCGCGCTGACCTTCGGCCCGGGCATCGAGTAGATCTTCGCCCTGCATTGAGCAGGACCGGTAGGTGCCGACCTTGGTCGGCACTGGCTTGCCGCGCACGGGCAGGCTGTGGTGTGGACCAAGGTCCACACCCACTGGAAGCCCATCGGCCCAGGCCATGGCTTTTTCACGCGGCACCGCTTGAAACCGTCTGCGAATGACGCCAGTCTGTGACCATGCAGGACCGGATCACACTCCCCGACTGGGATGCACTGGCCGACCTCGAAGACGAGGCGCTGCCGCTGTTGCCGACCGCGCTGCTGATCGCGCGCGATGAATACCCCGATCTGCAGCCGTCCACCTACGACGCGCTGATCCAGAGCCATGTCGACCACCTCCGCTCGGAAGTGGAGGCCATCGACAACAGCCCGTTGAAGATGGCGGCGATCAACCGCCACCTGTTCGACGAGCTGGGCTACAGCGGCGATCACGACGAGTACTACGACCCGCGCAACAGCTACCTCAACCAGGTGTTCGAGCGGCGCCTGGGCAATCCGATCTCGCTGGCCCTGGTGCAGATGGAAGTCTCGCGCCGGCTGGGTATTCCCCTTGATGGCGTGTCCTTCCCCGGCCACTTCCTGGTGCGCCTGCCGGTGGATGACGGCGTGCTGGTGATGGACCCGTTCAACGGCGGCCGGCCACTGGACGTGGACGAACTGCGCGAGCGGGCCAAGTCACACCTGGGCGGGCAGATGCCCGACGACCAGGTGCTGGCACAGATCCTCGACCCCGCGCCGGCGCGCGCGATCCTGATGCGCATGCTGCGCAACCTGCACGGCGTCTATGCCGAAGCCGGCGAGTGGGACCGCGCTGCACGCAGCGCCGATCGCCTGCTCAAGCTGGCCCCGGAACAGGACGACGCCCTGCGCGACCGCGGCCTGGCCTACCTGCAGCTGGAGTACCTGGCCGGGGCCCGTCACGACCTGGGCCAGTACCTGAAGCGCAACCCCGAGGCCAGCGATGCGCAGTGGCTGCGCGAGAAGCTGATCGACCTCGGCGGGCCGATGCCGCGGCTGCATTGATTTACCGGTGTGTGGACCGACGGTCCACACCCACTGGAAGGTCCGGTCAGTCGACCTCGACCATCTCGAAATCGGCCTTGGTCACCCCGCAATCCGGGCAGGTCCAGGTCTCGGGAATGTCCTCCCAGCGCGTGCCCGGCGCGATGCCCTCTTCCGGCAGGCCGTCCGCTTCGCTGTACAGGAAGCCGCAGACCACGCACATCCAGGTACGCAAGGTGGTGGGGGTGGCATCACTCATCGGATAATCGGGGCTGGATTCACGGGCCGCCATTGTCCCATCGCGGCCCACGCACCGGTAGCCATCGATGACTTCTGCTTTCCCTGCGCCCCGCGGCGTCTACCTGATCACCCCGGATGAGCCCGATAGCGCACGCCTGCTGGCGCGCACCGCACCGCTGCTGGCCGCAGGTGCCACCTGGCTGCAGTACCGCAACAAGACCGCCAGCGACGCCCTGCGGCTGGAACAGGCCACGGCACTGCAGGGCCTGTGCGCTGCCCATGGCGTACCACTCATCATCAATGACGACCCGCTGCTGGCCAAAGCAGTCGGCGCGGCCGGCGTGCATCTGGGCGGCACCGACGGCGACATCCCCAGCGCGCGTGCCCTGCTGGGGCCCGAGGCCATCATCGGCGCCTCCTGCTACGACCAGCTGGCCAATGCAGAAAAGGCCGTGGCCGCCGGCGCCAGCTATGTGGCCTTTGGCGCTTTCTTCCCCACCACCACCAAGATCACCACCAGCCGCGCCCACCCCGATCTGCTGCGGCAAAGCGCCGCACTGGGCGTGCCGCGGGTGGCGATCGGCGGGCTGACCCCGGACAATGTCGGTCCCATCATCGACGCCGGCGCCGATCTGGTCGCCGTGGTCAGCAGCGTGTTCGCCGCCGAAGACCCGGTCGCGACCCAGCACGCCCTCCTCGCCCAGTTCGCGTAACACCCAGGAAAGCCCCATGAACCACGACCAGTCCCACGCCCTGTTCTCCCGCGCCCAGCAGCTGCTGCCGGGCGGCGTCAATTCGCCGGTGCGCGCGTTCAAGTCGGTCGGCGGCGAGCCGTTCTTCGTCGAGCGCGCCGACGGCGCCTACCTGTACGACGTCGACGGCAACCGCTACATCGACTACGTCGGTTCCTGGGGCCCGATGATCGTCGGCCACAATCACCCGGCGGTGCGCCAGGCGGTGAAGAAGGCCATCGACAACGGCCTCTCGTTCGGCGCGCCGTGCGCGGCCGAAGTGACCATGGCCGAGACCATCACCCGCCTGGTGCCGTCGTGCGAGATGGTGCGCATGGTCAACTCCGGCACCGAGGCCACGCTGTCGGCGATCCGCCTGGCGCGCGGCGCCACCGGCCGCAACCGCATCGTCAAGTTCGAAGGCTGCTACCACGGCCACGGCGACTCGTTCCTGGTCAAGGCCGGCAGCGGCATGCTGACCCTGGGCGTGCCGACCTCGCCGGGCGTACCGGCCGGGCTGAGCGAGCTGACCCTGACCCTGCCCTACAACGACTTCGACGCGGCCACGGCACTGTTCGAACAGCAGGGTAACGACATCGCCGGCCTGATCATCGAACCGGTGGTCGGCAACGCCAACTGCATCCCGCCGCGCGAGGGCTACCTGCAGCACCTGCGCGAACTGTGCACGAAGCATGGCGCGCTGCTGATCTTCGACGAGGTGATGACTGGCTTCCGCGTTGCCCTTGGCGGTGCGCAGGCGCACTACGGCATCACCCCGGACCTGACCACGTTCGGCAAGATCATCGGCGGCGGCATGCCGGTCGGTGCCTACGGCGGTCGTCGTGAGCTGATGCAGCAGATCGCCCCGGCCGGCCCGATCTACCAGGCTGGCACGCTGAGCGGCAACCCGGTGGCAATGGCCGCCGGTCTGGCGATGCTGGAGCTGATCCAGCAGCCCGGCTTCCACGCCGACCTCGCCGAGCGCACCACGCGCCTGTGTGCCGGTCTGGAAACGGCGGCTGCAGAAGCAGGCGTGGCGGTGACCACCACCCGCGTGGGCGCGATGTTCGGGCTGTTCTTCACCAGCGAAAAGGTGGAGACCTATGCGCAGGCCACCGCCTGCGACATCCCGGCGTTCAACCGCTTCTTCCACGCGATGCTGGAACAGGGCGTGTTCCTGGCACCATCCGCCTACGAGGCCGGTTTCCTGTCCAGCGCCCACGACGATGCCGTGATCGAGGCGACGCTGGCCGCTGCACGCGTGGCATTCAAGGCCGCCAAGGGCTGAGTGCTGCCCTGGTAGGCGCCAACCTTGGTTGGCACAAAAAGGGGACGGAGGGGATTAAGTCGTTTGTGCACAAACGCCTTAATCCCCTCCGTCCCCTTTTTTCAACCGAAGACGAGCTTGCCCTTCATCATCGCGAAGTGGCCGGGGAACGAGCAGAAGAAGGTGTAGTCGCCGCCCTTCTGCAGGCCCTGGGTGGAGAAGCGCACGCGCGTGGTCTCGCCACCTCCAATCACCTTGGTGTGGGCCAGCACGCGCTTGTCGGCCTTCGGCAGGTAACTGTCGGCCAGGGTCATGCGCATGCCCGCCATCGCCACCGGCTGGTAGTCGGCCGTGCGGGTCAGCACCCAGTTGTGGCCCATCGCGGTAGCGGCCAGCTTGCCGGTGTGGCGCAGGGTCAGGTCCACGGCACTGCAGTCGGCGGCAACCTTGATCTCGCGACTGCTGAAACTCATCTGGTCGGTGCTGTCGATGCTCACCGCACACACGCGCGCCATTGCCGATGGCGCCAGCATCAGCGCACCCAGTCCAACCGCCACCGTCCAAGCCTTCATCGCTGCATCTCCTGCGGATTCAAACGTCATTCTAGGCAGGCCCATGCGCTCCCGTCTGCGACCGTCTGTCGCATGCACGCTCCAGGGTTTGCGCGCATCCATGGCAATGGCATGCTCGGCCGATGCGGATCGATCTGTTGCTGCTGGATGTGGATGGCGTGCTGGTGCAGTACCAGCGCGCACAGCGCGTGCTGCACTTGGCGCAGGCGCTGGAGGTTTCCCCGCAGGCCGTGCAGGCCGCGCTGTACGACAGCGGGCTGGACGCCGCGCATGACCGTGGCGCACTGGATGGCCCAACCTATCTGGCGCAGCTGGGCGGGCTTCTGGGCAGGACGGTCGATGTGGCCGCCTGGGTGGCCGCACGGCAGGCCGCCAGCCATCCGCAGGTGGCCGTGCTGCAGCGGCTGCAGGCCCTGCAACTACCCATGGCGGTACTGACCAACAACGGCGCGCTGATGGTGCAGGCATTGCCGGCCCTGCTGCCGGACCTGTTCCCGGCGCTGCAGGACCGCGTGTTCTGCAGTGCCGATTTCGGCCTGCGCAAACCGCAGCCGACGGTGTTCCAGCGCGTGCTCGAGGTACTGCAGGTTGCGCCTGCGCGCACCTTGTTCATCGATGATCTCTTCGCCAACGTGCGCGGCGCGCGCGCGGCCGGCCTGCACGCCGAAACGGTGTGCGACGGGCGCGGGTTGGGGAAGGTGTTGAGGCGCTACGCAATCCTGTAGAGCCGGGCATCGGCCCGGCTCTACAGCCAAGGCTCAGCGCGCGGCGATGAACGCGGCAATCGCTGCGCGCAGGCGCTTCAGGCCTTCGGCCACTTCTTCGTCGGTGATGTTCAGCGACGGCACGAAGCGCAGCACGTCCGGGCCGGCCTGCAGGGTCAGCAGGCCCTGCTCGGCGGCGTGGTCGAGGATGGCACCGGCCTGGCCGGCGAAGTCCTTGCTCAGCACCGCGCCCAGCATCAGGCCACGGCCACGCACGTCGCTGAACACGCCAAACTCGTCGTTGATACGGGCGAAACCATCGCGCAGCGCCTTCGACTGGCGGCTGACGTTGGCGGCGATCTCCGCCGAGGCCAGCTTGCGCAGGGCCACACGGGCGACTGCAGCGGCCAGCGGGTTGCCACCGAAGGTGGTGCCGTGCGCGCCGAACTGCATGGTCTCGGCCACCTTCGGGCCAGCCAGCATCGCGCCGATCGGGAAACCACCGCCGAGTGCCTTGGCCAGGGTGACCATGTCCGGCACCACATCGTCCTGCCAGTGCGCGAACAGCGTGCCGGTGCGGCCCATGCCGGCCTGGATCTCGTCCAGCACCAGCAGTGCGTTGTGCTGGTCGCACAGTTCGCGCACGCGCTTGAGGAAACCGGACTTGGCCGGCATCACGCCGCCCTCGCCCTGGATCGGCTCCAGCATCACCGCCGCCACGTCACCGGCGGCCATTGCGGTTTCCAGCTGCACTTCATCGTTGAAATCGATGTAGCGGAAGCCACCGGGCAGCGGCTCGTAGCCTTCCTGGTACTTCGGCTGGGCCGTGGCGGTCACCGCGCCCATCGTGCGGCCGTGGAAGCTGCCACGGAAGGTGATGATCACCCGCTTGTCGGCCGGGCGGCCCTGGCTGGAGGCCCACTTGCGGACCATCTTGATCGCCACTTCGTTGGCTTCGGCGCCGGAATTGCACAGGAACACGCGTTCGGCGAAACGGCTGGCCTTCACCAGCTCTTCGGCCAGGTGCAGCGGCGGCGCGCTGTAGAACACGTTGCTGGTGTGCCAGAGCTTGCCGGCCTGTTCGACCAGCGCGGCCACCAGGTCCGGGTCGTTGTGGCCCAGGCCACACACGGCGATGCCGGCGGCCAGGTCGATGAACTCACGGCCCTGGCTGTCCCACACGCGGGCGCCCTGGCCTCGCTCCAGTACCACCTGGCGGGGCTTGTAGACCGGCAGGTAGTAGTGCGAAAGGGAGATCAGCGGATCGGTAGCGGCGGTCATGGCAGTCGGCAGGGTTCAGGAATCCCCATTCTCGCGCCGGAACCCCTGCGGCACAATGCGCCCATGCGACCGTTTTCCGCCCCCCAGCTGAACCCCGCCACCGAGACCGGCTGGCGCCGTCGGTGGTTCGACATCATCTACCGCCACGACTCGCGGCCTTCGCGCAATTTCGACCTGATCCTGGTGGTGGCGATCATCGCCAGCATCCTGGTGGTGATGATCGACAGCGTGCAGCACCTGCATGCCGAATGGTCCACCGGCCTGTACGTCCTGGAATGGGCGTTCACCATCATCTTCACCGCCGAGTACCTGCTGCGGCTGGCGGTGGTCAAGCGCCCGCTGCGTTACGCGGTGAGCATCTGGGGCATCATCGACCTGCTGTCGATCCTGCCCGCCTACCTGTCGTTGTTCATTCCCGGCGCGCAGAGCCTGCTGGTGGTGCGCGCGCTGCGCATCCTGCGCGTGTTCCGCATCCTCAAGTTGACCCGATACATCGAGGAAAGCGGCGTGCTGATGACGTCGCTGTGGCGCAGCCGGCGCAAGGTGCTGGTATTCCTGTTTACGGTGATCACCATCACCATCATCGCCGGCGCGCTGATGTACGTGATCGAAGGGCCGGAACATGGCTTCAGCAATATTCCGGCCAGCATGTACTGGGCGGTGGTGACCATGGCCACGGTCGGTTTCGGCGACATCGTGCCGCAGACCGTACTCGGCCGCTTCGTCACCTCGGTGCTGATCCTGATCGGCTACAGCATCATCGCCGTGCCCACCGGCATCTACACCGCCGAACTGGCCAGCACCATGCGCGAAGCCGAGCTGGCCGCACGCCGCGATGCCCGCGGCTGCCCGCACTGCGGGCTGGAAGGCCACGAGCCGGACGCCCGCCACTGCCGCAGGTGCGGCGGTGAACTGCCGGATGCGTTCAGCCATTGAGGCACATGCCGGCCAGCGGCCGGCACTACCCTCGGTAGATCCACGCCATGCGTGGATCCTCCTCAACGCATGCGATTGCTGGTGGTCACCAGGTCGTTGTAGGCGTCCAGGATCGTCGACTGCGCGCCTTCAGGATCGGTGGTGAGCCAGCTGCCCGAGGCCTTGCGTTCGGCCGCCAGCGCTTCAGCGCTGATCGGCTTTCCCTGTTCCAGGCGCTCGACGCCGCGGCCTGCGGTACGCACCAGCTTGTCGGCCGAGCGCTGCACGTGGCCCCACATCGGGTCGTCCTTGCCGACACCGCCGTTCTGCACTTCGGTCACCAGCGCCTGATAGTCGGCCAGCTGCTTGCGCACTACCGCCAGGTCCGGCGCGTCCCCCTGGAACGCCATGGCCAGCTGCTTGCCATCGCCGAGGATGCGCAGGTGGTAGTAGGCCAGCGAGCGACCCTCGCTTTCCTCGATCCGCTTCAGCTCCGCGGCGCGGCGCTCGTTCTCGTTCTTCTCCAGCGCCACATCCATCGCTTCGCTGGCCTTGAAGAAGGCGGCATAGGCCTGCATCAGCGGCGCATGCTGCGCGCGCATGCCTTCGCCGCCATCACGACGATAGTCTTCGCGGGTGAAGTAGCCATCGGCGCGCTCGGTCAGGGCATTCAGGGCCTGGAACGCCTGCTGATAGTCGCGCGCGGGGCCATCCATCGGCAGTGCCGGGGTCTTCGCCAGTGCGTCGGTCATCGGCTGGCCGCAATACTCGATCCGGTGCGACAGCACCTTGCCGGGCGAGCGCGGTTGCGCTTCCTTGCCGGTCGGGCCGGCCTCGGGATCCTTCATCCAGCCGGTGTAGGCCTGGAAGCCTTCGTGAACGGGCTGTTCGACGCCGTTGTAGCACTCGATGTAGGCATTGACCTTTACCAGCCCCGGGTCGGCCACGGCCAGCCCCGCCGGCTTGTTGCAGCCGGTCAGGCCTGCCAGCGAGCCAAGCAGAAGCAACGGGAGCATGCGTGTGGATGCGTTCAAATCAGTTCCTTGCACAAGTAAAAACTGCAGTCATCGTGGTTCATCGCGCCCACGCCCGTCCCGGCAGCGCCGGAAGAGGCCGCCCTTCGGAGCCCCGTCCTGGGTCGCGCCGCAATCGACATGTTCGATTACGACAAAATAACGCGATGAACGCCTCGGTTACTGGCGGTTGCTCTGGAAAACGAGCGTGTTGTATTCCTGCATCAGCTTGCTGGCAGAGCCGCGCGGCGCCATCGAGGGCGAATCAAGCATGCGCCGTTCGAAATCGGTGTAGGGCTTGTTCTCGCTGACACGCTGCAGCCGCTCCTTGCCTTCGCGGCGGAAATTCTCGGCTCCACGCTCGAAGCCTTCCCAGTCCGTCTTGCCCGGCTGCTGGTCGGCAACCTTGGCGTGCGCTTCATCGGAAATGCGGTTGAAGGCATCCAGATGTTCGCGGGCCGCGGCCTGATCAAAGCCGTCATCGGTCATCAGCTCCACGATCGCCTTCGCTTCCAGCATCATCGCCAGGCGGTAGTACTCGCGCGTGCGCCCCTCGGCCTGTTCCAGTGCTTTGAGCTGCTCGCGCTGGGCAGCGTCGTTGTGGCGCTCCAGTGCGGTGTTGAACGTTTCGCTGGCAACCACGAAGTCCTTGAAGGCGGCCATCAAAGGCGCATGCATCTGCTTGCCCTTGGCAAACTGATCGTCTTCGTAGTCCTGGCGATCGTAGTAGTCGTGCGCGTCCTTGCTGAGCGGCACCAGTGCCTTCAGCGCCTGCTGATACCGGCCGGCAGCGGTATCAAGATCGGCCAGGGCCGGCTTGGCAGCGATCGCTTCGGTCACCGGCGCGTCGCACTGCTTCATGTCGTAGTCGCTGATCTCGAACGGCCCGTACACCTGCGTCTCGCGCCCGCTCGGGCCGGCGTCGACGTCCTTGATCCAGCGCGTGTAGGACTCGATGCTGCCGTGTGTTTTCGAATCAAGCGCGTTGAAGCAGCCGATGTAGGCGTTGAGTTTTGCGGTCAACTGCTGCTGTGCGTCGGAGTTCGCGGTGCTGGCCTCCGGCTTGCCGGAGGGACCAGCGTCACCCGCGGTTGCCGGCGCCTTGCCACCGCAGGCGCCCAGCATCAATGACAGCGACGCGGCCAGCGCCGCGTGGGAAAGAGTGCGTGACATGCGTTCACTTCCTTGTTGAAAACGATTACAGCTGCGCATTCTAGCGCAGCAGGCCGAGGGTCGCAGCCCTCGGCCTCTTCCAACGGGTCACGCTCAATCCAGGAACAGGTCCGGCAGCAACGGCCGCGACGGATCCACTGCATAGCCCGACAGATCGGTGACACCGGCCTGTGCCAGCACCTCATCATCGATCAGGAACCGGCCGTGGAAGCCGGCCGCTTCGCGCACCAGCACGGCGTGCGCGGCGTCGGCCATGATCTGCGGCGTGCGGCACCCGGCGGCATCCACGCCCGGAATCATGTTGATCGCATCGGTGGCAATCACCGTGCGCGGCCACAACGCATTGACCGCCACGCCCTGCGGGCCGAACTCTGCAGCCAGGCCGAGCGTGACGAAGCTCATGCCCATCTTCGCCAGCGTATAGCCGGTATGCGGCGCCCACCACTTCGGCTCCAGGCTGGGCGGCGGTGCCAGGGTCAGGATGTGCGGATTCGGCGCCTGCAGCAGGTAAGGCAGGCAGGCCTGCGCGCACAGGAAGCTGCCGCGCGCGTTGACCTGCTGCATCAGGTCGAAGCGCTTCATCGGCGTATCCAGCGTGCCGCGCAGCCAGATCGCGCTGGCGTTGTTGACCAGGATGTCGATGCCACCGAAGGTATCGACGGTGGCGGCGACGGCCGCCTGCACCTGTTCTTCCTCGCGGATGTCGCACTTCAGGGCCAGGCCCTGGCCACCGGCCGCCGTAACCGCCTCGGCCGCGCTGTGGATGGTGCCCGGCAGCTTCGGGTTCGGCACCGACGACTTGGCGGCGATCGCCACGTTGGCGCCGTCACGCGCGGCGCGCAACGCGATGGCCAGGCCGATGCCACGCGAGGCTCCGGTGATGAAAAGCGTTTTGCCCTGCAGACTGCCCACGTTCCACACTCCAGCGTATGCAATGAGCCGCTAGTATGCCGCGCCGACGCGGAGTTCACCCGGCCTTGACGATACTCGGGCCTCCAGACAACGCACGAGGTCCACGCCATGCGCCGTTCCCGCCTGCTGCTGCCTGCCCTGGGCCTCGCCCTGCTGACCGCCTGCCAGGGCCGTTCGCCGGAACCCGGCAAGGAGCCGCCCGCCGGTGACGCTCCCAGTGCGGAGAAGGCCGCCGCCGACGGCAAGATGCGCTGGAGCGAGGCGGTGGTCTGGGATGGCGACCTCAACGCGTGCCGCCAGGGCGAGAATGCGGCCACGCGTGACTGCCTGCGTGATGCGATGCACGCCGGTGGTGCCAGCGCCGATGCGATCACCGCCGCCGAACAGCTGTCCACCGGCGGCGAACTGGCCTACGTGACCGCCTGGCATGAGAGCGATGGTCTGGGCGTGGCCACGGTGGAGTATCCGTTCCGTGCCAACACCAACGAAGGCACCCGCCTGGTCGACGCCAGCGGCAAGCGCATCGATGTGGATGCCGTGCAGCTGGATGACACCCTGCGCGCGGACCCGACGGTGCAGGAACTGCTGAAGGCCAATCCGCAGGCGACGCCGTTCGCACCCGCGCAGTCGGCTGGAGCAACGCCGCTGGAGAACGGCGGCATCCGCCTGCTGTACCGCACGCCGCTGCGCGACTGCCACGCCTGCCCGGATGTGGGCCAGCTGCAGATGGCCTACGACTTCGACGCCAAGCGCAACTTCATCGGTCAACAGGTGGTGCCGGCGACGCCGTAACCCGGAAACGCCGCGTGTCGCCGGGCGTGGCCCGGCGGCCGCAGTGCCGGGTCATCGGTACACCTGAACCTGCTTCTGCAGCAGGTGCGGCACGATCAACCGGTGCACCGGGGCCACCGGCAGCATGTACAGGCGCCCGAACGCGTTGTGCGTATGCACCACCGTCGCCACTTCCAGCACATCGCCCTGCCACTGCAGGGCCAGCTGCACGCGCAGGTGGCGGTCGTTGTCTTCCAGCACGATGGCGTCGGCATCCAGCGCCTGCAGCGTGAAGATGCCGAGCCGCTGCCCCGGACGCGGCTGCTCGATGTCCTGCACTGCGCGCAGCGAACCCAGGTCCTTCATGCCGAGCAGGCGCATGCCGCGATTGCGCAGTGCCATCAGCCCGTCGAACCAGCCAGGAATGCTCGCCGCCATGTCACGGTAGGCCTGCAACGCGGTTCGATCCCCGCGCTGTGTGCTGGCCTGGCAGGCATGTACAAAGTGGGCACCAGCCATCTGCGCGCGCAGCACGCTGCCCGCACTCGGCGCGGCGGTCACCACCTGCGATGCCCTCACGGCTTCGGCCCCTGCCCCTCATTGTCTTCCCAGTGCAGGATGCGCCGGGTGACGAAGCGGTAGACCGGCTTGCCGGTGGCGAACCACAGCTCGCGCACCCACGAAGTGCGCTTGAGCACGCGCTTCTCCACCGGGGTGAGCGACTCGCGGCAGTACATGCGCTTGTGCTTGAGCAGGTGGCGCAGGTCCTCGCGGGCCAGCAGGCGCATCCAGCGCGAACGCGGATCGCCGATCACCGCCAGCTGGAAGTCGATCAGCGCTGGACGGCCATCCTCGGTGACCAGCCAGTTGGCTTCCTTGGCCAGATCGTTGTGGGCCACGCCGCGCCGATGCAGGTGCTGCAGCAGCCGTCGCGCCGAATGGAACCAGGCCACGTCGCCGCGGGGTGGACGCTGGTACATCGCATCGCCGGCCATGAAGCTGCGGTCGAGGTGGCGGCCATCCCAAGCCAGCAGCTGCGGTACGTCAGGCATGCCATGGATGTGCTGCAGCGCGCGTGCTTCGCGGCGTGCCAGCCACCACGCAGGCAGCCGCAGCCACAGCGGCGTGGCGCCCAGATCGCGGCGCACGAACGGGCCATCGGGGCCTTTCACAAGGAGGATGCGACCGAAGCTGTCGGCCTTCAAGGCATGCGGTGGAGCGTCTGGCGTATGCGGCATGGGCCCATTCTAGGCGATGGCGCCGGTTGCAAACGGTCACGAAGCGGCTGGGAACCAGTCACCTTCACGCCCCTATAATCGGGCAATGGACTCTTCATGGATCGACGCCACCCTCGCGTGGATTGCCGCTCACCCCGTGCTGGCGGGAGCTGTTATCTTCCTCATCGCCTTCTGCGATGCGGTCATCATTCTCGGCGCCATCGTGCCGGCCCTGCCGCTGCTGTTCGCGGTGGGCGTGTTCATCGGCCTGGGCCAGATCTCCGGGCCGTACGCGGTTGCGGCGGCGGCACTGGGTGCGTTCGCCGGTGATGGCATCAGCTACTGGATCGGCCGTCGCTGGGGCGACCGCCTGCGCGGCGTCTGGCCGTTCAGCCGCTATCCGCAGCTGCTCGACCGCGGCGAGAACCTGTTCCGCCGCAATGCGTTCAAGAGCATCCTGATCGCACGCTACGTCGGTGCGATCCGCCCGTTCGTGCCTGCCATTGCCGGCATGATGAAGATGCCTGCCAGCCGCTATATGCAGGCCAGCGGCATCGCCAGCATTTCCTGGGCGGTGCTGTTCCTGGCCCCGGGCTGGGTTCTGGGCGAAGCGTACGACGCGGTGGCCGCCGTGGCCGGGCGCCTGGTGGTGGTGGTCGGCCTGCTGATGGTGATCCTCGGCCTGGTCTGGGCCATCGTGCTGTACGGCTACCGCTGGTCGGCCGCACGCATGGACAACTGGCTGGCGCGCCTGCTGGACTGGTCCAACCGCCACCCGACGCTGGGCCGCTATACCGTCGGCGTGCTCGACCCGAAACGCCGTGAATCGGTGCCGCTGGCGATGCTGGCGCTGATGCTGCTGGTGCTGGGCTGGGGCTGGTTCGCGCTGCTGACCGTGGTGGTCGCGCATGGCGAACCGCTGGCGATCGACCTGCTGGTGCACCAGGCCATGCTGGCGCTGCGCAACCCGCTGGCCGACTACCCGATGGCAGCGCTGGCGTCGCTGGGGGCCTGGCAGGTACTGCTGCCGGCCACCGCGGCGGCGATGGGCTACCTGATCTGGCGCCGACGCTGGATGGCCGCCGCGCACTGGCTGGCCGCACTGGCCTTCGGCCTGGCGCTGACCATGCTGCTCGGCGCCACCGTGGATGTGGTGCGCCCGGTCGATGCCAGCAGTGGCTTCGGCTTCCCGTCGGTGTCGGTGACCATGGCCACCATCACCTTCGGCTTCTTCGCGGTGCTGATCGCGCGCGAGATGCCGGGCCGCACCCGCGTCTGGCCGTATCTGGTGTCGGGCATCGTGGTCAGCCTGATCGGCTTCTCGCGCCTGTACCTGGGCGCACACTGGCTGAGCGATGTGATCGGCGGCATGCTGTTCGGCACATTCTGGCTGCTGGTGCTGGGCATCGCCTACCGCCGCCGCTTCAACCGCTCGTTCTGGGTGAAGCCGGTGGCGTGGCTGTTCTACGGCGTCTTCGCCCTGGCGGCGATGTGGTACGCGCCGCGCCACATCCCGGTGAAGCTGGAGCGCTTTGAACCGACCCTGCCGGCGCCGCAGGCGATGGACATGCAGGCGTGGTGGCAGCACGACTGGTCGACGCTGCCGGCGCGCCGCAACGAGTTCGATGATGACCAACGCTGGCCGCTGGACGTGCAGGTGGCCGGCCCGCTGGCGCCGCTGCAGGCGCAGCTGGAAGCCCGCGGCTGGAAGCGTCAGGAACAGGCCGGCTGGCAGGAAGCCCTGCTGATGCTGGACAAGAACACCGGCGCCGACCAGCTGCCGGTGTTGCCGGCAACGCTGGAAACGCGCGTGGAAGCACTGCTGATGGTGCGCCAGGGTGCGAAGCCGGATGAGCGCTATGTGCTGCGCCTGTGGCCGGCTCCGGCCCAGCTGCAGCCCGGCGATACGCCACTATGGCTGGGCAGCGCGCAGACCCTGCGCTACGAGCGCCACTTCGAATGGATCGGCATGTGGCATCCGCTGCGCGGCGTCGACCCGGCCATGAACGCGGTGAAGGAGGCTGTGCAGGGCCTGCCGCAGCGCGAGGACGTGCACAGCGAGACCGGGTTGCCGGTACTGCGGTTGAAGACCACCGCGCGCTGACGGAGGCGGTTCTGCTCTGGTAGTCGCCAACCTTGGTTGGCGCTTCGGGTAAAGGCTGCCAACCAAGGTTGGCATCTACCGGTTACGCCGCGCCCTGGTAGTGGCCAACCTTGGTTGGCGTTTGCCGGCTACGGCATCCAGCCCAGCAACTGCTGCAGGCGCTGGTGCGGGTCGTCCAGCTGCAGCAGCTGCAGGCGCTGCTGCTCGCTCAGTGGCAGCAGTTCGGCCAACCGCCAGCCGACCCAGCTTGCCTGATCCAGCAACGCCGGGTTGGCCGGCGCATACGCCTCGCCCGCCTGTTCGATGATGTGCCCGAGCACCGTGGCCAGCAGCGCATGCTGTGGCCGCAGTTCGTCGTCGGGATCTTCCTCGCACCAACTCACGTCGGCCACAACCAAGCCGTTGTCACGGACCCGCGTGCGCTCGACATGGAAGCGGCGGGTGCCACGCAGGCGCAGCTGCAGCACGCCATCGGCGCCGACATCGAAATCTTCGATGCGCACCTGCACGCCATACGCCGCCGGTGTCGCCGGTGCGCCCACTTCCTGGCCGTCGAGGATCAGGCAGACGCCAAAGCCCTCGCCACTGCGGCCGCTGTCGCGAACCAGATCCAGATAGCGTCGCTCGAACACGCGCAGGCCCACCGCTGCACCCGGCACCAGCGTGCTGTGCAACGGGAACAGCGGCAGCGAACCGTCGGCGCTCATCGGGCCTGCAGGGCGGCGAGGAAGCGGCGCGGTGCGCCGTCGAAGCCACCGTTGGACATGAACACCACATGGTCACCACTGCGTGCATGGGACTGCAGCTGTGCCAGCAGTGCATCGGTATCGGGTACCGCATGCGCCTGGCCACGCACCGCGGCGATCACCGCGGCAGCGTCCCAGGCCAGTTCCGGGCGGTGCAGGAACACCACTTCATCGGCCAGCGCCAGCGACGGCGCCAGCGCCTGCGCATGTGCGCCCAGCCGCATCGAGTTGCTGCGCGGCTCCATCGCGACCACGATGCGTGCATCGCCGACCTTGGCACGCAGGCCTTCCAGCGTGGTGGCGATCGCCGTCGGGTGATGGGCGAAGTCGTCGTAGACGGTGATGCCATCAACGCTGCCGATCACTTCCATGCGGCGCTTGACGCTGCGGAACCGCGCCAGCGCCGGAATGACGTCGGCCGGTGCCACGCCCACCGCATGCGCGGCGGCCAGCGCGGCCAGGCCGTTGAGCACATTGTGGCGGCCCAGCAGCGACCACTGCACATCACCCAGCGCCTGGCCGCGATGATGCACGCGGAACGCGCTGCCATCGGCAGCCAGCAGCTCGGCATGCCATTCCAGCGACGGGTCGAAGCCAAAGCGCTCGACCGGAGTCCAGCAGCCCATCGCCAGCACTTCGGCCAGGTACTTGTCTTCGCCGTTGACGATCAGCCGACCACGTGCCGGCACCGTACGCACCAGATGGTGGAACTGGCGCTGGATCGCCGCCACGTCCGGGAAGATGTCGGCGTGGTCGTATTCAAGGTTGTTGAGGATGGCCACCAGCGGCCGGTAGTGCACGAACTTGCTGCGCTTGTCGAAGAATGCGGTGTCGTACTCGTCGGCCTCGACCACGAACTCGCGGCCCTGGCCGAGCCGGGCGGAGACGCCGAAATCCTCGGCCACGCCGCCGATCAGGAAGCCCGGCGAACGCCCGGCGCTTTCCAGCAGCCAGGTGAGGATGGTGGTGGTGGTGGTCTTGCCATGGGTACCGGCCACGGCCAGTGTGTCACGCCCTGGCAGCACCCGTTCGGACAGCCATTGCGCGCCGGAAATGTAGCGCTGGCCAGCGTCAAGCACGGCCTCCACGGCCGCGTTGCCCCGCGACAACGCGTTGCCGATCACCACCTCATCGGTGCCGGCCGGCACGCTGTCGGCGCGGTAGCCCTGGTCCAGGGTGATGCCCAGCTGTTCCAGCTGGGTGGACATCGGCGGATAGATGGCCTGGTCGCTGCCGCTGACCGGATGGCCCAGTTCCCGCGCCAGGGCGGCCACGCCGCCCATGAAGGTGCCGGCGATTGCAAGGATATGTACGCTGCTCATGACCGAGGATTGTGACTGATGACGGCTGTATAGGGCCAATGTCCGCGCCTGGGTAAGACAAGTCCTACACAGGATGTGAGAAAACTCCAATCTTCTGTCAGGGAATTCCCGATAGCGATGTTCTGTGAACCCGGACACAATTCGAACTGCCAGCCGCAGTACCCGAACCGGTCCTACTCCCCAAGAGGCCATCCCCAAGGGAGCTCATGCTGCGGGGCCCTGAGCAAGCCCTCTGCTGGCGCCTATCAAACGACACAGGCCTGATCCTCGCGGACCAGGCCTGTGTTTTTTTGCGCCTAAGGGCCGGAACCGTGTGCCGGCCCAGCCGGATCAGGCCTTGATCGCCGCCAGGATGCGCGCTTCGATCTCGTCCAGCTCACCGACGCCGTCGACGCGGGCCAGGGTGCCACGGCCGGCGTAGAAGTCGACCACCGGGGCGGTCTGCTCGTTGTAGACCTGCAGGCGCTGGCGCACCGCTTCGGGCGTGTCATCGGCGCGGCCCTGCTCCTTGGCACGACCGGCAATGCGCTCGACCAGCAGCTCGGTGGCCACGTCCAGCTGCACCACCGCGTCCAGCGGCTGGCCGATCTTGGCCAGCAGGCCGTCCATCGCATTGGCCTGGGCCACATTGCGCGGGTAGCCATCCAGGATGAAGCCCTTGGCGACATCGGCCTGGGTCAGGCGCGATTCCAGCATGCCCAGCAGGATGTCGTCCGACACCAGGTTGCCGGCATCCATCACCGTCTTGGCCTGCTTGCCCAGCTCCGTGCCGGCGGCGATTTCCGCGCGCAGCATGTCACCGGTCGAAATGTGGGCGATCCCCAGCTTTTCCTTCAGGCGCGTCGCCTGTGTCCCCTTGCCCGAACCGGGCGGTCCCAACAGAACCAATCGCATTGACCTGACTCCAACGTGTTGAAAACAAAGAAGGTTCGCGTCCCGGACGGACCGGTATCGCTGCACCGCAATAGCGCCACTTTACCGCATCCGGGTAATGTCCCTGCAATGTCCCCTCCCCCGAGCAGGTAGAAGCATGCGCAACGGTACTCTTCTCTACGCCCAGTCCGGTGGCGTCACCGCGGTCATCAACGCCACGGCCGCAGCGGTGATCGAGCAGGCCCGGGCCAAGGGCATCAAGGTCCTGGCCGCCCGCAACGGCATCCTCGGCGCCCTGCGCGAAGAGCTGATCGACACCAGCAAGGAGAGCGCCGCGGCCATCCGCGCCCTCGCCCATACCCCGGGCGGCGCGTTCGGTTCGTGCCGGGTCAAGCTGAAATCACTGGACGCTGACCGTGCACGTTACGACCGCCTGCTGGAGGTGCTGCGCGCCCACGACGTGCGCTGGTTCCTCTACAACGGCGGCAACGACTCGGCCGATACCGCGCTGAAGGTCTCGCAGCTGGCCAAGGCGTCGGGCTACGACCTGACCTGCATCGGCGTGCCCAAGACCATCGACAACGACCTGGCGGTTACCGATACCTGCCCGGGCTTCGGCTCGGCCGCCAAGTACACCGCGGTGTCGGTGCGCGAGGCCGCGCTGGACGTGGCGGCGATGGCTGAGACCTCCACCCGCGTCTTCATCTACGAAGCGATGGGTCGCCACGCCGGTTGGCTGGCGGCGGCGGCGGGCCTGGCCGGCAACGGCGATGACCAAGCCCCGCACATCATCCTGCTGCCCGAACGCGCCTATGACGAGGCGGTGTTCCTGGCCAAGGTGCAGGCGGTGGTCGAGCGCGTCGGCTACTGCGTGGTGGTGGCCTCGGAGGGCATCGCCACCGCCGATGGCCGCTTCGTCGCCGATGCCGGTGGCGGCAAGGACTCGTTCGGGCATTCGCAGCTGGGCGGCGTGGCCGCGCACCTGGCCGGACGGGTCAAGGACCAGCTGGGCCTGAAGGTGCACTGGGCCCTGCCGGACTACCTGCAGCGCTCGGCCCGGCACCTGGCCAGCAAGACCGACTGGGAGCAGGCGCAGGCGGTGGGCAAGGCTGCGGTGCAGTTGGCGCTGAAGGGCCAGAACGGCGTGATGCCGGTGATCGTGCGCAGCAGCGACGCGCCGTACCGCTGGAAGATCGAAGCCGCGCCGCTGTCGAAGATCGCCAACCACGAGAAGAAGATGCCGGCCGGTTTCATCCGCCGCGATGGCTTCGGCATCACCGCCAAGGCGCGCGCCTACCTGTCACCGCTGATCAAGGGCGAAGCACCACTGCCCTACGGCCCCGACGGCCTGCCGAAGTACGTCACCCTGAAGAACGTGGCCGTGAAGCAGAAGCTGCCGACCTTCGAGGGCTGAACCGAAAAAGGGGACGGAGGGGATCAAGTCGTAACCGCCCCTCCGTCATCACTCCCCCATCAGCGTTGGGGCGGTTGCGACTTGATCCCCTCCGTCCCCTTTTTTTGGAGGTGTGCCATGGCACTGCGAGTAGTTCGACTCGGTACGCCACGCGTACCCGGCGAGGGACTGCGCATCGGCACGGTGCGGCGTCCGCCGCGCGGCGTGCCGCGCAGCGAGTTCGCCCGCCAGGACTGGTACGACGTCTGGTTCCCGACCCTGTCACCCAGTGCGGAGCTGGTGAAGCAGGCGCACGAGGCGAAAACCGCGGCCGACTGGAATGCGTTCTTCCGCCACTACAAGGCCGAGATGAAGGCACCCGATGCCGACCACGCGCTGGACCTGCTGGCCGCGCTGTCGCAGCACAGCGACATCAGCGTGGGGTGCTACTGCGAAGATGAGGCGCACTGCCACCGCAAGGCGCTGCGCGAACTGCTGCTGGCACGCGGAGCGACGCCGGCGGATTGATTGTCCGGTTGCCGGCCAGCGGCCGGCACGACCTCACGCGACGCCATGGTCGGATTCGCGCTGCCGGACGGCCTCAATTGCAGGCCTTGCCTTCCATCTGCAGCTGCGCGGCGAACATCGTCACCTGCGGAATCTGGCCGGCCGCGGCCTGCTTCTTCGCCTCTTCCAGGTAGATGCGCGACTGGCCCTGTCCATCCAGCTCGACCTTGTTGCTCGACGGCAGGCGCCACACCCGCACCACCGCCTGCTGCGCCGGGCACGCGGCGCTGGGCACGCGGATCACATCGTTGAGCTTCCAGCCCTTGTCGGCACTCGGCTGTGCCTTGGCATAGTCGACGAAGCGCGCGCGTGGCTGGCACTGCTCGCTGGTACGCACGGCGGAGAAGCGGTACGGCGCTGCCGCATCGCCGGTGAACATACCCTCCAACCGCGCGCAGGCCTCGGGGATCTGGCGCAGTGTATGCGCTGCGCCCACCGCCTGCGGGGCACCCACCGCACGCTGCAGCTCCGGGGTTTCAGCAGCGAATGCCGGGGCGGCAGCCACCAGGGCGGCAAGCATCAACAGGGACAGGCGCATGGGGGGATCTCCTTCGGGACTGTGCGCAGGCTTGCAGAGCATGGCTTAACGGGGTGCAAAGGGCGTGATCGCGCTTTGCGCCAGGGGACAGTCGAGCAAGCTCGACTCTACGGTGCGTCGAACGCATACTGCGGGCACCAGGGAATGCTGAACACCGCCATACGTCGGACGACCACCAAGGTCGGTACGGGTTGGTTCCAGGCTGCAGCCCGTCGTCCCCCTCGTGGTGCGTTCATCGCCACTGGATGCTTGTCCATCCATTTTGCGGAGGGGTCTAATGCTGGAACGTCACGGGCTGTCACTGGCGCTGGGCTGCGCCATTCTCGCGATCCTGTTCGGAATCGTCTCGGCGCGCTGGATCCTGCGCCAACCCACCGGCAATGAACGCATGATCGCGATCGCCAGCGCGATCCAGGAAGGCGCACGTGCCTACCTCAACCGCCAGTACCTGACCATCGGCATCGCCGGCGTGGTGCTGTTCGTGCTGGTCGGCATCTTCCTCAGCTGGTACACCGCCATTGGATTCGCCGTGGGCGCGGTCCTGTCCGGCGCAGCGGGCTACATCGGCATGAACGTGTCGGTACGCGCCAACGTGCGCACTGCCGAAGCCGCACGCCACGGCATCAGCGCAGCGATGGACGTTGCCTTCCGCGGCGGGGCGATCACCGGCATGCTGGTGGTCGGGCTGGGCCTGCTGGGCGTGGCCGGCTACTACGCGCTGCTGCTGCGCATGGGCCTGCCGATGGAGCAGGCACTGCATGCCCTGGTCGGGCTGGCCTTCGGCTCGTCGCTGATCTCGATCTTCGCGCGCCTGGGCGGCGGCATCTTCACCAAGGGCGCCGACGTCGGTGCCGATCTGGTCGGCAAGGTGGAAGCCGGCATTCCCGAGGACGACCCGCGCAACCCGGCGGTGATCGCCGACAACGTCGGTGACAACGTCGGCGACTGCGCCGGCATGGCCGCCGACCTGTTCGAGACCTATGCGGTGACCGTCATCGCCACCATGCTGCTGGGCAGCCTGATGCTGGCCGAGGCGGGCGCCAACGCGGTGCTGTATCCGCTGGTGCTGGGCGGCGTGTCGATCATCGCCTCGATCATCGGTGCGCTGTTCGTCAAGGTGAAGCCCGGCGGCTCGATCATGGGCGCGCTGTACAAGGGCGTGATCGTGTCCGGCGTGCTGGCCGCGATCGCGTTCTACCCGATCACCACCGGGCTGATGGGCGACAACGTGCACGGCCCGATGGCGCTGTACGGCTGCGCGCTGATCGGCCTTGTACTGACCGGCCTGATCGTGTGGATCACCGAGTACTACACCGGCACCCAGTACAAGCCGGTGCAGCACGTGGCACAGGCCTCGACCACCGGCCATGGCACCAACATCATCGCCGGCCTCGGCATCTCGATGAAATCCACCGCACTGCCGGTGGTGGCGGTATGCGCGGCGATCTGGGGCGCGTTCGCGCTGGGCGGACTGTACGGCATCGCCATCGCGGCTACGGCGATGCTGTCGATGGCCGGCATGATCGTCGCCCTGGATGCCTACGGCCCGATCACCGATAACGCAGGTGGCATCGCCGAGATGGCCGAGCTGCCTTCGGAGATCCGCGACATCACCGATCCGCTGGATGCGGTGGGCAATACCACCAAGGCAGTGACCAAGGGCTACGCCATCGGTTCGGCAGCCTTGGCCGCACTGGTGCTGTTCGCCGACTACACCCACAACCTGCAGGCCGCCAACCCCGGGCAGGAGTTCCGCTTCGACCTCAGCGACCACACGGTGATCATCGGCCTGCTGATCGGTGGCCTGATCCCCTACCTGTTTGGTGCGATGGCGATGGAAGCGGTCGGCCGTGCCGCCGGTGCAGTGGTGGAGGAAGTACGCCGCCAGTTCCGCGAGATCCCCGGCATCATGCAGGGCACCGGCAAGCCGCAGTACGACCGGGCGGTGGACATGCTGACCCGCTCGGCCATCCGCGAAATGATCGTGCCTTCACTGCTGCCGGTGGCGGTACCGGTGGTGGTCGGCCTGCTGCTGGGGCCGCGGGCACTGGGCGGGCTGCTGATCGGCACGATCGTGACCGGCCTGTTCGTGGCCATCTCGATGACCACCGGCGGCGGCGCATGGGACAACGCCAAGAAGTACATCGAGGATGGCCACTTCGGTGGCAAGGGCAGCGAGGCGCACAAGGCCGCGGTGACCGGCGATACCGTCGGCGATCCCTACAAGGACACCGCCGGCCCGGCGATCAACCCGCTGATCAAGATCATCAACATCGTGGCGCTGCTGCTGGTGCCGCTGCTGTAATCCATGCCATGCGCAAACCCGTAGAGTCGAGCTTGCTCGACTGCTTCTGGCCCGCACCGCAAGAGCAGTCGAGCAAGCTCGACTCTACGGCTCCGACCGCTTCCTCAAGCAACGGCCGGTCACCTGCCGCGCAGGAAGAACGACACCGGCACCATCACTTGCACCGGGTCGCCGGCCACTTCGGCCGGCGGCGCCGGTACCGGGCTGGCCCGCTGCACGGTGTCCAGCGTCTCCTGGTCGAGCAGCTCGAAGCCGCTGCTGCGGCCCAGCTTCAGGCCCGACACCGCGCCATCGCGGGCGACCGCGAAACGCACATAGACCACGCCCTGCTGGCGCAGCCGCTCGGCCTGGCGTGGATAGCGGCGGTGCTTCTGCAGGTGCCCGAGCAGGCGTCCTTCCCAGGTCGCCTCCGCGCGACTGCGCCCACCGGCGGTGGTCTGCGGTGCGGTATAGCGCGCGGCGGCGTCAGCAGCCACCTGCGGCGGTGCGCTGGTCTGCGCGACATTGGCATCGGCGGTCTCCGGCGAGGGCGTGGGTTCCGGTGCTTTGGGTGGAGGCAGGTCGCCCTGCGGCTGCACCGGGGCGTTCGGCTGCTCGCGCACGGCCGGCTTCGGCGCCTGCCGCTGCTGTTGCTGCTGCAGCGGCCCAGTAGCTACCTCGCGCGGCGGCACCGGCGGCGCCTGCGCCATCGGCGCCAGTTCCAGCATCAGCGCCGCAGGCGGGGCGGCGGCGGCCAGCGCCGGCGCGCGCGCCGCCCACCAGCAGGCCGCGCCGATCAGCAGCGCGTGCACCAGCAGCACGATCGCCAGGCTGGTCGCCCAGCGCCGCAGTCCGCTCATCGTGCGCCCTGCTCCAGCCCCACCAGTGCCACCTTCAGGTATCCGGCAGCGCGCAGCGCGTCCAAGGTCGCCATCAGTTCGCCATAAGGCACACGGGTATCGGCACGCAGGAAGATGCGTTGTCCGCTGTCGTCGTGGGTGGCGGCCTTCAGTGCAGCCGCCAGCTCATCGCGCGCCACCGGTTGTTCGCCCACGCGCAGCGACAGGTCGGCCTGCACGGTCACATATACCGGCGCCTGTTCCGGCGGCGTGGCACTGGCGCTGCTGGCCGGCAGCTGTACCGGCACCGACACGGTAGCCAGCGGCGCGGCCACCATGAAGATGATCAGCAGCACCAGCATCACGTCGATGAAGGGCGTAACGTTGATCTCGTGCGCTTCTTCCGGCGCGTCGTCGCGGTCGGATGCGGTCCTGATCGCCATCGCCGCGCCTCAGTGCACCGCGCGCAGCGGTGTCGCTGCGGCACGCGGCACGGCACGATCAAGATCGCGCGAGACCAGCTGCTGCACGGCCGCGGACAGATCGCCGAGCAGGCCGCGCAGGCCGGCCAGCACGCGGCTGAAATGGTTGTAGACCAGCACCGCGGGAATCGCTGCGACCAGTCCGAGCGCGGTGGCCAACAGTGCCTCGGCGATACCCGGTGCGACCACCGCCAGGTTGGTGGTGTTGCTGTGGGCGATGCCGATGAAACTGTTCATGATGCCCCACACCGTGCCGAACAGGCCCACGAACGGCGCCACTGCACCGATGCTGGCCAGCACGCCGATGCCCCGTCGCTGCAGGCGCGCGGTCTCCAGTTCAATGCGGTCCAGGCGCGACGCGACGCGTTCCTTGATGCCGTCGCGGCTGTCCAGATCCTGCGACAGACGCAGTTCGGTGCGTGCAGCCTCCAGCATGGCCAGCGCGGTGCCCTGCTGTGCGCTGGCCTCCACACTTTCGGCTGGCAGAGTCGGCGCCTGCAGCAACAGCGCGCGCGCCGCACGCAGCTGGCGGGCCTGCCGGGCCAGCTCCCAGCCCTTGGCCAACAGCACGGTCCAGGTAGCCAGCGATGCCAGCGCAAGCGCGATCATCACGCCCTTCACCACCACGTCGGCGGCCAGGTACATGCCCCAGGGCGTCAGTGCAGGGGCAGCCACGGGGGCCATGTCAGCAGGAAGCATCGTCTCGGTTTCCATCAGCATCGGGGGTCGCGGCACGGCGGCGGGCCGTGCGCGGGTCGTTGGCATCGTCCACTTCCACCAGAGGCGTGGGCTCCAGGCGTGGGGCCGGGCGGCTGAGCACGTAGCCGGCGCTGACTGCGAAGAACAGGCCCACGCCCAGCAGCAGGCGCCACGACGGGTGCGCCCCCCAGCAGAACAGCGCGAAGCCCACCGCCATGCCGGCGCTGGCAAAGGCCTTGCCCTTGCGCGAGACCGCGCCCTGCTCGCGCCACAGCCGCAGCGACGGGCCATAGCGCGGATGCGCCAGCAGGCGCTGCTCGAACTTCGGCGAGCTGCGCGCGAAGCAGCCCACCGCCAGGATCAGGAAGATGGTGGTCGGCATCACCGGCAGCAGCGCGCCGATCACCCCGAGGCCGACCATCACCCAACCCAGCGCGAACCAGAGCCAGCGCATCAGCGCTTTGCCCGCAGGCGGCAGGCGTACATCAGGCGAATTCCACTTCGACGTGGCCATGCACGCTGCGGAACGCGGCGTCGGCTGCATCGATCACCTGTTGTTCCTGCTCGGCGCTCAATGGCACCGCGTCCAGTGCAGCGGTGAACTCACGCCAATGGCGGGCGGCACCATCCGGGTGCGCGGCCAGGTGGCGGGCACCGAAGTCGCGATCCAGGCCCAGCTTGGCGGCCATCTTGTACAGGATGGTACCGCCGAGATTGGAGCCTTCGGCAACATACAGCCAGCCCAACGCCGCCGGCAGCGGCAGGTCGGCCGGCAGTGCGGCGATGTCCGCACCCGGCAGGGTCTGCTCCAGGTCCTGCAGGTCGCGTGACACCTGCTTCAGGCGACGGCGCTCGCCGAGGTCCGGCAGCAGTGCGTCCAGCGCAGGATTGGCATACAGCGCGTCGATGCTGCGGTGGAAACGGTACTGCACGCGCAGGAAGCGGGCGAAGTTGCTGCGGTCGGCGAAGATGTCGCCGGCCATGATGCGCTTGTCCAGCGCGCCGTGGCTGTCGCGGGTGGCGGCCTTGAGCCGCAGGCTGCGGCTGTCTTCAGGGGCGATGTGTGCGTTCATGGGGGATGCCAAGGGGGTCGTCGTGCTGTAGACGTTCGCCGCGGGGCTTTCCCCAAGGCCGTGTACACCGATAATGGACCATCCCTTCTTCCCGCAGGAACCGATGATGATCACCACCGAACCGCGCATGACCAACCTGTTCCTGCAGCTCGGCCTGGAGGCCAGCGCCGAGGGCATCGCCCGCTTCATCCGCGAGCACCAGCTGGCCACCGATGTGGAAGTGGTCGAGGCGCCGTACTGGAACGACGCCCAGCGCCAGTTCCTGTCCGAGTCGCTGCAGGCCGATGCGGCATGGAGCACGGTGGTGGATGAGCTGAACGAATCGCTGCACGAAGATGCGGTGAAGGCTGCGACCGGTCTGTAAGCACGCGATGGGCAGCGCCGGGCATGGCCCGGCGCTGCCCGTTACAGCGCAGGAGCGGTGCGGACCAGGGTCCGCACCCACCGAAGGCGCACTGCGCAGTCGATCAGTACTTCCAGGTCAACGCCAGGCGCGCGGTGCGGCCCGGGGCCGGCATCACGCCCAGGGCAAGCGGGTCCAGATAGTAGCGGTCGGTCAGGTTGTCCACGCCCGCCTCCACCGACAGCTGGTCGTTGAAGCTCCAGCTGGCGAACAGGTCGACCAGGGTGGTCGGCCGGTACAGCTGCTGGATCGCCGACAGGCCGACGTTCCATTCCTTGTCCAGCTTGCTGATCGGGCCGGCGTTGTGCACCACGCGGGTGCCGAAGGTCAGGCGCTCGTCGAACAGGCGCGAACCCAGGGTCAGGTTGACCATGTAGCGCGGCGGATTCTGCGTGTTGGTGTACGAGCCCTCGAAGCCGCCATCGACGCAGTCCGGCGTGCCGGCCAGCTCAGCGTTCTTGCGCTGCTCGCCATAGGCGCGGCGCTCGGCGGCAATGTCCGGCGCACAGGTCTTGGCCTTGAAGTAGTAGTGCGCGGACAGATCGGCGAACAGCTTGCCGCTGTCATAGCTGGACTGGAACTCCATGCCCGACACCTTGAACCGGTCGACGTTGCGGATCAGGCCGGCCGACAGCGTGCGGTAGTCGCGGGTGATCAGGTCGTCGATGCGGGTATCGAAGTAGGCCAGCTTCAGCGCCAGGCGGTCGCCGGCGGTGAACAGGTCGTAGCGGATGGTGCTGGCACCGATTTCCCAGCTGCGCGCACGCTCCGGCTTCAGTTCACCCACCGGCTTGGCAGCGGTGAACAGGCCCAGCGTGGTCTCGAACAGGCTCGGCAGCTTGGTGCCTTCGGCGTACTTCACGTAGACCATGGTGTCTTCGCTGAAGCGGTAGGCCACGCTGGCAGTCGGCGAGAACGCGCTGTCGCGGCGGCGGATCGGCTGCGACCAGCTCCAGCTGACCGGCACTTCCAGATCCTGCGCCTTGCCCGCGTCGTAGAAGTTCCAGCCACCGATGTCGGCCACCGTGCCCTTCTTGTACGGCGAGGCCAGCAGCGACTCCTGGGTGAAGTTGCCGTTGGCATCCGGGTACCAGTTCAGCAGCGCGATGCGCTTGGCCCGCCACGACGGCAGCGCCGGGTTGCCGTTGAGCAGCTCGGTGTAGCGGTACTGGCCCTGCACCTCGTAGGCGTCGGGCGTGGCCAGGCGGTTGCGGTCATGCACATCCACGCGGTTCCAGCGGCCACCGGCCAGCAGCTCCCAATGCTCGTCAGGCTGCCACTTCAGCGAGGCCACGGCGCTGTATTCCTTGCGCTCGGCGTTGCGCAGGAAGCGGTTGTTGACCAGATCGTCGTGCATGACCGGCCCGGAGCTGCCCGGCGCGATGTCTTCATCGCTGTAGGACAGGCCGTAGTCGAGCGTGAACGCACCCGCGTGCGTATCGAACCTCGAGGTGTTGCTGGCGTCCAGGCCGAAGCGCTTTTGCCGCAGCGGATTGCGGTAGGCATCCTTGTAGCCGGGGTCGCCACTGAAGCTGGGCGCGTCATACCACTCGGTGCGGCGGTCGAAATACCACGGCGTGATGCCGGTCAGGCTGTTGTACATCACGCTGTCGGTATCGGTGTACGTGGCATTGACGCGCAGGTCGACCAGCTCGCTGTCCGGGTTGAAGCGGTAGCGCAGGGTGTAGCTGTCCATGTCGACATGGCCCGGATCCCACTGCGGAATGCGGTCACGATCAACGCGGATGATCTGCGAGGCCATGATCTCGCCGGCGGTGCCTTCGTAACGGCGGTAGCCCGCCTCAAGCGTCTGCGCGTCGTCGATGCGCCAGGTGCCCTTGAGCAGCGCCGACTTCGAGCGCGAGGAGGTGTTGAACACCTCGGTACGCGGCGGGTTCAGCGGGGCCAGCGTGCGCCGGGTCTGCGGGAAATCATCGTAGCCATGCTTGCCCGAGAAGTAGTTGCCCGTATCGCGGTAGGCGTAGGCGGCGACCAGGTCGAAGCGATCCCAATGGCCGGCGGCGGCGACGTTGAAGAACTGGTTGCCGGTAGCGCTGCGGTCGGTGCGCGGCGCAGCACTGTACGCCGGCAGGTTGTTGGCGCTGGCATTGGCCAGGCCACCACGCACGCGCACGCCGAAATCGCGGCCTTCGCGCAGCACGTCACCGATCTTCAGCGTTTCCATCTCGACCACGCCGCCGATGCCGCCAGAGGCGTTGGCCTGCAGGCTGGGGCCCTTGGTGATGGTCAGGCTGGAGATCAGGTCCGGGTCCAGGTAAGTGCGCTGCGACTGGCCTGCATAGCCGCGGTAGGTGTCGATGCTGGACTGGCCACCGTCGATGATCACCGGCACGCGGCCCTGGCCCTGGATGCCGCGGATGTTGACGTCGAAGCCGTTGCCGACGCGCGGGTCGCCGGCGGTGACACCGGCCACGCCCTTGACGATGTCGCCGTTGGAGGTACCGCGGAAGCGCTCCAGATGCGTGCGGTTGAGCGTGGTGGTGGAGCCGACGCTGCGATAGCTGTCGAGCAGGCGGGCTTCGTCGCTGGTCGCGCCCGCATCGACACGGTCGCCGGCCACGCTCAGCGTGTCGGTGACGATCACGCCATCGCCGGCCTGCGCCGGCGTCGCTGCTTCCAGCGTGACTGCATCCGCGCTGACCCGGCGCACCGCCAGGCCACTGCCCCGCAGCAGGTCCCGCAGCGCGTCGTTGGCCGACAGGCTGCCGCTGACCGCACGCGAGGTCACGCCCTGGGCCAGCGCGGCCGGATAGACGACCTGGATGCCGGACTGGCGCATGTAGCTGCGCAGCGCTTCGTCCAGCGGCTGCGCCGGAATGTCGAAGCGCTGCACGGCGGCATGATCGCCGTGGGCGCTCTGTGCCAGCACGGACGGCGCGGCGCTGGCCAGGCCTGCGGCCAGCAATGCGATGCACAGGCGGGACGGGCGCAGCACGCGGCCCGGACAATGGGAGTCGAACATGGGGGAACCTGTCAGGTAATCAGTGCCGCAGGCGCGGCGTCATCCGCAACACAGGCGGACACGGCGACGTACGTGGCGGCGGCGGGTACGTTCGCGGGGTAAGACGGATGGGAGCGCGACGACCCCAAGGGAGATTTGCGGAAGATGGAGGGTGAAGGCATCCACGCATGGCGTGGATCTACTGGACGATGGCGACGCCGAAGGGAAGACGGGTGACCTTCAAACCGGCCGTCGCGGCCAGCGCATCCAGCGCCTGTTCCGGGCGATCGATGCGCAAGGCTGCACTTACCGCCGGCAGCCGAGAAAGATCACCGCGCACGAAGGTCGGCCCGGCACGATAGCGTCCCACCCATTGCACGGCGTCGGCGACACTGGCCTGCTCCAGCAGCAGTTCACCCTGGCGCCAGGCTCCGACGCTGTCCGCAGCCACGTCGCCCAGGCGCGTCACACCGCTGCGCTCACCGTAGACCGCGCGCTGTCCCACCTGCAGGTAGGTCCAGCCACCGTCGGCAGGGCTGGCCACCCGCACCCTGCCCTGCCCGACCTGGGTTTCCACCTGGCCATCGCCGCGCGCGACGGTGAACGCGGTCGAGATGTCCTCGACCACGCCATTGCCCGCACGCACGCTGAAACGCCGCTCTGCATCAGGGGTGACGTCGAACCAGGCGCGTCCGCGCAGCAGCTCGACCTGGCGCGCATGCGCGTCGAAGCGCACGGCAATCGCGCTGTCCGCATCCAGCACCGCGCGGCTGCCATCGGGCAGCTGCACGTCCTGCACCACGTGCGTGCTGCGGTGATCGGCCTGCAGGCGCAACCAGGCTTCCGGCCAGGCCACCAGCATCGCCAGTGCCGCCGCCGCAGTCATCGCCCAGCGCAGTCGCCGCGGCCGCAGCCGCTGCACTGGCCTGGCCTGCGGACGCGGCCCGATGCTGCGCCACAGCGCGCGCTCGTGTTCGAACGCCCGGCGGTGCTCCGGCTGGGCCAGCCAGCGCTCGAACTCGTGCATCCGCGCCTCACCGACGTCGCCCGACGCCAGCCACGCGATCCAACCCCGGGCCTGTTCGGCCAGGGCATCGTCATTGGCGGCGGGCAGCATGTTCGGCGGGCTCATCGGCTGGCGGACAGGCGCATTCAAGCGCGGGCAGGGGAACTAGACCGCATCCACGGTCCAGTGATCAAGACGTTCCAGCGAAGCGCAACCCCAAGATCGGACGGTCATCGACCGCTGCGCGCCCAGGCCAGGCGTTGCAGTGCCGTGCGTACATGGTTCTCGACGGTGGTGACCGACACGCCGAGCCGGCGCGCGATCTCGGCCTGGGTCAGGCCCTGCAGGCGATTGAGCCGGAAGATCGTTCGCGTCGGCTCCGGCAGGTGGCCCGCCGCATCCAGCACGCGCTGCAGTTCGTCCTGTGCCATGGCCTGCTCCTCGGTCGAGATCACCTCGTCCGGCCCCCACAGATAGTGGTCCGCCAGCAGGCGGTTGCGGCGGGTCGATTCACGACCGTGGTCGGTGGCCAGGTTGGCGGCCAGCCGGTACAGGTAGGCGCGCGGGTTGTCGATGGCCTGGCTGTCGTCGACCCCACGCGCCTTGAACCAGACCGCCTGGATCACGTCCTCGGCGCCGCCGTCGCTCCCCAGGATGCGTTGGACGCGGCGCAGCAGCGCTGACCGCTCGCGGATCAGCAGTTCGGTGAGGGTGGCGGCATTGGAGGACATGCGCGGAGCCGGTACCACGGACAAGAAGGCGTCGCGCATGCTACTCCGTTAATGCGAATCAGTCACGTTTGCATTCCTGACGGCTCTCACAGGCAGTCGGTCAGCCCGTCGTAGACACTCGTACCGGTTCGAGGCAGCAAGGCATGCAGCGCGTCATGTCCGGATCCAGCGCCCCATACCTCCAACAGCTCGTCCAGCCGGGTTCCTGCAGCCAGGGGCACCGCGCAGGCATAGCGGCCGACATCGGCATCGATCTGCCCGGTCTGCCGGACCCAGGTCGAGCTTCCCGAAAAGGTCCAGATGCAGCCGGCAACCACGCCGGTGGACTGTTGCACCGAGCAGCGCAGGCGCATCGCCCTGAGGTTGTAATACTCCCCCTCGCAGAAGGTATCGCCACAGACGTCGTCAAAGCCGCGCACCAGCTGACGCTCGGCGGCGAGGAAACGCGCGTGGCCGGCGCCCGGTGCGGGGTAGTCACGGGCATCCACATAGAGCGGACCGGCCTGCACGGCCCCCGCCATCAACAGCCCGCAGGCCAGCCATCGCGTCTTGAACCCGCCCATCAGCCGTCCCTCCGCGCATTCCGGATGCAGTCGGGCAGCACGTCGAACAGGCCGTGATCGAGCCCGGGCAGGGGCCCCACCAGGCCACCCGGTGCGTCCAGCGCGGCATGGAACGCCTCAACCGGCACCCCCGGATGCAACTCCACCGGACAGACCCAGCGGCCATTATCGACGCGAATCTCGCCACTGTCGGCCTGTACCGCCAGCTCGCTGGCAGCAATGACCCAGGCACATCGCTGCACGGTGCCGCGATGGGCCAGCACGGCGCAACGAAACTCCAGTACCTGGTAATTGCTGTACTGCCCTTCACACCAGGTATCGGCGCAGCGTGCATCGAACTCTCCCGTCAGCGCAGCCTCCAGGCCATAGGCGCGCTCCCAGTTGGCCTCCGGTCGCGGATGGTCGATCAGATCAACGTGCAGGCCCCGGGCAGGCGCCGGCAGGGACACCAGCAGCAGCGCAACGGCGGTGAATCGGGCATACCAGGACATGGGCGGCGCTCCTCGGAGATGGGGGTCCAGCCTGCGCCGCCCGCGCCGGGTTCCCCATCAGCCAAACCCCGGGCGGTCCGTAGGGACGCCCCGCGCGGTGCCGTGGGCTGCCCTCCCCTGCACAGCGCCCGGCAAAGGCATAAAATGGTCAGCTATCCGTCTACACCCCCACCTGGAGCACACCATGGGTCTGGAACTCGTCTCGCCCGGCAAGAACCCGCCGGAAGAAATCAACGTCATCATCGAGATCCCGAAGGACTCGGAGCCGGTGAAGTACGAAGTGGACAAGGAAACCGGCGCGATCTTCGTCGACCGCATCCTGTCCACCCCGATGCGCTACCCGTGCAACTACGGCTACGTGCCGAGCACCCTGTGTGGCGATGGCGACCCGGCCGACGTGCTGGTGGTGCTGCCGCTGCCGCTGGTGCCGGGCTCGGTGGTGCGCTGCCGTCCGGTCGGCGTGCTGAAGATGAGCGACGAGGCGGGCAGTGACGAGAAGATCCTGGCCGTGCCGGTCTCGAAGATCTTCAGCGGCTACGCCCACGTTGAAGACATCGCCCAGGTGTCCAGCCACTGGCTGGAGCGCATCGGCCACTTCTTCGAGCACTACAAGGACCTGGAAAAGGGCAAGTGGGTCAAGCTCGACGGCTGGGGCGGCGCCGCCGAGGCCAAGCAGATCCTGATCGAGGCGCACCAGCGCCACCTCGACAGCAAGGCCTGAGCCTGAACCGGATCGCTCCGGCATGCCCTGCCGGAGCGATGCGGGTCACGTTTCACGACGACGGCACATCACTCTTGCTGTCGTATTAGGTAAATTGCGTCACTTCACACGTCGTCGACATCCATCGTCGAGACAGCCAGGGGAATGTGTCGTGCGTATTCTGCTTGTTGGGGATGCAGCCAGCCTGCCGGCCGAGCTGACCGAATTCATTGCCGATCTTGGGGAAGACTGGCAACCGTTGACCGCCGCCGATGGCCAGACCGCGATGACCGCGGTGGCTACGCAGGGCGTGGATGCGGTGATCGTCTGCCCGCAGCTGCCGGACCTCAATGCCACCACGCTGCTGGGCCAGATCCGTACCCTGCGCCCGGAAACCATCCGCATCGCGCTGGTGGATGCCCTGCATGGCAACCGGCCGCCGCCGGCACGCCTGATCGGCGTTGCCCATCGCTTCCTGCCGTTGCCGCTGGCGCCGGAAGTGCTGCTGGAGGCGCTGACCAGCCTGGAGGAGCTGCGCGAGGTGCTGGACAGCCCGCGCCTGCGCGATGCCATCGGCCGCATCGAGAAGCTGCCATCACCGCCGCACCTGTACCTGAGCCTGACCCAGGCGCTGGAGCACGACGACGATGCCGACAGCGCTGACGTCGCCAAGCTGGTCGCCGCCGATCCGGCCATCGCCGCCAAGGTACTGCAGTTGTCGAACTCGGCGTTCTTCAGCCAGGGCCGCACCATCTCCGACCTGCGCACCGCGGTGACCCGGCTGGGCCTGGCCACGCTGCGCGACCTGGTACTGGCCAGCGAAGTGTTCTCGGCACCGACGCTGTCGACCGCCGAACGCAATTCGCTGCAGCAGCGCGCCCTGCTTGCCTCGCGGCTGGCCGCACGCCTGCTGCCCGAATCCAGCGCCGAACTGGGCGCGACCGCCGCCCTGCTGGCCGACATCGGCCTGCTGCTGCCCGGTGTGCGCAATGAACGTTCCGAACCGTCGCTGGCGGGCGATACGCGTCCCGGCCACGCCGAGGCGGGCGCCTATCTGCTGGGACTGTGGGGCCTGCCGATGCCGATCATTGAAGCAGTGGCCTTCCACCTGCAGCCGCAGCGCGCCAATACACGCAGCTTCTGGGTGACCGGTGCGGTGCACGTGGCACTGGCCCTGGTCAACGGCGATCCGGTGGACGAGGACTACCTGCAGCGCGCGGGCGTGCTCAACAAGCTGCCGCTATGGCGCGAGCATGCCAATGCGTTGATGGGGCTGGTCCCCAGCGACGCCTGAACCCGCCACTGCATCCCAGCGAACTCAAGGGGCGCGCCTGACGGCGCGCCCTTTCCTGCATCAGCGCGCGCCGCAGGCATCCTGCAAACAGTGACGATATTGCAGATCGCACAACACCTTCGACTTGCCCGCAGCCAGGCATTCCTGGCGAAGCTCCTCGCAGTACAGCCCGCCCCCACAGACGCCACCGGTCTGTGCGAACACCGCACCCACCAATGTTGCGTAGATCAGTGCAGCAGCAGACAGTTTGTGCAACAGCGTGCTCTTCATCGCTCTCTCCATGTGCAAGTGTCCGCAAGTGGACCCGTCAACTGTGTTGATTACGACACGGCAGGAACGTGATTTCGCTCACCTTCCAACATGTTTCGGAATTCCCCTACAAATAAAGAGGGCGGGCCTTGCGGCCCGCCCTCCCCTTACTGCTGTCGCGCTTCGATCGATCAGAAGCGCTGGGTGTACTTCATGTAGTAGAAGCGACCGATATCGAAGCCACCGTAGTAGGAGAAGCTCGAGTTCGGCTGGCTGTACATGACCGGGCCCTCGTGGTTGAACACGTTGTTGGCACCGAGCGAGACAGTGGCCTGCCACGGCAGGTTGTAACGCACCTGCACGTCGTGGAAGGTGTTCGAACCGACCTTGCGGGTCGGCTGGCCCAGGGTATAGGCCGAGCTGAAGTCAGGCAGGTTGCACTCGGTATCGTAGGAGCACGGCTCCTTCATGCCCGAGTAGTAACGCACGCCCCAGTTCACGCCCAGGTTGCCCAGGGTCCAGTCGACATTGAGGTTCGAACGGACGCGGAAGTTGGCACCCCAATCGCCGGTCGCCCAGCTGGTGTGCTGCTCGACCGGGGTTTCGGCTTCGTTGTCACGCTTGTACTCGAGGTAATCGACGTAGGTGGTCTTCCAGTCGATGACGAACTTGCCGAAGGAGAACTCCGGCAGGCGGTACTTGACGCCCAGGTCGTAACCTGCGGTTTCCTGGTAGCCACCGTTGATCAGGGTACGGGTGACGTCGACCACCTGGTTGACCGCACGGCCATCGGTGCCGCGTTCGAAACGCTCACACGCCGACGCCACGCCCAGCACGTAGCACTGGTTGAGGATCGAGGTCACCGACTCGGCGGCGATCACGTTGTTGATGCGGATCTTCCACCAGTCGAGGCTGACGTCCAGGCCCTGCACGAAGTTCGGGCTGTACACCAGGCCTGCGGTCCAGGTCTTGGAGGTTTCCGGCTTCAGCTCCGGGTTGGAACCCGACTCGAAGGCGCTGTAGGACTGGGTGCCCGGGCCGGTCGACTGCGCACCGCCGGAGGTGATCTGGCGGAAGTTGGCCGGAACGCCGCCCGCCTGGCAGGCTGCGGCAACCGACGGGTTGCGTGCGGCCGAGCCGAAGCTGCTGTCGCACGGATCGGTGTAGGCGTCGAAGGTCTGCGACGTGCCACCGTACATGTTGGAAATGCTCGGGGCGCGGAAGCCGGTCGAGTAGGTCGCACGCACCAGCAGGTCGTCGATCGGCTTCCACTTCAGGCCGAACTTGCTGTTGATGGTGTCACCGAAGGTGTTGTAGTCCGAGTAGCGGCCGGCCATGTCGAGCGACAGCTCCTTGGCGAACGGCATGTCGGCCAGCACCGGCACGTTCAGTTCGACGTAGAACTCGTCGAGCTTGTAGCTGCCCTTGGTCGGCTTGCCGGCCAGGTCGGTGCTCAGGCCCGACTGCAGCAGTGCATCCGGGTTGTACTCGCCGCTTTCTTCGCGATGCTCGTAACCGGCCGCGATGGCCAGCTCACCGGCCGGCAGCGAGAACAGCGAGCCACCGATGTTGGCGCTGTAGGCCTTGGTGGTGTTGGTGTAGGTATCGTGGCTCGGCAGGAACAGGTAAGCCTGCAGGGCCGGATCGGCCAGCGAGCCGTTGCCGGTCGAGCCGTACGGTGCCAGCGGGTTCCACGGGGTGCAGCCGGCGATGACGTGGCCCGGGGTGCCGCAACGGGCAACGTCGCCGTCCATGAAGGACGGGCCGACCGCATTCTGCACGTTCGGAATGAACAGGTTGCCGGTTCCGGTCTTGACGCCCTTGTTCTGGTTGTAGACGTAGCCCACGTCCCAGTCCCAGAACTTGTCGCCGAACTCGAACGAACCTTCCAGGCCGGCCGAGAAGCGGAAGGTTTCCTGCTCGGACTCGGTCTGGCGCGGCATTTCCGAGGTACGACGGATGAAGTTCGCATCCGTGCCCAGCGGGTTGTAGATGCTGTCGGCCGACAGCGGGGTGCCATAGACCTCGGACTGGTACGGGTAGCCAGCGATCTGCTGGGTGGCCGTACGCTTGGTGTACAGCACGTTCGCGGTGGCGCGGATGTTGTCGGTCAGGTCGTAGTTGCCATTGGCGAACACCGAACGACGGGTCAGCTTGTTCTGCAGCCACATTTCCTGGCTGGCATTGGTGTAGTCAGCCGGGCCGAACTCGCGGAAGTCCGCCATGGTGTTGCCCGTGCCATTGTTGGCGCGGGTGTACCAGTTGTCGTTGCTGTCGATCAGCACGCCGTGGTTGGACGCCGGCGACCAGCCGTTGGCATCCGAATCGGTCGGGTTCGGGTGGAAGCGACCGTTCGGGTAGCGGCTGAAGGAACGATCCTTCGCCCAGACCGGATCTTCCTTGCTGTACTCGGCACCGAAGGTGATCGAACCGCGCTCACCGGTCTGGCCGTAGACGAAGTTGTAGACCTGCTTCTCGCCGTCGCCCTGGCCGTACTGGCCGCCGTAGACGCTGGCTTCCAGGCCGTCGAAGTTCTTGCGGGTGATGATGTTGATCACGCCGGCGATGGCATCGGAGCCGTAGATCGCCGAGGCGCCGTCGGTCAGCACTTCAATGCGCTCGACCACCGAGGTCGGGATGGCAGCCAGGTCGGTGTAGCCGCCGGTGCTGACGCCCATGCGCTTGCCGTCCAGCAGCACCAGGGTGCGCTCCGGGCCCAGGCCACGCAGGTCGACGTACTGGCCGCCCACTTCTTCGCCCGAGGTCAGGGCGTCGGCACGGCTGATGGCCGGCGAACCGGTCGCCGACAGGTTCTGCACGATATCGCCGACGCTGGTGAAGCCCTGCTTCTCGATGTCGGCGCGCTGCAGCGCGATCACGGGCTGCGCGGTTTCCATGCTCGCCTGGCGGATGCGCGAGCCGGTGACCGAAATGCGGTCCAGGTCGGTCGTGGCCTTCGCTTCCTGGGCGGAAGCAAAGGCCGGCGCCAGCGCCAGCGCAATGCCGGCGGGCAGCAGGCCGAGCCGCACTGCGGGATTACAAACGTTCATCAATCTCTCCAAGGTACGTGTTAGCAGCGTGTTAAAACACCCCAGCACGTTACGATTGCGTTGCGACGCTGTATTTGCGCGACCCAACCAGAGACTTTGCAGAATGTGGCGGCAGAACCCCGCCGTTTTCGCGGAAGCGCGATGCGGATTGGCCGTAGCGGGCGCGGAAGGCGCGGGCGAAGCTGCAGCAGTTGTCGAATCCGCTGGCTGCGGCGACCTCACCCACCATCATGTCGGTGTCGCGCAGCAGATCGGCGGCCCGTTCCAGGCGCAACCGTGCCGAAAGCGACTGAGGACTCTCTTCGTAGAGGCTCTGGAAGGTCTTGGAGAGATACCAGCTGGAGAAGTTGGTCAGCTCGGCCAACTCACCGATCCTCACCACGCGATGGCTGTTGCCTTCCAGGTAGAGCCTTGCGCGTTGCATGCGCCCGAACACCTGGCGCTTGCGGCTGCGCGAGCGTCCCGGGCAGCGCTGCACGTTCTCGGCCAGGCCACGTTGCAGGCTCGCCAGATGCAGCAGCAGCGGCCTCAGTGCATGGGCCGGCTGGCCACTGGCCAGCGCGTCGCGCCACAACCGCAGGCCCACCCGGGCGTCGCTGCGGCTCAAGCGGCCGCGACCGGCATACAGCCCACAGTCGGCCATCTCGGTCAGTACCCGCAGCGCTTCAACGTTCAGGTTCAGGCCCACGCACAACCCGTTGCGGCCCGCCTGCACCAACGGCCGGGACTCCTTCTCGAATGCGATCCACTCACCCTGGCGGAGCCGGAAGCGCCCTTCCTTGGCTTCGACCCAGGAACTGCCACGCACCTGCATCCACACCGTGAAGCTGCTTCCCGCCGTCTGCAGGCTGCCCAGCCGGGCGACGCCGAGGCAGGTGGGCGTGCCTTCATCGAGGGACTTGTCGAGAGAGACGGTTTGGCCGCGATCGGCCAGTGAGAGTTGACGCATGCGGGCACCACGGATTTGCCTAGTACAGGCCTCCGTTTTGCCCAATCAGGCGGCAGCGCGTCAGGAAAGTCTGCCGAGATCGCCACGAATTCGTGGCGAGAACGGCACGAAAAAATTACGAAGAGAAATTCTTCTTGAAAATCAAAAGCCTGGAGAACGCCGGGAACAAGGTCGGCGCCGGCCGAGGCAGCTGCATGACGCCGATGTCGGCACCATCGCTGACGGCCAGGGCCACGTACAGATCACGACCATCGGCGCTGGCACTGATCCCGTTGCCCGCGCTGAGCCGCTGCGCATCCAGGCAACGCTCCGGGGCCTCGACACCGGCCTCGATGCGGACCAGGGTCGTGCCACACCGGGTAGAGGTTCCCAGGTAGCCGATAGCGCCACTGCCGGCGACCGTCCAGGTGCGGTAGCGCCAGCGGCTCGGCCGGTCCTCGCTGATCTGGCGCACGCTGGCCGACGACAGCGCCGGATCGACCGACCACAGCCCGCCAGCCGCCAGGCGCGTGAACAGCACCCGCCCGCTGCCACGATCGAAACGGGCCTGCGATACCCCGTCGATGCTGGCCAGCCGGCGCCAGGGCTGCGTACTGCGATCAAACAGGCTCAACCGGGTACGCTGGTCCGCATCGCGTTCAACCACCAGCAGCTGGTCCTCGGTTGCACCGTACAGGGCCTGCAGCGGCTGCTCCGCCGGCACCGGCAACGCCTGCAGGCGCTCATCTCGCGGTGAGATCTCGTAGATCACCGTGCGCCCATGTTCATCGCGCCCCACCACCAGCAGGTGGCGGCTGTCGGCGGCCCAGTCCGGCGCCTGCCGCCCCTCTGGCCGCAGGCCCTCGATCGGCCGCAACGAGTCCGGCCGCTGCATGTCGGCCCACCACAGGGCGAAACTGCCCGAGCGATCAGAGGTGAAGACCAGCTGCCGGCCGTCAGGCGCCGCCATGGGCTGGCCATCGCGGCCACTGGAAGCGAACAGGCGCTGCGCACTGCCGCCATCGGTCGGCACCTTGAACACACCGAACTGCGCACGGCGATGAACGAACGCCAGCACCCCGCCATGCCGCGACACCGCAGGCCACTGCGCATCGTCCAGGCCGGCGTCACGCAGCGTGCGGCGTTCAACGTCGAGGTAGTACAGGCGCACTTCGCTGTCGACACGCCGCCCGAACACGATGGTGCGGCCATCATCGACCCACGCCCAGCCCCGCTGCTCGGCGGCTTCGTTGGTCAATTGCTCCGGGACGCCGCCACTGGCCGGCATCCGCCACAGGTCGCCCATCTGCGGATTGCGCACGAACACCAGCCACTTGCCATCCGGCGAGTAGCGCGGCGCATAGTCGAAGTCGTCCGCATCGACGCTGTAATCCACGGCATTCCACTGACCACTGGCCAGGTCGAGCACGCGGATGCCGCGATGCGCATACCGCCCGACCATGCTGCCGAACACCAGCCCACGGCCGTCAGGGGTCCAGTCGAAACTGAGCAGCTCGGTGCCGTCACAGCGTGTCGCCTGGCGCAGCGCGCCGCCGGTAGCGCTGGCAATCAGCACCTGGCAGCCGCCTTCGGCGCTGAACCGTGCAAAGGCGATCTCGCGGCCATCCGGCGACCAGCTGGGAAAACGATCGCTGGCGCCCACAGGGGGGGCCAGCAACTGGCGCGCGGGCGCGTTGCCCGAGGTCTGCACCTTGATCGCTCCGCCGCCCTTGCCGTCCTCGTTGGCGCCTTCATAGGCAACCTGGGAACCATCGGGGGAGAGTGTTGGATAGGTCTCGAAGCCACTGGTGGCGGTAATCAACCGGTAGGGCCGCTGCGGGCTGCCGATCACGCGGACACCGTTCTCGACAGCCGCATCCACCGGTGAACTTGCCACTGGCGCCCGGCGCAGCAGCAGCATCGCCAGCACGATCACCGCCGCCAGCATCAACAGGCCTGCTGCCAGCAGCACCTTGCGCCGTACCTGGCGCCAGGTACGGCGCAGGCCCGGTGCCGGCACCGCAATGCCGACAGGAACCACGCCCGCGGCGCCTGCCAGCGTCAGCGGCGGATCGGCGATCTCGCCGATCTCCATCGCAGGCTCGGCCGCTTCCAGCACCTGGACCGGTACCAGCAGGCGGTAGCCGCTCTTGGCGATGGTCTCGATATAGGCCTGGCCGTTGTCGTCGTCGTTGGCAAACGCCTTGCGCAGCTGCGTGACCGCCTGGGTCAACACATCGTTGGTCGGCAGCGTGTCAGGCCACACTTCGGCAAACAGCTCCTCGCGGGTGACCACCCGGCCCGGCTGCCGCAGCAGCACGCGCAGCACGCCCAGTGCCTTCGGTGTCAGCCGGCGTGGACGACGCGCACCCACGACTTCGACCTCTCGCGAGGACAAAGTGACGACGCATTCGCCAACCTGGATGCGGTCGGCCTCGGGCGGCTGGGTTTCGCTGCTGTTCATTTTCCGATATACAGTAGGGACGGGCCTGGGCAGGTTTCACCAGCGATACCGTCCCCATGCAGGGACAACAAAAAGCCAGATTCCGCACAAAGCATCGGCGCATACCGCAAAAACAATTACGCGTACCGATATTAGCCTAAGCCGGTTACCCCGCCTATGACGGGGTCGACACTCAGGCTCTCTCTCGCCGACGCATTCACATAATCTGCATCATCATTCGCGCCCTTGCGGGCGCGAAATTTTTATCTGGCGTTCATTTTCACATGCGCCGAAGCATCGTCAGTCCGACCAGCCGCGAGACCACCAGGGCGACATACATGACGCCCGCGAACTGTTCCAGCATGACCAATGCCCGCGCCTGCGGATGCAGCGGTACCACATCGCTCAATCCGACCCCGGACAACAAGCTGAAGCTCAGATAAAGCAATTCCATCCAGCTGCGCTGCGGCCCCCCGCCCGTGCCCTGGAAACTGCCCGGGTACCACTGCTGGCACACCGCGAACGTAAACGCGAACGCCCAGGCCAGCAGGGTGAAAGTCGCGCCGGCCGCAAACAGCTCATCGCGGGTGACTTTATGGTCCTGCAGCATGTAGGCGATCAGCGCACCGGCCGTGTAGAAGTACAGCAGGCTCTCCAGCAGCTGCGCCGTGGTCAGCAGCGCGCTGCGGTCCAGCAGGGCGCCGGCCAGCGAGAACACTACCGAGGGGATCGCCAGCAGCAGCGCCAGCCAGGTGCCCAACGGACTGCGCTGCACCACCCACAGGGCAAGGCCAAGCACCGCCATCCCGAACATGCCCAGCGCCGCGCGGCCGGCGGCGGTGTCATCCAGGGAGGGATACAGCAGCACCGCCAGCAGTTGTGCGCCGAGCAGCCAGGCCGAGGGATGGCGGCGGGCAATGGCCAGCCAGCGGGTGGTCATGGCAACAGGCATGGCGTCCTTTCCCCGGGGCGATGGGCGGAGGATAGCCGGACACGGCGTGATGAACGGTCGTGCCGGCTGCTGGCCGGCACGACCCTTCGCGCATCACCCCTGGCGGTACACCTCGGCACCGGCGGCGCGGAATTGCTCCGACTTCTCCTTCATGCCGGCCTCAGCGTAGTCGCGCACGTCCTGGGTGATCTTCATCGAGCAGAAGTGCGGACCGCACATCGAACAGAAGTGGGCCAGCTTGTGCGCGTCCTTCGGCAGCGTCTCATCATGGAACTCCTTGGCCTTCTCCGGATCCAGGCCGAGATGGAACTGATCCTCCCAGCGGAACTCGAAGCGCGCCTTGCTCAGCGCATTGTCGCGCACCTGCGCGCCCGGATGCCCCTTGGCCAGGTCGGCCGCATGCGCGGCAATCCGGTAGGCCATGATGCCGTCGCGCACGTCCTGGCGGTTGGGCAGGCCCAGGTGCTCTTTCGGCGTCACGTAGCAGAGCATGGCGGTACCGAACCAGCCGATCATCGCCGCACCGATCGCACTGGTGATGTGGTCGTAGCCCGGTGCGATGTCGGTGGTCAGCGGTCCCAGCGTATAGAACGGCGCTTCGCCGCACTCGCGCAGTTGCTTGTCCATGTTCTCCTTGATCAACTGCATCGGCACGTGGCCGGGCCCTTCGATCATGATCTGCACGTCGTGCTTCCAGGCAATCTTCGTCAGCTCGCCCAGCGTTTCCAGTTCGCCGAACTGCGCGGCATCGTTGGCATCGGCGATGCAGCCCGGGCGCAGGCCGTCGCCCAGCGAGAAGGTCACGTCGTAAGCCTTCATGATCTCGCAGATCTCTTCGAAATGCGTGTAGAGGAAGTTCTCCTTGTGGTGTGCCAGGCACCACTTGGCCATGATCGATCCGCCACGGCTGACGATGCCGGTCACCCGCTTGGCGGTAAGCGGCACATAGCGCAGCAGCACGCCGGCATGGATGGTGAAGTAGTCCACGCCCTGTTCGGCCTGCTCGATCAGCGTGTCGCGGAAGATCTCCCAGGTCAGCGCTTCGGCGCGGCCGTCGACCTTCTCCAGCGCCTGGTAGATCGGCACGGTACCGATCGCCACCGGCGAATTGCGGATGATCCACTCGCGGGTTTCGTGGATGTGCTTGCCGGTGGACAGGTCCATCACCGTGTCGCCGCCCCAGCGGATCGCCCACACCAGCTTCTCCACCTCCTCGGCGATGCCGGAGGACACCGCGCTGTTGCCGATGTTGGCATTGATCTTGGTAAGGAAGTTGCGGCCGATGATCATCGGCTCGCTTTCCGGATGGTTGATGTTGTTGGGCAGCACCGCACGGCCGCGGGCGATCTCGTCGCGCACGAATTCCGGCGTGATGATCTTCTGGATCGACGCACCGAACGCCTCGCCGGGGTGCTGCTGCAGCAGGCCTGCATCGCGGATCGCATCCAGCCGCTGGTTCTCGCGGATGGCGACGAATTCCATTTCCGGCGTGATGATGCCGCGGCGTGCGTAATGCATCTGGGTGACGTTGGCGCCGGCACGTGCACGGCGCGGCAGGGTGCGTGCGGGGAAGCGCACCGCATCGAGCTTCGGGTCATGCTCGCGATCGCGACCGAAGGAAGAACTCAGGCCTTCGAGCTGCTCGGTGTCGCCACGCTCTTCCACCCAGCCGCGACGCAGCGCTGGCAAGCCAGCGGACAGATCGATGCGCACTTCCGGATCGGTATACGGGCCCGACGTGTCGTAGACCGTGACCGGTGCATTCTCTTCGCCACCGAACAGCGTCGGCGTGCGGGTCAGCGCGATCTCGCGCATCGGCACCTGCAGGTCCGGGCGCGAGCCGGGCACGTGGATCTTGCGCGAGCCGGGAATGGGCCGGGTCACGGATTCGGAGAGTTGCTGGGCCTGTTGCTGCAGGGCAGAGAGCTGTGCGTTCATCGGGCATCGTCCAGGAAGGTCAGGGACGAAGCGGCGGCGCACTGCCGCCACGCGCGGACGGTCCCTGGGCGGAGTCCGGGCATGGCAACATTGCAAAGCTTCCCTACGCCGGTATGAGCCGGATCAGGTTCCAAGGGACTGTCTCAACCGTGGCCGTTTGGCCGCGGTACCCCCGCTTCTTGCTGCGCATTAGAGCATAGAAAGCACTGCAGCTCATGACCGTTGCAGCCGCGCATCGCGTGGATTCGTTGTTTCTGTACTAACAGAGCCGTGACATCGCGTTCAGTAACGTGCACGTCCGTCGCATTCCAGCGACCGATGCTTCCTTCGCCGCCGACGCGGCCCCTGCCCGGCTCGCGCTGCACGCCGCCGGCCCCTCGCTGCAAGCTCTGCTCGCTCCCCTCAATCCCTTGATCGGAGAAGCTCCTTCATGGTGTTTCGCATTTCCATCGCACTGGTGCTCGTCCTGGTGCTGCTGGCTGGCTTCGCGCCCGGCCCGTTCAATACCGTCGTCCAGTCGGTACTCGCCGATGTCATCCGCAGTGTCGGTTGGCTCTATCTTCTGGTCGTGTTCCTGGCGCTGACCTTCCTGATGTACCTGGCCTTCGGTCGTTTCGGCAACCTGCGCATCGGCGGTGAAGATGCCGAACCGGAGTTCTCGCGCGCCAGCTGGATGTCGATGCTGTTCGCCGCAGGCATGGGCATCGGCCTGGTGTTCTGGGGCGCCGCCGAGCCGATTTCCCACTTCACCAAGCCACCGGAAGGCCTGGCCCCGCAGAGCATGGACGCGGCGCGGGCTTCGATGCGCTATGCATTCTTCCATTGGGGCCTGCACCCCTGGGCAATCTACGCGCTGATCGGCCTGGCGATGGCCTGGTTCCAGTTCAACCGCAACGGCCGCGGCCTGGTCAGCGACATGCTGCAGCCGATCATCGGCCGCCACCATCGCGGCTGGATCGGGCGCGTGGTCAACATTGCAGCGGTCGTTGCCACTGCGATTGGCGTGGCCACCACGCTGGGCTTCGGCACCATCCAGATCGCTGCCGGCATGGAGCGCGTGTTCGGCCTGCACGCGGGCGTGCCCCTGCAGCTGACCATCATCGCCATCGCGTTCGTGCTGTACATGGCGTCCACCGCCAGTGGCGTGGAGCGCGGAGTGAAGTGGCTGTCCAACTTCAACCTAGCGCTGGCCGCGCTGCTGGCCGCCACCGTACTGGTGCTGGGCCCGACCGGATTCATCTTCGATACGTTCACCACCACCCTGGGCTCGTACCTCAACCAGCTGGTGACGATGAGTCTGCGCATGTCGCCGTTCTCGGGCAGCACCTGGGTGGCGGACTGGACCATCTTCTACTGGGCGTGGTGGATTTCCTGGGCTCCGTTCGTCGGCTCGTTCATCGCGCGCATCTCGCGCGGACGCAGTGTCCGCGAGTTCGTCATCGGCGTGGTGCTGGCACCGACCGTGCTGGGCTTCTTCTGGTTCGCGGTGTTTGGCGGCACCGCGCTGTGGGCGCAGATCTTCGGCCATGCCGATCTGGTACAGGCACTGGGCAACGGCTATGAAACGGTGCTGTTCACCCTGTTTGACAGCATGCCGCTGCCCTTGCTGCTTTCCTGCATCGCGCTGGTGCTGCTGATGATCTTCTTCGTGACATCGGCCGATTCGGCGGTGCTGGTGCTGGCCAGCATGTCCACCGATGAAGCGGGCGATCCGCCGTTGAAGCGCAAGCTGGCCTGGGGCATCGCGGTGGCATTGATCGCAGCGGCACTGCTGCTGGCGGGCGGCCTGGATGCGCTGCAGGGCATGATCACGATCGCGGCATTGCCATTTGCGCTGCTGATGGTGCTGGTGATGGTGTCGCTGTACCGGGTGCTGGACCAGGAGTACACGCGCGAGCGGCGGCAGGCACAGCGCCAGCGGCACATGATCGATGCGTGGATAGCGCGCGAGATGGCAGCGCAGGAAGAGACGCAGGCGGAGGCGGCACGCGCGCAGGATTCGGATTGAGGGTGTTTTGCAGCCTGCGGCTGCACCGCTTTTTTTCAAGCAACTGCAACGGCAACAGCAACTTCAACAGCGGCTCTGGGTTGCTGCTGGTTTGGCGGGTCGGTGTGGGCTGGCAGGACACGCCGTAAACCCGTCCGTGGGGGCTCGATGGCGCCATCCATGGCGCCAACGGTCCTGCCAGCCCACACCGCCCCACCCCCGACAGTTTCCGTGTGACGGTTGGTTTTCCACGCCATGCGTGGATGGGGTGTATCGGAAAACAAGATGGGGTCGGATCCACAGCGCGCGGCTGTTGCTTTTGATTTTCTTCTTTCTCTTCCGTGGCTGACGCGCACGGAAACTTTCGGGGGGCGTGCGGGTGGGGGTGGCGGGGGTATCCGCGCCATGGATGGCGCGGCTAAGCCTACAGGGACGTATTCACGGCGTCCCCCGGCACTCCCACCCGCACGCCCCAACGCATGAACCTGCCTTGGCGATCAGCCGCGAGGGGGCTGCGCCCGTTGGCCGGGAAACCTCAGTACCCCGCCGCCTGCCCATCCTTGCGGCTCTCCGACGCACCGTAGTAAACCCCGGTGTCCGGATCACGCATGATCGCCTGGTACCCACCATATGGGCCGTCGGCAAATACGATGCGATGCCCCTTGCGCATCAGCGCGCGCACCGTCTCGTACGGGAATCCGGTTTCCAGATTCACCTCACCACCGTCGGTCATCGCCGTGGCCTGCCCGGTGGGTTCGGTCGAGCCCTCGTGCTGGATGCGCGGCGCATCACCGGCTTCCTGCAGGTTCATGCCGAAGTCCACCAGGTTCATCACGATCTGCGCGTGACCCTGCGGCTGCATCGCACCGCCCATGACGCCGAAGCTGGCGTAGGGCTTGCCGTCCTTGGTGATGAAGGCCGGGATGATGGTCTGGAACGGACGCTTGCCCGGTGCATAGCCGTTGGGATGATTCTTCTGCAGCACGAACATCTCGCCGCGATCCTGCAGGATGAAGCCCAGCCCCGGCGGCGCCATGCCGCTGCCCATGCCACGGTAATTGGACTGGATCAGCGACACCATCATGCCGTCGGCGTCGGCCACGGTCATGTAGATGGTGTCGCCCTCTTCCAGCTGTTTCGGTGTGCCCGGCTGCACTTCCTTCAACGCCTTGTCCATCGAGATCAGCGCGCGGCGCTGCGCGGCGTACTCCTTGGAAATCAGCTTCTGCACCGGCGCCGGCTGGAACGCCATGTCGGCGTAGAAACGCGCACGGTCGGCGAAGGCCAGCTTCTTCGCTTCCACGAACAGGTGCACGTGTTCCGGTGATCCGAACGGAATCTTCGAGAAATCGTAGCCTTCCAGCACGTTGAGGATCTGCAGGGCGGCGATGCCCTGGCTGTTCGGCGGCAGTTCCCACACGTCGTAGCCGCGGTAGTTGCTGCTGACCGGCTCGACCCACTCACCGTGGTGGTCGGCCATGTCCTGGTAGCTCAGGTAACCACCATTGGCCTTGAAGTAATCGCCGATGGTGCGGGCGATATCACCCTTGTAGAAGGCGTCGCGCCCGCCATCGGCGATCTTCTGCAGGGTGCTGGCCAGGTTCGGGTTCTTCCACATCTCGCCCTTGCGCGGGGCGTGGCCATTGATCGTGAACTGCTCCTTGAAGCCCGGGTACTGCGACAGCTTGGGCACCGAGCGATCCCAGTAGTAGGCGATCACTTCGGCCACCGGATGGCCGTCGCGGGCGTAGCGGATCGCCGGCGCCAGGTTGTCGGCCATCGGCGTGCGGCCAAAGCGGTCGTGCAGCGCGAACCAGCCGTCGACTGCGCCGGGCACGGAGACCGGCAACGGGCCGGTAGCCGGGATGTCCTTCAGGCCACGGCGCTGGAACTCGGCCAGGGTCAGCGACTTCGGCGAGCGGCCCGAACCGTTGTAGCCATACAGCTTCTGCGTCTTCGGGTCCCAGACGATGGCGAACAGGTCGCCGCCGATGCCGTTGCCGGTGGGCTCCATCAGGCCGAGTGCAGCGTTGGCGGCGATTGCCGCGTCCACCGCCGAACCGCCCTTCTTCATCACGTCCAGCGCGATCTGGGTGGCCAGCGGCTGCGAGGTCGCCGCCATGGCGTGGGGCGCGATCACCTCCGAACGGGTGGCGAAGGTGTGGCCGGTGATGCGGTCGGCGGCAGAGGACAGTGCGGGCACAGCCGCCAGCACGGCGGCGGCCAGCAGGGAACGGGCAAGACGTCGGGACACGGTCGGGTTCCGATGGAAGGGTGGTCCCCGATCTTCGCCGCTGCAGCCTTCACGCGGTATCGGGCAGAGGTCATGGGCGAAGGTCTTTGCTGGTGCGGACCAAGGTCCGAACCCACCAAGGCGAATACAACCCGGAATCCGCGCAAAAACTGCCCTGAAAAGAGTGAATTCGGGTTCACCGAAACACTTTCAGCGGCAACCATCCTTGCGCCACAAGCGATTGCGCTGGATGCAGCGGAAACCGAAAAAAATTCTGTCGCGAGGGTTGACATCGCCAAAACGGCTGTGTTTCTCTCGATCACATGTTGCATCACAACACGCCACCGCGAACCCACATCGAAGCCGCCGACACCGGCGCCGCATCGCTGCGTTCGATTCTTGTGCTCGTACTTATTACCCAACCCACAGGTGCGGGACGAGCCAGCGTGTAAGCAACAAACACACCGGAACTCATCAAAAACCCGCACCCGCCCCGGTGCGGGTTTTTTCATTTCAGGACCTGGTTTCAGACGCAACCACCATGAACAACGCCAACTTCAAAACCAGGACCTGCACCACCACGACGCCTCGTGGTGGCTGTGCCTGTGCGATGCGCGGCACCTCCTCCACCGCTTTCCCCTGACCGGCCGGTACGTCACCTCGACGACCGGCCGTTCTTTTTTCTTCCCACCGCAAGGAACTTCCCCCATGAGCACCAACGACCTGCCCCAGACCAAGATCGCCGTCATCGGCTACGGCAGCCAGGGCCGCGCCCACGCACTGAACCTGCGCGAATCCGGCTTCGACGTGGTGGTAGGCCTGCGTCCGGGCGGCCCGACCGAGGTCAAGGCGCAGGCCGACGGCTTCACCGTGAAAGCACCGGCCGAAGCGGTGAAGGACGCCGACCTGGTCGCCGTGCTGACCCCGGACATGGTGCAGAAGAAGCTCTACGACGACGTGCTGGCGCCGAACATGAAGCAGGGCGCGGTGCTGTTGTTCGCGCACGGCCTGAACGTGCACTTCGACATGATCAAGCCGCGCGAGGACCTGGACGTGGTGCTGGTCGCGCCGAAGGGCCCGGGCGCGCTGGTGCGCCGCGAGTATGAAATCGGCCGCGGCGTGCCGTGCATCTGGGCGGTCTACCAGGACAAGAGCGGCAAGGCCGCCGACTACGCCCTGGCCTATGCCGGTGGCCTGGGCGGCGCCCGCGCCAACCTGATCCAGACCACCTTCAAGGAAGAAACCGAGACCGATCTGTTCGGCGAACAGGCGGTGCTGTGCGGCGGCGCCTCGGCGCTGGTGCAGGCCGGTTTCGAGACCCTGGTCGAAGCCGGCTACCAGCCGGAGATCGCCTACTACGAAGTGCTGCACGAACTGAAGCTGATCGTCGACCTGTTCTACGAAGGCGGCATCTCGCGCATGCTGGAATTCATTTCCGAGACCGCGCAGTACGGCGACTACGTCAGCGGCCCGCGCGTGATCGACGCCGGCACCAAGGCGCGCATGAAGGAAGTGCTGAAGGACATCCAGGACGGCACCTTCACCAAGAACTGGGTGGCCGAGTACGAAGCGGGCCTGCCGAACTACAACAAGTTCAAGCAGGCCGACCTGGAGCACCCGATCGAAAAGGTGGGCAAGGAACTGCGCGCCAAGATGGTCTGGTTGCAAGGACAGGCCGCGTAACCGCGCGGCCCTCCCCCACCCGCTTTGCAAGGTTCCCCCATGAACTCTTCGACACACCGCAGCGCGCCGCCCAACGGCGCGCGCTGGCTGACCCAGGCGCTGGAAGCCGAAGGCGTCCGCACGCTGTTCGGCTATCCCGGCGGCACCATCATGCCGTTCTACGACGCGCTGGTGGACTCGTCGCTGAAGCACATCCTGGTACGCCATGAGCAGGGCGCTGCGCTGGCCGCCAATGGCTTCGCCCGCGCCAGCGGCCAGGTCGGCGTCTGCGTGGCTACTTCCGGCCCGGGCGCCTCGAACCTGGTCACCGGCATCGCCGATGCGATGCTGGATTCGGTGCCGATGGTCTGCATCACCGGCCAGGTCGCCACGCCGCTGCTGGGCACCGACGCCTTCCAGGAGCTGGATGTGTTCGGCCTGACCCTGCCGATCGTCAAGCACAGCTGGCTGGTGCGCAGTGTTGACGACCTGCCGCGCGTGGTCGCCGATGCGTTCCGTATCGCCCGCGAGGGCCGGCCTGGCCCGGTGCTGATCGACCTGCCCAAGGACGTGCAGCTGGCCGATGCCAGCCATCTGCCGGCGCATGTGCCGAGCAGCGTCGAGCCGCCGCCGGCCCCGGCCGAGGCCGCCATCGCCGAGGCCATCGCCGCGCTGGCAGCGGCCGAAAAGCCGGTGGTCTACGCCGGCGGCGGCATCGCGCTGGGCGATGCGGTGCAGGACCTGCGTGACTTCGTCGAGGCGAGCGCCATCCCCACCGTGATGACGCTGCGCGGGCTGGGCGCCCTGCCGGCCAGCCATCCGCAATCGTTGGGCATGCTGGGCATGCACGGCACCCGCGCGGCCAACATGGCGGTGCAGGAAAGCGACCTGCTGCTGGTGCTGGGCGCGCGTTTCGACGACCGCGCCACCGGCAAGCTGGCCGAGTTCGCGCCGTTCGCCCGCGTCGTCCACATCGACGCCGACGCCTACGAGATCTCCAAGCTGCGCAGTGCCGACGTCGCCGTGCCCGGCAATGTCGGCCATGCCATCCGCGCCCTGCGTGCGGCCTTCCCCTCCCCCAAGGCCCACCAGGACGCATGGCGCAGGCGCTGTGCGCAGCATCGTGATCGATTCGCCGCGCGCTACGACGCACCGGGCCAGCACATCTACGCCCCGGCCCTGCTGAAGCGCCTGAGCGAGCTGGCACCGGCCGATGCGGTGATCGCCTGCGACGTCGGCCAGCACCAGATGTGGGTGGCGCAGCACTGCCGCTTCAACCACCCGCGCAACCACCTCACCAGCGGTGCGCTGGGCACCATGGGCTTCGGCCTGCCGGCGGCGATGGGCGCCCAGTTCGCCTGCCCCGATCGCACGGTGGTACTGGTGTCCGGCGACGGCAGCTTCATGATGAACGTGCAGGAGCTGGCCACCATCGCGCGTTGCCGGCTGCCGGTGAAGATCGTGCTGCTGGACAACAGTTCGCTGGGCATGGTGCGGCAGTGGCAGGAGCTGTTCTTCGCCGAGCGCTACAGCGAGATCGACCTGTCCGACAACCCGGACTTCGTGTCGCTGGCGCAGGTGTTCGGCATCGCCGCGACCCGCATCGACGCACGCGATGACGTGGAAGGTGGCCTGGCTGCCTTGCTGGCCGAGCCAGGCCCGGCCCTGCTGCACGTGGCCATCGATGCACGCGCCAACGTGTGGCCGCTGGTGCCGCCGAACACCGCCAACAGCACGATGCTGGAAAGCAATCCCGCCCACGCCCGCCAGGAGACCCCCAATGCACTACCGGCTTGACCTGGTGCTGCACCCGGCCGAAGGCGCGCTGCTGCGCGTGATCGGCATGGCCGAACGCCGTGGCTTCGCGCCGCGTGCGATCAGCGGCGCGCCGGTGGCGGCCGACGATGGCCGCTGGCACCTGCAGCTGGTGGTGGATGGCCAGCGCCCGGCGGAAACGCTGTGCCGGCAGATCGAGAAGATCTACGACTGCGTGTCCGTGCAGGTCACCGCCGTGGAAGGAGCATCCGTATGAACACCCGTACCGTAGCGACCACGGTGCCGGTACGGAGGCGTCTTCTTCGCCGCCCGTGCCCGCATGCGGCGGTCGACCGCACCCCGCTGGTGGCCCATGCCGGCCGCTGATGCCAGCCAGGAAAGCGATGTCGGCGACGTAAGCGTCGCCGACGTACTGGCTGCGCAGGCCCGCCTGCGCCGCTTCCTGCCACCCACGCCGCTGCACCACGCAGAGCGCTTCGGTACCTGGCTGAAGCTGGAAAACCTGCAACGCACCGGTTCCTACAAGGTACGCGGCGCATTGAACGCGCTGCTGGCCGGCCGCGAGCGCGGCGACACCCGGCCGGTGATCTGCGCCTCGGCCGGCAACCACGCCCAGGGCGTGGCGTGGGCCGCCTACCGCCTGGACGTGCCCGCCATCACCGTGATGCCGCACGGCGCTCCGGCAACCAAGATCGCCGGCGTCGCCCACTGGGGCGCCACCGTGCGCCAGCATGGCAACAGTTACGACGAGGCCTATGCCTTCGCGGTGGAACTGGCGCAGCGCCACGGCTACCGCTTCCTGTCCGCGTTCGACGATGCCGACGTGATCGCCGGCCAGGGCACGGTCGGCATCGAACTGGCCGCACACGCACCGGATGTGGTGATCGTGCCGATCGGCGGTGGCGGCCTGGCCTCCGGCGTCGCGCTGGCACTGAAATCGCAGGGCGTTCGCGTGGTGGGTGCGCAGGTGGAAGGCGTCGATTCGATGGCGCGCGCGATCCGTGGCGACGTCCGCGAGATCGCCCCGGCCGCTTCGCTGGCCGATGGCGTACGGGTGAAGGTCCCCGGCTTCCTGACCCGCCGGCTGTGCACCTCGCTGCTGGACGACGTGGTGATCGTGCGCGAGGCCGAGCTGCGCGAAACCCTGGTCCGGCTGGCACTGGAGGAACACATCATCGCCGAGGGCGCCGGTGCGCTGGCGCTGGCCGCCGGCCGCCGCGTCGCCGGCCGCCGCAAGTGCGCGGTGGTGTCGGGCGGGAACATCGATGCCGGCGTCCTGGCCGGCCTGCTCACCGACATCCGTCCGCGCCCACCGCGCAAGCCACGGCGACGGCGCAGCGACACCAACCGCACACCACCGCGCTCGCCCGGCAAGGCCAGCGCCCCCGCATCCCCTGCTTCTTCCCCTTCCCACCTGCAAGCCGTCGCACCCGCTGTCGAGGAGATTTCCCTGTGACCACCATTGAACGAATTACCACCCCGCGCATCCGCATCTTCGATACCACCCTGCGTGACGGCGAGCAGTCCCCCGGCTGCAGCATGAGCCCGCCGCAGAAGCTGGTGATGGCGCGTGCGCTGGACGAACTGGGCGTGGACATCATCGAGACCGGCTTCCCGGCCAGCTCGCAGTCCGACCGTGAGGCGATGGCCCTGATCGGCCGCGAACTGCGCCGCCCGAGCCTGAGCCTGGCGGTGCTGTCGCGCTGCCTGCAGGCCGACATCGAAACCTCGGCACGCGCACTGGAAGCGGCTGCCAACCCGCGCCTGCACGTGTTCCTGTCGACCAGCCCGCTGCACCGCGAGCACAAGCTGCGGATGACCCGCGAGCAGGTACTGGAGTCGGTACGCAAGCACGTATCACTGGCACGCTCGTACATCGACGATGTCGAATTCTCGGCCGAGGATGCCACCCGCACCGAGCTGGATTACCTGATCGAAGTTTCGCGCGTGGCCATTGCCGCCGGCGCCACCACCATCAACCTGCCCGACACCGTCGGCTTCACCACGCCGGAAGAGATCCGCGCGATGTTCCAGCAGGTCATCGCCGGCGTTTCCGACGTTCCCAATGCCACCAACGTGATCTTCAGTGCGCATTGCCACAACGACCTGGGCCTGGCCGTGGCCAACTCGCTGGCCGCCATCGAAGGCGGTGCGCGCCAGGTCGAATGCACCGTCAATGGCATCGGCGAGCGCGCCGGCAACTGCTCGCTGGAAGAGATCGCGATGGTCCTGAAGGTGCGCCAGGCCTTCTACGAGCAGGACAGCGCGATCAACACCCCGCGCATCGTCGGCACTTCTCAGCTGCTGCAGCGCCTGGTCGGCATGCCGGTGCAGCGCAACAAGGCCATCGTCGGTGCCAACGCCTTCGCCCACGAATCGGGCATCCACCAGCACGGCATGCTGCGCCATCGCGGCACCTACGAAATCATGCGCCCGGAAGATGTGGGCTGGGAAGACTCGCAGATGGTGCTGGGCCGGCACAGTGGCCGCGCCGCCGTCGAAGCGCGCCTGCGTGCGCTGGGCTTCTGGCTGGACGAAGACGAACTGAAGCTGGTGTTCGAGCAGTTCAAGGGCCTGTGCGAACAGCAGCGCGTGGTTACCGATGCCGACCTGCAGACGCTGATGCAGGGCGGCTCCAACGCGCAGGGCTATCGCCTGGCGTCGATGACCATCAGTGACGTCGGCAGCCGCGCCAACGCGCTGGTCGAACTGTCCGACCCCGATGGCAACCGCGTGGCCGAGACCGCGCAGGGCGACGGCCCGGTCGATGCGCTGTTCGGCGCGCTGTCGGCGGCCACCGGCGTGCAGCTGATGCTGGACAGCTACCACGTGCACAGCGTCGGCATCGGCGCCGATGCGCGCGGCGAAGCCAACCTGAGCGTGCGCCACGAGGGCGTGGAGTACGACGGCACCGGCACCAGCAAGGACATCATCGAAGCCTCCGCGCTGGCCTGGCTGGATGTTGCCAACCGCCTGCTGCGCCAGCGCCAGGCCGCCGCCCACAGCAGCACCGACATTCCCACCCCCGCCACCGCCTGAGGAACCCGCCATGAGCGCCTTCGACACCACTGCGCTGCCTGCAGGGCAGCACTGGAACGCCCAGGACTATGCGATCGACGCCGGCTTCGTGCCGCTGCTCGGCGGCGCGGTGGCGCGCCTGCTCGACCCGCGCGCCGGTGAACGCATCCTCGACCTGGGCTGTGGCGATGGCGTGCTCAGCACCGAACTGGCCCTCAGCGGCGCACGCATCCACGGCGTGGACGCGTCGCCGGAACTGGTGATCGCGGCCCGTGCGCGTGGCGTCGATGCGCAGGTGATGGATGGCCATGCGCTGTCGTTCGACAGCGAGTTCGACGCAGTGTTCAGCAATGCCGCCCTGCATTGGATGGGCACGCCTGACCGCGTGCTGGAAGGCGTGCGCCGTGCCCTGCGCCCGGGTGGCCGCTTTGTTGCCGAGTTCGGTGGCCATGGCAATGTGGCCACGATCATCGCCGCGGTACAGGCCGCGCGCGTGGCGCATGGCCACGGTGCCAGCGCCTTCCAGTGGTATTTCCCCAGTGCCGACGCCTACGCCGACCGCCTGCGCCAGCATGGCTTCCAGGTGCAGCTGATCGAGTGCACGCCGCGCCCGACCCCGCTACCGACCGGTGTGGCCGGATGGCTGCGGGTATTCGCTGCGCCGTTGCTGGACGATCTGCCCGCCGAGGTCCGCGCCACCGTGCGCGAGGCCGCCACCGCGTTGCTGGCCGATCTGCCGCGCAACGCCGCCGGCCAGCCGTTGGCCGACTACGTGCGGCTGCGGGTACTCGCCCGTCGCCGCTGACATGATCCGTTCGTTATCTTTCCCGATGTCCGCACCTTCGTACTTCTGCCAGGCACACGCATGACTTCCGCACCCCGCACCCTGTACGACAAACTGTGGGACGCCCACGTGGTGGTTCCCGAATCCGACAGCGCGCCCGCCGTGCTGTACATCGACCTGCACCTGATCCATGAGGTCACGTCACCGCAGGCGTTCACCGAGCTGCGCGAGCGCGGCCTGTCGCCGCGCCGGCCGGACCGCACCAAGGCGACGATGGACCACTCCACGCCGACCCTGCCGGCTGCCGCCGACGGCACGCTGCCCTACGCCAGTGCCGCCTCCGAGGCGCAGGTCGCCACGCTGGCGCGCAACTGCGCCGAGCACGGCATCGAGCTGTTCGACATGGCCTCGGACAACCGCGGCATCGTCCACGTGATCGCACCGGAACAGGGCTTCACCCAGCCCGGCATGACCATCGTCTGCGGTGACAGCCACACCTCCACCCATGGTGCGTTCGGTTCGCTGGCGTTCGGCATCGGCACCAGCGAAGTCGGTCACGTGCTGGCCACGCAATGCCTGCTGCAGCGCAAGGCCAAGACCTTTGCGATCACCGTGGATGGCTCGCTGGCACCCGGCGTCGGCGCCAAGGACGTGGTCCTGCACATCATCGGCGTGATCGGCGTCAACGGCGGTACCGGCCACGTGATCGAGTTCCGTGGCAGCACCATCACGGCGATGGACATGGAACAGCGCATGACCCTGTGCAACATGTCGATCGAGGCCGGCGCGCGTGCCGGCATGGTCGCCCCGGACCAGGTCACCTTCGACTTCGTCGCCAACACCCCGCGCGGCCCCAAGGACGCCGACTTCGACGCCGCCGTGGCGCGCTGGCAGCAGCTGCGCAGCGATGACGGCGCACGCTTCGACAGCGAAGTGCACATCGACGCCGCCGATATCCGCCCGACCCTGACCTGGGGCACCCATCCGGGTACTGCCATCGCGGTGGATGCGCCGATTCCGGCCGCCAACGATGCCGCCGCGCAGAAGGGCCTGGACTACATGCACTTCCAGGCCGGCAAGGCGCTGGCGGGTACCCCGGTGGACGTGGTGTTCGTTGGTTCGTGCACCAATGGCCGCCTGAGCGACATGCGCGAAGTGGCGCAGGTGCTGCGTGGCCGCCACGTTGCCGACGGCGTGCGCATGCTGGTGGTGCCGGGCTCGGAGATCGTCAAGCGCGAGGCCGAGGCCGAAGGCATCCATGAGATCGTGCGCGCGGCCGGTGCCGAGTGGCGCGAGCCGGGCTGCTCGATGTGCATCGCCATGAACGGTGACCTGGTCGCCCCGGGCCAGCTGGCCGTGAGCACCAGCAACCGCAACTTCGAGGGCCGCCAGGGCCCAGGTTCACGCACCCTGCTGGCGTCGCCGATGAGCGCGGCATGGGCGGCGGTGAAAGGCCAGGTGGCCGATACCCGCGAACTGTTCGCACAGGAGGTCGCGTGATGGCCGGTTTCCGTACCCTGAGCTCGGCCAGCGTGGTGCTGCGCCAGACCAATATCGACACCGACCAGATCATTCCGGCGCGGTTCCTGTCCACCACCGAACGTGCCGGCCTGGGCCGCAATGCGTTCAATGACTGGCGCTGGCAGGCCGATGGTTCGCCGGTGGCCGACTTTGCGTTCAACCAGCCGCACAACGCCGGCCGCAGCATCCTGCTGGCGGGCCGCAACTTCGGCTGCGGTTCCTCGCGCGAGCATGCACCGTGGGCGCTGACCGACCTCGGACTGCGCGCCATCGTCAGCAGCGAGATCGCCGACATCTTCCGCGGCAACTCGCTGAAGAACGGCCTGCTGCCGATCGTGCTGGACGAGGCCGACGTGCAGGCGCTGATGCAGCGTCCGGACGATGAATTGACCATCGATGTGGCCACGCGCGAACTGCGCACCCCGGATGGCCGCGTCTATTCCTTCCCGCTGGATGGCTTCTCGCAGACCTGCCTGCTGGAAGGTGTCGACCAGTTGGGGTATCTGTTGGGCCGCGTCCCTGAAATCGAACGTTACGAGAGTGAGCATGCACGCTGAAATTGTTGTCCTGCCCGGTGATGGCATCGGCCCGGAAGTGGCCGCCGCGGCAGTTGCCGTCCTGAAGGCCGTCGCCGAACGCTTCAATCACACCTTTGCTTTCAGCGAACACGATATCGGTGGCATCGCCATCGACCGTCACGGCGAGCCGCTGCCGGCCGAAACCCTGGCAGCCTGCCAGGCCGCCAATGCAGTGCTGCTGGGCGCCGTGGGGGGCCCGAAGTGGTCCGACCCGAATGCCAGGGTACGCCCGGAACAGGGCCTGCTGGCGATCCGCAAGGCGCTGGGCCTGTATGCCAACCTGCGCCCGGTACGCACCCACGAGGCGGCGCTGCACGCCTCGCCGATCAAGGCCGAACTGCTGCAGGGCGTGGACTTCGTGGTGGTGCGCGAACTGACCGGCGGCATCTACTTCGGTGACAAGACCCGCGACGCCGACAGCGCCAGCGACCTGTGCCGCTACACCGTGGCCGAGATCGAGCGCGTGCTGCGCAGTGCCTTCCGCCTGGCGCAACAGCGCCGTGGCAAGGTCACCTCGGTGGACAAGGCCAACGTGCTGGAGACCTCGCGCCTGTGGCGTGACGTGGCCGCACGCATCGGCCGGGAAGAATTCCCGGACGTGGCACTGGAACACCAGCTGGTTGATTCGATGGCCATGCACCTGCTGGCCAAGCCGCGCGAGTACGACGTGATCGTGACCGAGAACATGTTCGGCGACATCCTCACCGATGAGGCCTCGATGCTGGCCGGCTCGCTGGGCCTGCTGCCGTCGGCGTCGCTGGGCGAACCGGGCGCGGTCGGCATCTACGAGCCGATCCATGGCTCGGCCCCGGACATCGCTGGCAAGGGCATCGCCAACCCGTACGCGACGATCTACAGCGCAGCGATGCTGTTGCGCCATTCGTTGGGATTGGAAGCCGAGGCTGCGGCGGTGGAAGCCGCAGTACATGCCGTGCTGGACGACGGCGTGTTCACCGCCGACCTGGCCGCCAAGGGTCAGGCGGTGAGTACCGCCGCCGCGACGGATGCGGTGCTGGCGAAGCTGGGCTGACCTGTCCTGCAACTCCTGTAGAGTCGAGCCATGCTCGACTCACGCAACAGCAGTCGAGCATGGCTTGACTCTACAGGTACGCCGCAGCCACGCCCTGCGTGGCTGCTCTACTTGGTGGTGTACCCACCATTGACCAGGATGGTCTGCCCGGTCATCCACCAGCCATCGGTGACCAGGAAGCGGATCCACGGCACGATGTCGGCGATGTCGGTCAGGCCGGTACGGGTGAATGCCGACAGCGCCGCCGCGGTCTTGTGGTACGCCTGCGCATCGGCACTCTCGGCCGGATAGAAGAACGGCGTGTCCATCGGACCGGGGCCGATCGCGGTCACCGAGATGCCGCGCTCGCCGAACTCCTTCGACGCCGCGCGGCTGAAGTGTTCCACCGGCGCCTTGGTACCGGCATAGCTGGAATAGAACGGTGTGAACGCACCCAGCAGCGACGTGACCAGGGTGCAGATGCGGCCGCCATCATTGACATGGCGACCGGCCTCCTTGAGGAAGAAGAAGGCGGCCTTGGCATTGACCGCGCTCATCTCGTCGTACTCCGCTTCGCTGATCTCCAGCAGCGGCTTTTTCAGCACCTTGCCGACCGTGTTGATGGCAATGTCAGGACGGCCCACTGCCGCCACCGCATCGGCGAACAAGCGCTCCATCGCCTCGGCCGAGGTCAGGTCTCCCTGCAGTGCGACGGCCTTGCTGCCAGCGGCCTGCACGGCGGCAACCGTCGCTTCGGCGTCGGCCTGGGTGGCGGCGCTGTTGTAATGGATGACGATGGCCCTGGCCCCTTGCGCAGCAAAGTCGCGGGCCAGCAGGCCGCCCAGGTTCTTGGCGCCACCGGCAATCAGCACGGTCTTGCCCTTGAGGGAATGGTCGGTCATGGCGTTGGTCTCGGGAGGGGGCTGCCCGGGGTGGCAACCCTGCCCTGACGACGATATCGTGCAGAAAACGCGGATAAAGCCCGCCACATTGACTTAACTTTCCAGAGCCAGCGAACAATGGACCGGATCGATCGCTTCCGCATCTTCACCCGGGTCGTGGAGTGCGCCAGCTTCACACGCGCCGCCGACCAGCTCGGGCTGCCCCGTTCGACGGTGTCAGCGGCCATCGCGGAACTTGAACAGCGGCTCGGCACCCGCCTGCTGCAGCGTTCGACCCGCAGGGTCTCCACCACCCACGATGGCGACGTGTTCCATGCCCGTTGCCTGCGCCTGATTGCCGAGGTCGAGGACGCCGAGTCACTGTTCCGCCAGGACGACGCACAGCCGGTGGGACTGCTGAAGATCGACGTGCCCAGCCGCATCGGCCGCCGCATCCTCGCCCCGGCCCTGCCCGACTTCTTCGCACGCTACCCGCAGGTGGAGCTGGACCTGGGCATGACCGACCGTGCGGTGAACCTGATCGAAGATGGCTGCGATGCCGTACTCCGCGTCGGCCAGCTGAGCGACTCCAGCCTGGTGGCCCGCACCCTGGGCCAGCTCGACTTCGTCAACGTTGCCGCACCGGCCTATCTGCGCGAGCACGGCGAGCCGCAGCATCCTGCCGACCTGCAGCAGCACCGCGCGGTGAACTACGCTTCGCCGACCACGGCGCGGGTGGAAGCGTGGGAGTGGCAGGACGGCAACCAGCTGCGCACGCTACCGATGCCAGGCTGGGTAAGGGTGAACAGCGCCGAAGCGTCGATTGCCTGCTGCGTGGCTGGGCTCGGGCTGCTGCAGATTCCGCGCTACGACGTGCAGGCTGAACTGCAATCAGGCGCATTGGTGGAAGTGCTGCCGCAGCACGTTGCGCAGCCACTGCCGGTGACCCTGCTGCAGCCGCACCGGCAGCATCGCGCGCAACGTGTGCAGGTCTTCATCGAGTGGCTGTTGCCGGTACTGCGGGCGGGGCTGCAGTTGCAGTAGATCCACGCCATGCGTGGATGCATGCGTCAGTGCCAACCAAGGTTGGCACCTGCCAGAGGCCAAGGCCGGGAAAACCCGGGGCATCATGCCCCGGATTCGTCCGCTTTCACCCGGAACCAGGCCGCGTACAGCGCCGGCAGGAACACCAGGGTCAGCACCGTACCCACGATCAGGCCACCCATGATCGAGATTGCCATCGAGCCATAGAACGCGCTGCGCGACAGCGGAATCATCGCCAGCACGGCAGCCAGCGCGGTCAGCACGATCGGACGGAAGCGGCGCACCGTGGCATCGATGATCGAATGCCAGCGGTCATGGCCGGCGTCGATGTCCTGCTGGATCTGGTCGATCAGGATCACCGAATTGCGCATGATCATGCCGGCCAGTGCGATCGTGCCCAGCAGTGCCACGAAGCCGAACGGCGCACGGAACAGCAGCAGGAACAGGGTTGCACCGATGATGCCCAACGGCGCGGTCACCAGCACCATCGCTGCGCGCGAGAAGCTGCGCAGCTGCAGCATCAGCAGCGTCGCCACCACCACCAGGAACAGTGGCATGCCGGCCTTGATCGAGTTCTGGCCGCGGGCCGAATCCTCCACCGTGCCGCCGGTTTCCAGCAGGTAGCCGCTGGGCAGTTCGGCACGGATGCCGTCCAGCGTCGGCAGGATCTGGTGCACCACGTCCAGCGGCTGCATGCCATCGCTGATGTCGGCGCGCACGGTCACCGTCGGCAGTCGGTTGCGGTGCCAGATGATGCCGTCCTCGAAGCCGTACTCCATCGTCGCCACCTGCGACAGGGTGATGCTGCCGCCGTTGGCGGTCGGCATCGACAGGCTCGACAGCAGTTCCAGCTGGTTGCGCTCATCGGCCGGGCCGCGCAGCAGCATCTCGATCTGGCGGTTGCCTTCGCGGTACACGCTCACCGATTGCCCGGCCAGTGAACTGGACAGGAACTGGCTGACCTGGGCACTGCTCACGCCCAGCGCGCGGGCACGCTCCTGGTCGATCACCAGCCGCACCACCTTGCTCGGCTCGCTCCAGTCCAGGTTGACGTTCATCACGTGCGGGTTCTCACGCACCTTGGCCTCGACCTGGCGCGCGATCGCCTGCACCCTCTCGATGTGCTCGCCGGAAATGCGCATCTGCACCGGGTAGCCGACCGGCGGGCCGTTCTCCAGGCGGGTCACGCGCATCTGCACATCCGGGAACTTCGGGATCACCTCGTGCAGCAGCCAGTCGCGGGTGCTTTCGCGCGACTTGATGTCCTTGGCCAGCACCACGAACTGGGCGAAGTTGGTCGCCGGCAGCTGCTGGTCCAGCGGCAGGTAGAAGCGCGGCGAACCGGTGCCGACATAGGACACATAGTTGGCGATGCCGTCGCGGCTGGACAGCAGCTTTTCCAGCTTCTCGGCCTGGGCCTGGGTCGAGCGCAGCGACGCGCCCTCGGCCAGCTCGATGTCCACCATCAGCTCCGGCCGGGTCGAATCCGGGAAGAACTGCTGCGGCACGAAGCGGAACATCATCAGCGAGAACACGAACAGGGCGATGGTCGCGGCGATCACCCACCAGCGACGGCGCAGGCAGGCGTCCAGGAAGCGACGGAAGCTGCGGTAGAACGGGCGCTGGTACGGGTCATGGTCGTGCCCGTGCTGCGGCGGTGCGATCAGGTTGGCCAGCGCCGGGTAGCGGTCGGCCCACTGCTGGCGCCTGGCATGCCAGCGCGCGGACAGGCTGCCCGGCTTCGGCGGCTGCGGATTGAACAGGTCCGGCAGCATCTTGTCGCCCAGGTACGGAATGAACAGCACCGCTGCGATCCACGACACCACCAGCGCGATGGTCACCACCTGGAACAGCGAGCGGGTGTACTCACCGGTGCTCGATGCCGCCGTGGCGATCGGCAGGAAGCCGGCCGCGGTGATCAGGGTACCGGTCAGCATCGGGAACGCGGTCGACTCCCAGGCAAAACTGGCCGCACGCAGGCGGTCGTAGCCCTGCTCCATCTTGGTGGCCATCATCTCCACCGCGATGATCGCATCGTCCACCAGCAGGCCCAGCGCCAGCACCAGCGCGCCCAGCGAAATCTTGTGCAGGCCGATGTCGAAGTAGTGCATGACGAAGAAGGTCATCGCCAGCACCAGCGGAATGGTCACCCCCACCACCAGGCCGGTACGCAGGCCCAGCGAGAAGAAGCTGACCAGCAGCACGATCACCACCGCCTCGGTCAGCACCTGCACGAACTCGCCCACCGACTCCTCCACCGACTGCGGCTGGTCGGACACCTTGCGCAGCTGCATGCCGGCCGGCAGGGTTTTCTGCAGGCGCTCGAACTCGGCATCGAGGTTGGCACCGAGCTTGAGGATGTCACCGCCGTCCTTCATCGCCACCGCCAGGCCGATCGCTTCTTCGCCCATGAAGCGCATCTTCGGCGACGCTGGGTCGGCAAAGCCACGCTTCACCTCGGCGATGTCACCCAGGTGCACGGTCCGGTCGCCGGCCCGGATCGGGAACTGGCGGATCGCCTCGATATCGTTGAACTGGCCGGTCACGCGCAGCTGCACGCGATCGGTGGCGGTCTCGAAGAAGCTGGTAGCGGTGATCGCGTTCTGGTCGGCCAATGCCTGCTGCACCTGCTGCATCGACACGCCCAGCGTGGCCAGGCGGGTATTGGACAGCTCGATCCACACCTTCTCGTCCTGCAGGCCGACCAGGTCGATCTTGCCGACGTCGGGCACGCGTTGCAGTTCCAGCTGGATGCGGTCGGCGTAGTCACGCATCACGGCGTAGTCGAAGCCCTTGCCGGTCAGCGCGTAGATGTTGCCGTAGGTGTCGCCGAACTCATCGTTGAAGAACGGGCCGACGATCTCGCGCGGCAGCGTCGCCCGGATGTCGCCCACACGCTTGCGCACCTGGTACCACAGGTCCGGAATCTGCCGGGAACGCAGGCTGTCGCGGGCCATGAAGATCACCTGCGATTCGCCCGGGCGCGAGTACGAGCGGATGAACTCGTACTCGCCGGTGTTCATCAGCGCCTTCTCGATCGGCTCGGTCACCTGCCGCGAAACCTGCTCGGCGGTGGCGCCCGGCCACAGCGTGCGCACCACCATCGCCTTGAAGGTGAACGGCGGATCCTCGGACTGGCCCAGGTGCTTGTACGACCACGCGCCGATCAGCGCGAAGGCGAGCATCGCAAACAGCACCAGTGGACGGTTGGCCAGCGCCCACTCGGAAAGATTGAAGCGGCGCACCGGCTTACTCCTTGGCCTTGGCGGCGGCGGCAGGTGCGGCCGGCTTCAGCACCGGGCGGTTCTGCCGGTCCACCGCGATCACCGGCTGGCCGGCACGCAGCAGATGGCCACCGGCGGCGACCACCCAGTCGCCTGCGCCGACGCCCGTGAGCACCGGCACCGTCTCGCTGCCATAGGCACCGGTGGTGACCGCCGCAGCCTTCAGCGTGCTGTTGGCCGGATCGACCACCCACACGCTGGCGGCACCGTTGGCACCGCGTTGCAGCGCACCCAGCGGCAGCTGCAGGGTGCCGTGGCGGCCGGCGCTGCTGTAGACACGTGCGCTCTGGCCCAGTTCGACATCGGCCAGTGCGTCGGCCGCCAGGCTGACCCGGGTCGCATAGGTGCGTGCCTGCGGATCGGCGGCGGCGGCAATCTCGCGGATCGTGCCCGGCAGGCGCTGGCCCGGGCGGTTCCACAACTCCACCTCCACCGGCTGGCCGACCGCGTAATCGCGGATGGTGGCTTCAGGCAGGTCGATCAGCACTTCGCGGCCACCGTCGGCGGCCAGGTTGAAGATGGTCTGGCCGGCCGACACCACCTGCCCGGCTTCGGCCTCGCGGCTGGCGACCACGCCGTCGGCCGGTGCACGCAGCTGCGCGTAGTCGGCCTGGTTGCGCAGCACATCGAGGTTGGCACGCGCCGCATTGGCCTGGCCCTGCGCCGCCTTGAACGCGGCAGACTGCTGGTCCAGCTGCGAGCGGCTGACCAGCTGCTGGTCGGCCAGCACCTGATAGCGCTTGAGGTCGTCGCGGGCGCGCACCAGGTCGGCTTCGGCCGCGGCCAGCTGGGCCTGCGAAGCGCGGGCCTGCAGCGCGAAGTCGGCCACGTCCAGCTCGGCCAGCACGTCGCCCTTCTTCACCCGCTGGCCGGCATCGACGTGGCGCTTGACCAGGTTACCGCCGACGCGAAACGACAGCGGGCTTTCCTGGCGGGCACGCACCGTGCCCGGGAACGCCGCCGGCGCCTGCCCGGCCTGCTCGCCAGGGTGAACCACCAGCACCGGCACGGCCGCCTGCGGCGCCTGTTCCTGTCCCGAACAGGCTGCCAGCGCAGCCACCCACACCATACCGCCCATCCAGCGCACGATCTTCATCGGTCAACGTCCTGAAAACGCAGGGTCCAACAAGGGGGGAGCCGCGACTGCCGGCCCAATTTAATAAACCGGTCGGTATAGTATAAATATCGAACCGCTTGGTCTAGTATTGTTGCGATGAGTTCTCCCACTTCCCGCAAGCCGTCGGCCAAGCCCGCTGCCAAGGCCGCCGGACCCGGGCGCCCCAAGGATCTCGGCAAGCGCGCGGCGATCCTTGAAGCAGCCAAGGCACTGTTCATCGAACAGGGCTATACCGGCGTGAGCATGGACGCCATCGCTGCTCAGGCCGGCGTCTCGAAGCTGACCGTGTACAGCCATTTCGGCGACAAGGAGACCCTGTTCTCCGAGGCCGTGCAGTCCAAATGCATTGAAATGCTGCCCGACGCCCTGTTCGTGGCCGACGCGGACGGCCCGCTGCGAGACCAGCTGATCGGCATCGGCCTGGCCTTCTTCGAGCTGATCACCTCCGATGCGGCGATCTCGATCCAGCGCATGATGATGGCCCCGGAAACCGATGAACGCCTGCGCGAGCTGTTCTGGCAAGCCGGCCCGGAACGTACCTGCGCGGCCCTGGCCGACTTCCTGCGCGCGCGCGGCGAACGCGGCGAGCTGGAGATTGCCGATTACTACCTCGCCGGCCAGCAGTTCCTGACCCTGGTGAAGGGCGAAGTGCACATGCATATGATGTGCGGCATGCCACTGTCACCGGTGCAGTGCGACCCTCTCACCCACGTGACCGCCAGCATCGACTTCTTCCTGCGCGCCTATGCGCCGCGAGGGGCCGGGACGGCCGGATAACCAAAACTGAACGAACCGGAGGTCGCGATGACTTCCGGCACTGCGACCCCGGCCACCCGGCAGCTGATGCTCTGGGCGCGCCGCCGGCCTCCGGCACCGGTAAAATGGCCGGCCCACTGCGCTGGATTTGAACCTCATGACGATTGATTACGCCCACGCCCGCGAACTGATGGTGGAACAGCAGATCCGTCCCTGGGACGTGCTGGACATCAAGGTGCTCGACGTCCTCGCCCGCCTGCCGCGCGAGGCCTTTGTCGCCGACGCGCACCGGGCGCTGGCCTACGCCGACGTCGAACTGCCGATCGGCCATGGCCAGAAGATGATGAAGCCGGTCATCGAGGGCCGTACCCTGCAGGCACTGGACCTGCAGCCGGGTGACGAAGTGCTGGAGATCGGCACCGGCAGCGGCTTCCTGGCTGCCTGCATCGGCGCGCTGGCGCGCGACGTGCTGAGCCTGGAGATCGACCCGGAACTGGCCGCCGCCGCACGCGCCCGCCTGGACGCGTCCGGCCTGGGCACCAATGTCCGTGTCGAAGTGGCCGACGCCCTGTCCTGGCAGACCGAACGCCGTTTTGACGTGATCTGTGTCACTGGTGCGGTCGACGTGGTGCCGTCACAGTTCGCCTCGTGGCTGCGTCCGGGTGGCCGCCTGTTCGTGATCCAGGGCCGCTCGCCGGCGATGGAGGCCCTGCTGGTCAAGGCCGACGGCAGCACCGAATCGCTGTTCGAAACCGATATCGATTACCTGCGCGGTGCCGCCCCGGCACCCCAGTTCCACCTCTGAGTCCAAGGAAGCCGCAATGATCCGCCGATCCCTCGCTGTTGCGCTGGCCACTGCCCTGCTGCCGTTGTCCGCCCATGCCGCCGACCTGCTGCAGGTCTACGAGATGGCGCGCAATGGCGATCCGCAGCTGTCCGCCGCCGAATCGACCCGGCTGGTCGACAAGGAAGGCGCCGTGCAGGCGCGCGCTGCCCTGCTGCCGCAGATCAATGGCCAAGCCACGCTGAACCGCACACGCAGTGAGCCGAACGCCGATGTCAATTCGGGCTCGTTCACCAACAAGCGTCGCAACTACACGATCGACGGCAGCCAGACGCTGTTCAACTGGACCCAGATCAACAACCTGCGCTCGCAGCGCGAGCTGAGCAAGGCGGCGGACTTCACCCTCGATTCGGCCAACGACAGCCTGATCGTGCGCACCTCCGCGGCCTACTTCAACGTGCTGGTGGCGATCGAATCGCTGAACGCCGCACAGACCAATGAAGCGGCCGCGAAGAAGCAGTTCGACTTCGCCGACAAGCGCCTGGAAGTGGGCCTGGCGCCGATCACCGACGTGCACGAAGCACGCGCCCAGTACGACCAGGCGCGCGCCAACACCATCGTTGCGCAGAACACCCTGGCCGATAACTACCAGGCCCTGACCGAACTGACCGGCCAGCCGGTGGTCAACCTGCGCGGCCTGCCGGCCGACTTCCGCCCGGAAGTGCCGGCCAACCGCGGCAACATCGACGAGCTGGTGCACCAGGCGACCAACCAGAATCCGGCGCTGAAGGCGCAGGAACTGAAGGTCAGTGCCGCCGAAGCCAGCGTGCAGGCCGCCCGCGGTGGCCATTACCCGACCCTGTCGCTGGGCGGCAGCTGGGGCAAGAGCGCGACCTGGGGTGACAGCACCGGTTCCGGCTCGCTGTCGCCCGATGCGCGCACCAACAGCATCGGCCTGACCCTGAGCGTGCCGATCTTCGCCGGCGGTGCCACCCAGTCCGGCGTGCGCCAGGCGCTGGCCCAGCGTGACATCGCCCAGGACGGTTACGAGCAGCAGAAGCGCGCGCTGGACCGCAACACCCGCAATGCCTACCAGACCCTGGTGCAGGGCATCAGCGAAGTGGAAGCGCGCCGCCTGGCGGTGGTCTCGGCACAGAGTGCGTACGACGCCTCGCAGGTTGGCCTGGAAGTCGGTACCCGTACCGTGCTGGACGTGATCCAGAACCAGCGCATCCTGTTCTCCGCGCAGCTGGATTACGCCAATGCGCGTTACACCTTCCTGCAGAACCGCCTGCTGCTGAGCCAGTCGCTGGGCGCACTGGATGTGGCCGAGCTGCAGGACGTCAACCGCCTGCTGACCCAGGACGCGGGCAACCCGGCAACGACCACGCACTGAGCCGTCGCCTTGCCGGGAATGAAGAAGCCACCCGCGAGGGTGGCTTTTTTGTGGGCGAGGCAGACAGACACTTCCCTGCATTGGGCGCCTCCCTGCCGTCAGCCGGGCCAGGCACGCATCCGCTCCACCGCAGCCAGCAGGCACAGCGCGGCGGCCAGGGGGGCCAGCACCGGCACGGCGCGCGGCAGCGGAACCTGCGCGCGCAGGACAGCCACGCACAGCGCCGCCATCACCAGCAGGGTTGCCGGGCCAGGCAGCACCGGCAATGTGCCCATCGGCATCGCCAGCGCCAACAGCGCCGCCGACAGCACCACGACGACCCGCATCATCGGTGCGGTAGATCCGGGTGCTGCATCGCGCGCGGCAGTCCACAGCTGCGCTGCCAACCGCGCCGCCACCCGCAGCAGCACCAGCAGCAACGCCGCCAACCCGGCCGCCCCGGCCAGCGGCAGCAGCGGCATCATCCACTGCAGTTGTGGATGCTGCCGCAACGCCATCGACAGCGGTCGCGTACTGGCCAATGCCGGGAACTCGACCAGGCCGGCCTGCAACGCAGCCAGCGCGATCAGCAGCAGCATCGCCAGCAGCAGCACGCCCGCAAGCAGCAGCGTCTGTCGCGCGCGCGCCTGGCCGCACATGCCCGGAAATCCCAGCACCAGGCCGGCGCAGGCGAACACGCCAAGCAGCGGCACGCTCGCCGCCAATACCCCGCCTGGCCCGAAGCGATAGGGCGCCGTGGCTTCCGGCAACCACGGAATCCAGAGCGCGTAATGCACGTGGCGGGCTGCCAGCGCCAGCAACAGCAGGCCGGTACCCAGTTTCACCGTCAACAGCGCACAGGCCACCAGTGCAGCGCGCCTCGGTGGCAACAACACGGTCACGCCCAGCAGGAGCAGGCCGAGGGTGGCCGTCAGCGCGACCGGCATCGCGTTGCCGGCCTCGATGCCAGCGCTGACCAGCAGTGCATGCATATGACTGGCCATGGATTGCGCCACGCCAGCGCTGGTCGCCACCAGCTCCGCCAGCAGCGCGCCGCCGAGCAGGCCGGCCGGGGCGCTGCCCCAGCGGGCCTGCAGCAGACCATGCAGGCCGTCGGCCGCCGGCAGCTGCTGGCCCAGGATGTGCAGGCAGTACAGCAGCGGCCCTGTGCCCAGCGCAGCCAGCAACAGGCTCAACACGATGGCGGGGCCTGCCTGGGCGGCAGTGTGCTGCCCCACCAGCGCGATCACGCTGCCACCCAGCATCAGGGTCAGGGCCACCACTGCAAGATGATCCATGCCCGGCCCTGCATCGCGCATGCCGCCCGGGTCACTGTCGCTATCCATCGCAAGGTTCCTTGATGCCCGCCCAAGCGCGTTCGACAGCAGGCTGGCACCCTGCGGCGAAGGGCGGTATCAGAATCCGTGGCGTGCACGCCGCAGTGTGACCGCAGGCACGCAGGTAGACCGCCCCCCGGGCCTGCAACGACAGGAATCTGGCCGCTAAGCAGAATTGATGCAGTCGATCACGTCATTCAATCCGCAACACAGGGAACGGATCGTTGCTGATCGAAGCCTCGCCACACCCTCAGCTGCGCGGAGGAGGCAGGTGGGGGGCCACCAATGCCAGCGTGCGCTGCAACGCGCCGCGACCATTGCTGACCAGGGTGCACCCCGCGCGCGCCATGTCCTGGCGTGCGCGTGCGTCATCAAGCAGGTGCTGCAGCAGATCGCCAACCGCCTGCACGTCCTCGCCGACCAGCAAGGCGCCGGCCTCACGCATGCGTCGTGAGATCTCGGAGAAGTTGTGCAGGTGTGGACCGGTCACTGCGGCGGTACCCATCGCCGCCGGTTCCAGCAGGTTGTGGCCACCGATCGATTGCAGGCTGCCGCCGACGAACGCCACCTGCGCACAGGCATAGAACGGCATCAATTCGCCCAGGGTATCGATGACGAACACATCGGTGCCGGCGTCTGGCCACTGCATCGCACGCCGGGTCGCCACATTCCAGCCCTGCTCGCGCGCCAGGGCCTCCACCTTCGGGAAGCGCTCGGGATGCCGCGGCGCCCACAGCAGCAGCAGGTCGGGATGCTGCTGGCGCAGGCGACGGTGCAGGTCGATCACCGCCTGCTCCTCACCGTCATGGGTGCTGGCGGCGATCCACACCGGGCGTCCAGCGGGTACCTGCGCATGGAACTGCGCGACGAAGTCCTGCACGTCCGGCGTGGCGATGTCGAACTTCAGGTTGCCCAGCGCCTGTACCTGCCCGGGGGTCGCGCCCAGCTGCACGAAACGCTCGGCATCATCCTGCGACTGGGCGGCGACGCAGGTGACCGTGCGCAGGGCGCGACGGATCAGCGCTGCCAGCAACCGGTAGCCACGCAGCGAGCGGGCCGACAGGCGGGCATTGAGGATGTAGACCGGGATGCGGCGATCGCGGCAGCCGAACAGCATGTTCGGCCACAGCTCGGTCTCCAGGATCAACGCCAGGCTGGGCCGGAAGTGGCCCAGGAAGCGATTGACGCTGCCCGGCACGTCGTACGGCAGGTAGACGTGGTCCAGCGCGTCGCCCCACAGCGCGCGCACACGTTCAGACCCGGTCGGGGTGATGGTGGTGATGACCCAGCGGATATCCGGGCGTTGCTGGCGCAGGGCGTTCACCAGCGGCGCGGCGGCATTGACCTCGCCCACCGACACCGCATGCAGCCAGACCCGCGGCTGGCCGGTCGGCTGTGGGTAGGAGGCGTAGCGCTCGTCCCAGCGCCGGAAGTATTCACGGACCCGGAAACCGCGCCAGACCAGATGGTACACGGTGATCGGCAGCAGCAGGTACAGCACGGCTGAATACAGGCCGCGCAGGATCCATTCGACAGGGTCTTTACGCATGGGGCAAGGATACGGGAGCCCCCTGGGAAAGACACGCGGCCGGATTGGTAGAATGGCGCAATGTCCGATGCCTCCACTGCCGTCCGCCCGTCGCTGCGCGATCCCCGCAACTGGCCGATGTTCGCCGTCATGTTCGGCGCCTTCGCCATTGCCCGCCTGCCGTGGATGCTGCAGCGCGCGCTGGGCCGTGGCGTCGGCTGGATCAGCTGGCGCCTGCTCGGCAGCCGCCGCCGCGCCGCCGAGGTCAACCTGCAGCTGTGCTTCCCGGAAAAGGACGAGGCCTGGCGCCAGCGCCTGGTGCGCGACAGCTTCGATGCTCTGGGCGTGGGCGTGTTCGAATGCATCCGCGCCTGGTGGGGCAGCATCGACCGCATCCGCCCGCAGGTGCAGATCGAGGGCCTGGAACATCTGCAGCGGATGCAGGCCGAAGGCCGCGGCGTGCTGCTGGTCTCCGGCCACTTCATGACCCTGGAGATGTGTGGCCGCCTGCTGTGCGACTACGTCGACCTGTCGGGCATGTACCGCAAGCACAAGAACCCGGTGTACGAGTGGGCGGTGAAGTTCGGCCGCCTGCGCTACGCCAAGGCGATGTATGCCAACGAAGACATCCGCGCCACTGTGCGGCACCTGAAGAAGGGCGGCTTCCTCTGGTACGCGCCGGACCAGGACATGCGCGGCAAGGACACCGTATTCGTGCCTTTCTTCGGCCACACCGCTTCGACCATCACCGCCACCCACCAGCTGGCGCGGATGACCGGCTGCGCCGTGATCCCATACTTCCACCGCCGCGAAGGCGGCAAGTACTTCCTGAAGATCGGCGCGCCGCTGGAGAACTTCCCCAGCGAAGACGTGGAAGCCGATACCACGCGGGTCAACCAGGCCATCGAAGCCATGGTGCGCGAGGCCCCCGACCAGTACCTGTGGATCCACCGCCGTTTCAAGCGCCAGCCGGGCGGCCGGAGCGATTTCTACAATTAGCTCGATGTGGCAGCCGGTGCCAGCCAGGGCTGACATCGACCGGACTGCTGGGCGTCTGCATGCGCGAGGTAGTCGCCAACCTTGGTTGGCGCCGATGATCTGACCCTCGACCTTGGGGAGGGCCAACCAAGGTTGGCAACTACCGTATTGGCGGGGAATCCCCTGCCTCGCGCGCCAGCAGGCTGCCGGCGAACAGGGCCGCCAGCATCACTGTCAGGCCGCCCCAGAACGCGGAATAGAACGCCAGGTGGGTGTTCAGCGGAAACACCGTCACCGCCAGCGCCAGCATCGCCGGGCGCGCGCGCTCACGCGCGGCCGGCGGTGCATAGCGCCATGCCCGCCAGGCCTGGGCAACCGCCGCCAGCCACAGCAGCAGGCCGAGCACACCGGTCTCCGCCAGGATTTCCAGCACGATCTGATGGGCATGCAGCGCAGGGGCATTGCCCCAGACCGCCGGACCGTCATCGGCGACGCAGGCCGGATAGGCATCGCGGAAGCCGCGTGCGCCGACACCATTGACCGGATGTTCTTCAATCATGCACACGGCGGCCTGCCAGATCCGCGTGCGACCGGACAGTGCCTGGTCGACACCGCCTTCGCTCCCTTCCCAGGCGATCGCGGTCCGCGCGAAGCGTTCGCGCAGCTGCGGCACGCTGGCGGTCAACGCGCCCGCTGCCAGCACCGCGATCAGCGCCAACAGCGCCAGACGCTTCCAGCCGAACTGACGCACGCCGCTGTAGGCCAGCACCAGCACGAAGGTGATCCACGCGGCACGCGCCCCTGCCAGCAACAGCACGCAGCCAAGCGCGGCGGCCGCCAGCAACCAGCCCGCATTGCCGAAGCGCCGTGCGACCGGCAGCAGCAGGAACGGTGACAGGCTGGCCAGCACCTGGCCGAATTTCAGGTTGCACGGCCCGAGCGCGCCACTGAGGCGGTCAGCCAGCGCGGCTTCGTCCGCGGGGCACAACGCGCGGCCACTTACCGCCAGTTTCAGGTGTTCCAGCGACCAGAACCATGGGCTGGTACCGGCCACGGCCTGTACCAGTGCATCCAGCGTCCACGCGCCGGTGATCAGCGCCAGGCCACCGAAGGTCAGCCGCCGCCGTTCCGGCGTGGCCACGGCGATTGCCACCAGCCACATGAAAGGCAGGTAGCGCAGCCCGGCAGCGGCCTTGGTCCACGACGCCGACGGGTCGATGGCATCGATGACCGAGAACGCCTGCGGCAGCCAGTAACCAAGGAACAGGATCGAGGTCAGCGCCCAGGCCGCCGTGCTCAACAGGTGCGGGCGGCGCTGCAGCCGGCGCGTGACCATGCGCGCGGCAGCATAGACCGCGCCCAGTCCCAGCACGGTTTCGGCGATGCCCGGCAGCGGCCACATCGCCACGTACGCCAGCACCCACCAGGGTGCCCAGCGCCCGGCGCGGTCGTCGCGCAGAGCAACGGTGGCGTCAGCCGGCAAGGTCGGCATAGAGGCGGAGGGTGTCACGCTGCATGGCCTGCAGGGTAAACGGGATGCGCGCCGGCAGCGACGGCGGCTGCGCCAGCAGGGCCAGCGCACGTTCACTCAGTGCGCGCGCATCGCCGAGCGCAACCGCACCACCGGGCTGCAACTGCCGCAGCAGTTCACCCACGCCGCCATGGTCCCAACCCAGTACCGGGCGGCCGACCGACAGCGCCTCGACCACGGTACGGCCGAACGCTTCGGGCTTGTCCGACAACTGCAGCACCAGGTCGCTGGCCGCGTAGGCCTGGGCGATGCGCGCGGTCGGCGAGTTGATCTGCACAGCGTCGGCCACGCCCAGCGCCGCCGCCTGCCTGCGCAGATCCGCTACATAGGCTTCGCGGCCCGGTTCATCGGTGCCCAGCATCCACAGCTGGGCCGGCACACCGGCCGCGCGCACGTCGGCCAGCAGCTGCAATGCATGGGCATGGCCCTTCAGGCGGGTGCCCCGCCCCGGCAGCAGCATCAGCGGGCCGTCCACCTGCCCCAGCCACGGATAATCGGCGGCCAATGCCAGCCGCGGCCGACGGTCGGCGCGCGCGACGCGCGGGAACTGGGCGACGTCAACGCCGCGCGGGATCACCTGCAGCGTCGCTTCGGGCACCGTCGGGTAATGCCGGCGCACGTAGTCGCGTACCGTGTTGGATACACAGATCACGCGCTCACCGCTGGTCATCACTGCGCTGTAGCGGCTGGGTGAGTTCAGCCCGTGCACGGTGGTGACCCAGTGCGGGCGCTGTGCGGCGGGCATGGCGCGGATCGCGTACAGGCCCAGCCAGGCCGGCAGCCGCGAACGCGCATGCACGATGTCCGCGCCGACCTCGGAGAACAGGCGACGCAGGGTCGGCAGATGCCGCAGGGTCAGCAGCGACTTGCGGCCGATGTCGAGGGTGAGGTGCTCGGCACCACTATCGAGCAGCGGCTGCACCAGGCGGCCACCGGCGGAAACCACCAGCGCGCGATGGCCGGCGGCGACCAGGGCCGCAGCGATTTCCAGGGTCGAGCGCTCGACACCGCCGGAGTGCAGCGCCGGCAGCAACTGCACCACGGTCAATCGGCGCATCGAAGGGGCGGCCGCTTAGTCGGCCAGCACGAACACGGACCCGCAGTACGGGCACTGCGCTTCGCCGTTGGGCTCGTCTTCGATCGGCAGGTACACGCGCGGATGCGAGTTCCACAGCGCCATTTCCGGGGTCGGGCAGCTCAGCGGCAGGTCGCTGCGGTGCACGGTGTAGCGCTTCTCGGCGTTGGCGGGCGCGGTGGCGGTATGGCTCATGGCGGATGTCGATGAACGGGTTGCGAGGGCTGTGATTCTAGCATCCGGGCCGCCTCGACATTACGCCGACGCCCCGCAGGCCGGAACGGCAGGGCGATTTCTTCAATCGATCCAGCGGGTTCGCGCTGGAAACCCGCCGACCGCGCTATTTCCCGCATTTGGATCGAACTAAATGGCACTTGCCAGCTCGCGGCGGCTGTTGCAGGATCGGGCCAGGTCGCGACCCGACCTGCCCTCTTCGACCCGATCGCATGGCCCGCCCCCACCGGACCTGCATCGCCTCTCCCACTGCCATCCCGGCGGGCGGAGCGATGCTGTCCGTGGTGCCCGCCGATGCGGGTTCTGCCCGCCGCCAGCCCTCCCGGGAGATCCCTGCATGACCCTGTCCGATCCACGCCGCGCCTTGCTTCCGCTCGCCCTGGCCCTGGCCTGTGCGACCACTGCGACGCCGGCCCTGGCACAGGGGCTGCAGACCTCGTTTGAGCCGGGCGAACCGGCCCCGGCCCCGGCGGCGGGTGGGTTGCAGGTTTCGATCGGCAACGGTCCTGCCGCGCCCTACACCGCCAAGCGCAATGCCGGTTACAGCGGCCTGCACGCACTGCGCTACAGCAGCGACGGCGGCAGCGCGCGGCGCGCGCTGTTCAAGACCGATCTGCCGATCGAGGCCGATACCACCCTGTCATGGCTGGTGCTTCCGGAAATCGTCGGCAAGGACACGGTGGCCTCGACGTATGTCTCGCTGGACCTGCTGCTGGACGATGGCAGCCGCGTGTCCTCCAGCGCTGCACGCGACCAGCATGGCGTGGCCATCGGCGCGCGCGCGCAGGGCGCGTCGAAGACGCTGTATCCGCAGCAGTGGGCGCGCAAGGCGATACGCCTGGGCGAGGTATCCGCACTGCAGGGGCGTCGCGTGGTGGCGATCGAACTGGAGGTGGCCAGTGCCGAAGGTGCACCGGTGTCCGGCTGGATCGATGACGTGCGCCTGGACGCACAGCCACATTCCCGGCCACAGCGGGTCTCCGACTGGGTGCTGACCACCCGCGGCACCCAGGCCAACGGCACCTTCTCGCGCGGCAACAATTTCCCGGCCACGGCAGTGCCGCACGGATTCAACTTCTGGACCCCGGTGACCGATGCCGGTGCACTGAACTGGCTGTACCGCTGGAACGAGCAGAACGATGCGCAGAACCGTCCGCAGCTGCAGGCGCTTGCGCTGAGCCACCAGCCCAGCCCGTGGATGGGCGACCGCCAGACCTTCCAGGTAATGCCCTCGGCCAGCCGAGGCGTACCCGATGCCGACCGCCGCAAGCGTGCGCTGTCGTTCGATCGCCGCCACGAGAGTGCGCGCCCCTATCGTTACGACGTGCGCTTCGACAACGGCATCGCAGCGTCGATCGCGCCGACCGACCATGCGGCGCTGTTCCGCTTCGAATTCCCCGAAGACGGCGACGCCAACCTGCTGTTCGACAATGTCGATGCGCGCGGCGGGCTGAGCCTGGATGCCGCCACGCAGACCCTGACCGGCTACACCGATACGCGCAGCGGCCTGTCCAACGGCGCCAGCCGCATGTACGTCGCGGCCAGTTTCGACAAGCCGTGGCGCAGCAGCGGCCGCATCGACACCGGCCGCCCCACCGGCTACATCAAGTTCAATGCCGGCAGCGAGCGGCGGGTGACCATGCGCATCGCCACCTCGCTGATCTCGGTGGACCAGGCCCGGCACAATCTGGCGCTGGAGATTGCTGCGGCCGATACGCTGGAGAGCGTGGCCGGCCGCGCGCAGGATGCCTGGGATGCACGCCTGGCCCGCTTCGATATCGGCGATGCCAGCGACGACCAGAAGACCACGCTGTATTCCAGCCTCTACCGGCTGTACCTGTATCCCAATTCCGGCCACGAGAACGTGGGCAGCGCGGCCGCACCGGACTGGCGCTACGCCAACCAGGCCAGTGCCAGCGAGGACAACACCGACGGCAGCGCGACCCGGACCTTCGCCGCCGTGCGCGATGGCAAGGTGTTCGTCAACAATGGGTTCTGGGACACCTTCCGCACCACGTGGCCGGCCTATGCGCTGTTCACGCCCGACGATGCCGGGCAGCTGGTGCAGGGCTTCATCGAGCAGTACCGCGCCGGCGGCTGGATCGCACGCTGGTCGTCGCCGGGCTATGCCGACCTGATGGTCGGTACCAGCTCCGACGTGGCCTTCGCCGATGCGTGGCTGAAGGGCATCGGCGGCTTCGATCCGGCCGAGGCCTATGCCGCCGCGTTGAAGAACGCGACCGTGGTACCGCCGGACCGCCACGTCGGCCGCAAGGGCATGGACCGTTCGACCTTCCGCGGCTACGCCAGTGCGGACGTGCATGAGGGCATGTCGTGGACGATGGAAGGCGCGCTCAATGACTTCGGCGTCGCCAACATGGCCGATGCCCTGGCCAAGCGCGCAACCACGCCTGCCGCGCGCGAGCGCTACAGCACCGAGGCCGACTACTTCCGCTACCGCGCGGCCAGCTACGCAACGATGTTCGATCCGGCGGCGGGTTTCTTCCAGGGCCGCACTGCCGACGGACACTGGCGTGTGGATTCCAGCCGCTACGACCCGCGCGTGTGGGGCCACGACTACACCGAGTCCAATGGCTGGACCTTCGCCTTCACCGCCGCCCACGATGGTGAGGGCCTGGCCGCGCTGTACGGCGGCCGCGACAGGCTGGCGGCGAAGCTGGATGCCTTCTTCTCCACCCCGGAAACCGCCGACCCGGCGCTGGCCGGCTCCTACGGCGGCACCATCCATGAAATGACCGAAGCACGCGACGTGCGCATGGGCATGTACGCGCACAGCAACCAGCCGGCGCACCACATCCCGTGGATGTACCTGTACGCCGGGCAGCCCTGGAAGACCCAGCAGTACGTGCGCGAGATCCTGTCGCGGCTGTACGTCGGCAGCGAGATCGGCCAGGGCTATCCGGGCGACGAGGACAACGGCGAGACCTCGGCATGGTACGTGCTGGCTTCGCTGGGCCTGTACCCGCTGCGCATGGGCGCCCCGGAGTACGTGATCGGTTCGCCGGCATTCCGCCACGCACGCGTGGAACTGCAGGGCGGCGCGGTGCTGACCGTGAACGCGGCCAACAACTCACGCGAGAACGTCTATGTGCAGTCACTGAAGATCAACGGCAAGCCCTGGACCAGGACCTGGGTGCCGCATGAACTGATCGCCAAGGGGGCAACGCTGGACTTCGTGATGGGCCCGCAGCCGTCGCGCTGGGGCAGTGGCGTGGACGACGTGCCGCCTTCGCTGACCGCGCGTGGCCAGCGTCCGCAGCTGCTGCACGACCTGCTAGGCCACACCGCGAAGGCGACGCTGGCCGATGGCCGCGCCCTGCCGGTGCTGGTGGATGACGATGCCGGCACCACGGTCGGCCTGGGCGGGGGCGCGACCATCGCGCTGACCGGGCTGGCCGAGGGCGCCCCGACGATGTACACGCTGACCAGCGGCGACGGCAGCATCCGCGGTGGCGAATGGGCGCTGGAGGCCCGCAGCGGCGACGGCAGCTGGACGCTGCTGGACCAGCGCAGCGGCGAAGACTTCGAATCCGCTCGCCAGACCCGGCCGTTCCGCATCGCCAGGCCCGGCCGCTACAGCGAATACCGCTTGCGCCTGGTGGCGCCGGGCCGGATGCCGCTGGCGGAGATTGAACTGCTGGCACCCGGCGCGGCGCAGTAAGCCGCATGCACGGTGGGCACGGATGCCCGCCGCGCCGCGGCAGCTGGCGGCCTCAGCGCGACCGCACGAATCCTGCGTACAGCGCGAACAACTGCTGGAAGTACCGCCGGGTCACTCGATTGCGCATGACACTTTCGCCGATGGGGAGATGGTCGGGCCCAGGGTGGGAAGGCCGGTCCGGTCCCTTCCCACGGCCGGGCCGCGTGGGCGTATTGGGCCGCAGCGGCGTTGCAGGCAAATGACCGGGTTGCGAAGCGCGTGTGGCACGGACCAGCGGTAGAGCCGGCCGCTGGCCGGCTGCGGTGGTGGTGGACATGATTGCGGTTGCCGGCCAGCGGCCGGCAGGACCCGTTTCCGCCTTGCGGAAACAGAAACGCGCCCCGTGGGGCGCGCTTCTGCAACTGGAATCGGGAAGAAGGCTTATGCCTTCTTTTCCGCTTCCAGCTGCTTGCGGATCTGCGCATCCACCGCGGCGATCGCGGTCATGTTCAGGATCCGGCGCGAGGTGGCGCTGGTGGTCAGGATGTGCACCGGCTTGTTCACGCCCATCAGGATCGGGCCGATCGCCACACCGTCGGTGAACACACGCACCAGGTTGTAGGCGATGTTGGCCGCTTCCAGGTTCGGCAGCACGAACAGGTTGGCGCGGCCCTGCAGGGTCGAGCCCGGCAGCAGCTTCTGGCGCAGTGCTTCATCCCACGCGGTGTCGCCCTGCATTTCGCCGTCCACGTTCAGGCGCGGGTTGCGCTTGAGCAGCAGCTCGCGCACCTGGCGCATCTTCAGCGCGTCCTTCGAATCATGGCTGCCGAAGTTGGAATGCGACAGCAGCGCCACCTTCGGTTCGATGCCGAACAGCTTCATGCGGTAGGCCGCCTGCAGCGTGGCTTCGCACAGCTGCTCGGCGGTCGGATCTTCCTGCACGTGGGTATCGACGAAGAAGAACACGCCCTGCTGGTTGATCACGCCGGTCATCGCCGAGGTCGAGGTGACCTTCGGCTCCAGTGGCAGCACGCTGCGCACGTAACCCAGCTTCTTGTGGAAGCGGCCGACGATGCCGGTCAGCATCGCATCGGCTTCGCCACGCGCCACCATCACCGCGGCGATCAGGGTCGGGCGCGAACGCATCAGGTTCTTCGCCGCGGCCACGGTCACGCCACGACGGCCGGTCAGGCCGTGGTAGTACTGCCAGTACTCGTTGAAGCGCGGGTCGTCGTTGATGTTGGTGACTTCAACGTTCTCGCCGATCTTCAGGCGCAGGCCGAGGCGTTCGATGCGCGACTCGATCACTTCCGGGCGGCCGATCAGGATCGGGTGCGCCAGGCCGTCATCGACCACGTTCTGCACCGCCTGCAGCACCACTTCCTCTTCGCCTTCGGCATACACCACGCGCTGCTTGTCGCTGCGCGCGCGGTCGTAGACCGGCTTCATCATCAGGCTGGTGCGGTAGACGAACTGGGCCAGCTTGTCGCGGTAGGCGCCCATGTCGGCGATCGGACGCGCAGCCACGCCCGAATCCATCGCGGCCTGGGCCACGGCAGCCGACAGCTCCACCAGCAGGCGGCGGTCGAACGGGCGCGGAATCAGGTATTCACGGCCGAAGCTCGGGGTCTCGCCACCATAGGCCGAGCCCATGTCGGTGGCGGCACGGCGTGCCAGCGCGGCGATGGCGCGCACGCAGGCGATCTTCATTTCTTCGTTGATCGCGGTCGCGCCCACGTCCAGCGCACCACGGAACAGGTACGGGAAGCACAGCACGTTGTTGACCTGGTTCGGGTAGTCCGAACGGCCAGTGCCGATGATCGCGTCCGGACGCGCGGCACGCGCCACTTCCGGCATGATTTCCGGGGTCGGGTTGGCCAGCGCGAAGATCACCGGATCCGGCGCCATGGTCTTGACCATCTCTGCGGTCAGGATGCCCGGTGCGGACAGGCCCAGGAAGATATCGGCGCCGTCGACGATCTCGGCCAGGGTGCGCTTGTCGGTGTCGCGCGCATAGCGCTGCTTTTCCGGATCCAGGTCGGTACGGCCGGTATGGATCACACCCTCGCGATCGAAGGCCAGGATGTTCTCCGGCTTCAGGCCCAGCTGCACCAGCATGTTCACGCAGGAAATGCCGGCCGCGCCCATGCCCGTGGTCGCCAGCTTCACGTCCTCGATCTTCTTGCCGGTGATCGCCATCGCATTGAGCACGGCTGCGCCGACGATGATCGCCGTGCCGTGCTGGTCGTCATGGAACACCGGGATCTTCATGCGCTCGCGCAGCTTGCGCTCGACCACGAAGCATTCCGGCGCCTTGATGTCTTCCAGGTTGATGCCGCCGAAGGTCGGCTCCAGCGAGGCGATGATGTCGACCAGCTTGTCCGGGTCGGTTTCATCCACTTCGATGTCGAACACATCGATGCCGGCGAACTTCTGGAACAGCACGCCCTTGCCTTCCATCACCGGCTTGCCGGCCAGCGCGCCGATGTTGCCCAGGCCCAGCACCGCGGTGCCGTTGGAGATCACCGCCACCAGATTGCCGCGCGCGGTCAGCTCGCTGGCCTGCTGCGGGTCGGCCTTGATCGCTTCACAGGCGTACGCCACGCCCGGCGAATACGCCAGCGACAGGTCGCGCTGGGTCAGCATGGGCTTGGTAGCGGAAACCTTGATCTTGCCGGGCGGAGACATCCGGTGGTAATCGAGGGCGGCCTGTTTGAAATCTTCGTTGGACATCGATGTGGGTTACATGAATGGGCAGAAGGGACAGGGGATGATACCCCCGTTGGAGCGTCTGGACCTGTCGCTATCCTGTCGCAGGCATGCTGCGACCGCACAATTCCGTGCCGTATGCGACCAGACCTTGATACCAGCTTCGGCGCCTCGCGTGACAGCCGTGGGACGCCTTGAAACGCCGCGGGGCCGTACCACTGTCGTGATCGGCCCCGCGGTACCACACACCTGGATCAGCCCTTGGCCGGCAGCGCCTCGGGCAGCGCATCCACCGGCGGCGGCAGCTCGCTTTCGCGGCCATCCAGCGCCAGCTGCAGGCGGTTGCGGTCCAGTGCGCCTTCCCAGCGCGAGACCACCACGGTGGCCACGGCATTGCCGATGAAGTTGGTCAGCGAGCGGCATTCGCTCATGAAGCGGTCCACGCCCAGGATCAGCGCCATGCCGGCCACCGGCACTTCCGGCACCACCGCCAGGGTGGCGGCCAGGGTGATGAAGCCGGCACCGGTAACACCGGCCGCGCCCTTGGAGCTGAGCATGGCGACCAGCAGCAGGGCGATCTGGTGGCCCAGGGTCAGTTCGGTGTTGGTGGCCTGGGCGATGAACAGCGCGGCCAGGGTCATGTAGATGTTGGTGCCGTCCAGGTTGAACGAGTAGCCGGTCGGGACCACCAGGCCCACCACCGACTTGCTGCAGCCGGCCCGTTCCATCTTCTCCATCAGCGACGGCAGCGCCGACTCCGACGAGGAGGTGCCCAGCACCAGCAGCAGTTCGGCCTTCAGGTAGCGCGCCAGCTTGAACACCGAGAAGCCGCACAGGCGGCAGACCAGGCCCAGGATGACCGCCACGAACAGGAACGCGGTGAGGTAGAACGAGCCCACCAGCCAGGCCAGGTTGATCAGCGAACCGACGCCGTACTTGCCGATGGTGAAGGCGATCGCACCGAAGGCACCGATCGGGGCGGCCTTCATCAGGATGTGCACCAGCTTGAACACCGGGGCGACCAGCGCCTCCAGGAAGTTCAGCACCGGCTTGCCCTTCTCGCCCACCATCGCCAGTGCGATGCCGAACAGCACGGCCACGAACAGCACCTGCAGGATGTTGCCGTCGACGAAGGCGCTGAGCAGCGTCTTCGGGATGATGTCCATCAGGAAGCCGACCAGGGTCAGGTCATGCGACTTCTCGACGTAGCTGTGCACCGCGGTCTGGTCCAGCTCGGCAGGGTTGATGTTCATGCCGGCGCCGGGCTGCACCACGTGCGCCACGATCATGCCGACGATCAGCGCCAGCGTGGAGAAGAACAGGAAGTAGGCCATCGCCTTGGCGAACACCCGGCCCACGGTGCGCAGGTGGGTCATGCTGGCGATGCCGGTGACGATGGTCAGGAAGATCACCGGGGCGATGATCATCTTCACCAGGTTGATGAAGGCGTCGCCGAGCGGCTTCATCTTCTCGCCGATCAGCGGTTCGTAGTGGCCGAGGATGGCGCCCAGGACGATCGCCACGATCACCTGGAAGTACAGCTGGCGATAGATCGGCAACGGCTTTGCAGGCGCCGGGGCTGCGGTCGGGATGTGCATGGCGTACTCCGGAAGGGGCGTTTTCAGGCACGTACGGCCCCCGGGACAGCACGGGAACCGTTACCGTGGAAACTGATCGCGGGCCCCGTGCTGCATGCACGGGGGGGTGCGACCAATGGACGCCTTTGTACGCGCCAGGCACGCCGGCGCAGATAACCTATTGGTACTAGCCCCCCGGTTCAGGCGGCCACGGTGCCTACACTGGCGCCGCACCGCCCGATCCCGGGGAGGCCGGTGGCCCAGGCTGAACGGCCGGGCGCGTCCTTGCGAAAGTTCCGGCCCTTGCGGCCGTTGATGTCCTGTCCACACGCAATCCGAGAGAGCCGCACCCAACATGCGCCCGATTCCCACCTTGCTGGCCCTGTCGCTGGCCGCCCTTCCCGCCTTCGCTTCGGCAGCGGATTTCGACAACTGGCCGACCAAGTACACCTTCGGCGATGGCACCGAGCTGGCCGCCACCGCCAACATCGCCTACGACTACAACGACTTCTCCTCGGCCAGCGGCCTTGAGGACGATGATGCCGTGCGCCGCAAGGAATTCGGCGCAACGTTGAAGAAGAAGGGCGTCTACGACGCGATGGTCTACTACGACTTCCAGGCCGACACCTGGCTGGACGTGTTCGTGCGCTTCGAGAGCAAGGCGTTCTTCGGCCGCGACGTGGGCCGTTTCCGTTTCGGCTACATGAAGACCCCGGTTGGCCTGGATGCGAACACCTCCTCGCGTGCCGGCAGCTTCCTGGAAACCGCGCTGCCGGTGCAGGCGTTCTACGCCGGCCGCCGTACCGGCGTGGAATGGGTGCTGGAGCGTCCGCAGTACCTGCTGCAGGCCGGCGCCTATGGCGGCAAGGACCTGCAGGGCGACAACCCCGGCACCACCCAGGCGGTACGCGCGGTGTGGACGCCGGTGAAGGCGCCGGGTGACGTGATCCACCTGGGCGTGGCCTACTCGCAGGAAAATCCTCGCGGCTACAGCGATGGCCGCGATGTGCACCACGAAGCCAGCGCACGCCTGCGCGCACGTCCGGAAGCTGGCCTGACCGACATCCGTTACGTCGACTCCGGCGCGCTGGTCACCGCCGACCAGATCCGCCGCACCGGCCTGGAAGGCATCTGGATCCGCGGCCCGTTCTCGCTGCAGGCCGAAGCCCTGCAGGCCACCGTCACCCGCAAGGGCCTGCCCGACTACACCGGCAGTGGCCAGTACGCGATGGCCAGCTGGGTGCTGACCGGCGAATCGCGCCCGTACAACGCCGGTGCTGTGGCCAACATCAAGCCCGCGCACAACTACGGCGCGGTCGAACTGGTGGCACGCTACAGCCGCCTGGACCTCGACGACGGCAGCATCCTCGGTGGCCGCCAGCACGACCTGACCCTGGGTGCGAACTGGTACCTCACCAGCCACTTCAAGTTCCAGGCCAACTACGTGAAGGTCGACGCCAGCCGTCGTGGCGTGCACAGCACGCCGGAAATCTTCGAGCTGCGCGCGCAGATGCACTTCTGACCCCTTCCACGTCAGACCCCGGCGGGCGTGCATGCCACGCCCGCCGGCCCTGCGTAGACTGCCGCCATGTACTGGCTCAGCCGCCATCGGATGCTGTTGCTGACCATCCTGGTGATGGTCGGCGGTACCGTGCTGTGCGCGGTCGCCGCCGGACATTACGCCTGGCGCCGCGCACTGGGCGAGGAAAGCAGCCAGGTGCAACGCCAGCTGCAGCTGTATGGCCAGGGCCTGCAGCAGCGCATCGACCGCTTCGGTACGCTGCCGCAGGTGCTGGCACTTGATCCGGACCTGCTGCATGCCCTGCGCGTGCCCCCCTCGCCTGCCGAACGGCAGCGGCTGAACCTCAAGCTGCAGCGTGCCAACGAGGTCACCCGCGCCTCCACCCTGACCCTGGTCGGCCACGACGGCGTGGCCGTGGCGGCCAGCAACTGGGACCAGCCGACCACCAACGTCGGCGAGAACTACAGCTACCGCCCGTACTACCGCCAGGCGCTGGCCCAGGGCCGTGGCCGTTTCTACGGCATCGGCATGACCACTGGCGTGCCCGGCTACTACCTGTCGCAGGCCATCGAGGAAGACGGCAAGCGGCTGGGCGTGGTGGTGATCAAGGTCGAGCTGTCGGCGCTGGAGCAGGAATGGCTGAGCAGCCCGGACGTGGTGCTGGCCAGCGACGACCACGACGTGGTGTTCCTGGCCAACCGGGACAACTGGCGCTACCGCCTGCTGCGCCCCTTGGGCGCTGATGAACGCCGCGAAATGCTCGACGCCCGGCAGTACGCCGACCGTGCCCTGCAGCCGCTGCGCGCACGCACCGAGGACGTACTGGCCGACGGTGGCCGCATGGTGCGCCTGCTCGACCCTGCCCTGCTACAGCCGATGCTGTGGCAGAGCCTTGCACTGCCCGCCGAAGGCTGGAACCTGCACCTGCTGCACGACGCCAGCGCTGCCACCGCCGCCGGCCGTGCGGCGGCCCTGACCGGTGGCGCAGCGTGGCTCGCACTGGGCTTCCTGGTGCTGTTCGTGCAGCAGCGCCGGCGCCTGGCCAAGCACCGCCTGCGCAGCCGCCGTGAACTGGAAACCCTGCTCAAGCAGCACGCGCAGGAGCTGCGCACCGCGCAGGATGGCCTGCTGCAGGCCGCCACCGACGCCGACAGTGGCCTCAGCCGCAGCCTGGAACACCTGCCACAGGGCGTGGTGGTGATCGACCGCGAGCTGCGCCTGGTCGCGTGGAATTCGCGCTACCTCGAGCTGTTCCGTTTTCCCCTGGAACTGGTGCGCGTGGGCCGGCCCATCGAGGAGCTGTTCCGCTTCAACGCGCGCCGCGGCCTGCTTGGCCCGGGCCCGGTCGACGAGGCGATCGAACGCCGCCTCAACCACCTGCGCAGTGGCCGCCCGCACATGCGCGAAAGCGAGAAGGACGATGGCACGGTGCTGGAGATCCGTGGCAATCCGCTGCCCGACGGCGGCTTCGTCACCAGCTATGCCGACATCACCAGCTACAAGAACGCCGCGCGCGAACTGCGCTCGCTGGCCGACGCACTCGAGCACCGCATCGCCGAGCGTACCCACGACCTGGACGAAGCCCGCCGCGAAGCCGAGCAGGCCAACCGCTACAAGACCCGTTTCGTCGCCTCGGCGGTGCACGATCTGCTGCAGCCGCTCAATGCCGCGCGCATGTTCGTCTCGGTACTGCGCGGCAAGCTGAGCGATCCGGCACAGCAGCAGACCAGCGACCACATCGACGCTGCACTCGCGGCGCAGGACGCGATCCTCAACAGCCTGCTGGATATCGCGCGGCTGGAGTCGGGAAGCCTGCCGACCCGCGTGCAGGCCTTCCGGCTGGGGCCGCTGCTGCAGACACTGGCGCGCGAGTTCGGCATCGCCGCACAGTCGCGCGGGCTGGTGGTGGACTGGGTCGATACCGATGCGGTGGTGGTCAGCGATGAAGCGCTGCTGCGGCGCATCCTGCAGAACTTCCTGTCCAATGCGCTGCGCTACAGCGAACGCGGCCGCGTGCTGCTCGGTTGCCGGCGCCGCGACGGGCTGCTGTGGATCGAAGTACACGACCAGGGACCCGGCATTCCCGATGCGCTGCAGGGCGAGATCTTCGAGGAATTCCGCCGCCTGCACGACGGCCAGCAGCGCGGTGCCGGCCTTGGCCTGGCCATCGTCGACCGCATCGGCCGCCTGCTTGGCCATCCGATCCGGCTACGCTCGCACGTGGGCCAGGGCAGCGTGTTCGCGGTGGGTGTGCCGTTCGGCGACGCCAGCGCGATTCCCACCACGGCACCGGCGCCGGTGCTGGTGCAGGAACCGGCCGCGGATAATCCGCTGCGCGGGCGTCGGGTCTGGGTGATCGATGACGATCCCCACGTCTGCGCGGCCAGCCGCGCGTTGCTGGAACGCTGGGGCTGCGAGGTGATGCTGGCCGATGGTCCGCAGGCCGCGCTGCAGCTGGCCAGTACCACAAGCGTGCCGGAGCTGGTGCTGCTGGACGTGCGCATGGGCGATCACCATGGTCCGGTGTTGTACGAGACGCTGGCGGGGCTGTGGCAGGCACGCCCGCCGGTGGTGCTGGTGACCGCCGAGCGCGATGCGGGGTTGCGCGAGATGGCCGCCGAGCGCGGCTGGGGAATGATGGCCAAGCCGGTGAAGCCGCCGGCGCTGCGGGCGTTGATGAGCCAGCTGCTGATCCGCCATCGCGGGTAGTTTCCAGCCAACGGCGCAGCCCCTCGTGGGTGGAGTCTGGTTGGTCGCGGAAAGCAGAAGCCGCGAGTGGGCCGGTCGGGTCGGGTGCGCGGGGGACGCCGTGAATCCGTCCCTGGAGGCTTGGCAGCCGCATCCATGCGGCTGACACCCCCGCGCACCCAACCCGACCGTCCTCTGACAGATTTCGGTGGCCTGCACCCACGGAAAAGAAAAAGAAGATCAAAAGCGGGTCGCGCGCTGCGCTTGCTCGTGTAGAGCCGAGCGTGGGCTCGGCTCTACAAAAGGCGCCTGCCAGGCTGCTTTTGATTTTGATCTTCTTTTTTCTTTTCCGTGGGTGGCAAACACCCGGAATCTGTCAGCGGCCGGGTGGGTGGGTAGTGCGGGGTGTCCGCGGCATGGATGCCGCGGCCAAGCCCCCATGGATGGGTTCACGGCGTCCCCGCACTACCCACCCACCCGGCCAGCCCTCAGTAATCCGGCTTTCCGCGACCAACCAGACTCCACCCACGAGGGGCTGCGCCGTTGGCTGGAAACTACAGCCCGGCGCCGGCGTCGCCTTCCGGTTCCAGCGCCTTCACCAGTACCGCTGCCTGCGTGCGGCTGTGGCATTCGAGTTTTTTCAGAATCGCGGTGACATGCACCTTCACCGTGTTCTCGGCCAGCCCCAGCGTGTAGGCGATCTGCTTGTTGAGCAGGCCATCGGCCAGGCACAGCAGCACGCGGAACTGCTGCGGGGTCAGCTGGGCCAGGCGGCTCGCCAGCAGCGCGTCGGCCTCCGAGCGCTCGGCGGCCATCGCCGGGAACCACAGGCCACCGTCGAGCACCGCCTGCACCGCCTCGCCGATGGTCTCGGCCGGGGCCGACTTCGGGATGAAACCGGCCGCGCCGAACTGCTGCGCGCGGCGGATCACACGCGGATGGTCGTTGGACGAGAGGATCACCACCGGGATGTCCGGATGCGAGCCGCGTACGTGCAGCAGCGCGGAGAAACCGTGCGCGCCGGGCATGGTCAGGTCGAGCAGCACCAGGTCCACATCCGGGTGCGCGTCGAGGGCTTCGGCCAAAGCCTCGGCACTGGCCACCTCGCGTACCTGTGCCAGCGGCAGACTCTGCCGCAATGACTGCACCACCGCCGAACGCAGCAGCGGGTGGTCGTCGGCGATCAGGATGGTGTATTCGCTCATGCCGCCATTGTACGGGCAGGCCGCCGCGTCAGCGCCCTGCTGGCTCCACGCTGCTGCGCCAGGCGTCGAGGAACTGGCGGCGCTTGAGTGCATCCAGGTACACCAGCAGGCCCGGGCCGAGCTGGATCGGACGCCGGCTGCGGCCCGGCGCGTCATCGCTGCGCGCATTGCCGGTCACGATCGGCATCAGCCGCGCCTCGCGCGAGAGCACCTGCTGGCCACGCGGCGACAGCAGGTAGTCGAGGAAGCGGCGCGCTTCTTCAGGATGCGGGCCGGTGCGCGGAATCACCGCGGTACGCAGCACCACCAGCGTGTAGTCCTCGGGCTCGACGATGGCCAGCGGCGCGCCTGCATCGATGCGCGCCTGAGCGTAGGAACCGAGCACGTTGTAGACCAGCGACAGCTGGCCGCTGGCCACCTTGTCCAGCAGCACGCCGGTGCGCTCCTCACGCACCACGTCGTTGTCGCCGAGAGCGCCCAGCAATGCGCCGGCAATGCTGCCACGCTGCGCATCCTGGGTGGCCAGCAGGTAACCCACGCTGCTGCGCTCGATGTCATAGGTGCCGACCTTGCCGCGCAGCGGCGCACCTTCGGCACGCAGCCGGTCCAGCAGCTGGCGGCGCGTATGCGGCACCTTCGCGGCCGGCAGCGTGCGCGTGTTGTAGACCATCACCACCGGTTCGTAGCTGATCCCGAACGCCTCGTTGCGCCACTGTGCCCACGCCGGCAGCGCCGCGGTCTGCGCAGAGCGGTGCGGCAGTGCATGGCCATCGTTGACCAGCTTGGTCTGCAGGTCCATGCCGCTGGAAATCAGCAGGTCAGGCGACGATGGCCCGGCACGGTCGTGCAGGTAACGCGCGTACAGGTCCTGGGTGATGATGTCCTCGTACACCACCTCGGTGCCGGGATGCAGGCGCTGGTAATCGGCGATGACCACCGCGAACACTTCGATGTCGGTGGTGCCGTGGATGCGCAGCTGCGCGATGGCCGTTCCCTGCGCAGGGAAGCGGCGCACGTCGCCCGGCGCGGCCAGCACCGGCAGGGCCAGCAGCAGGGCGATGGCCGTGGCGAACAGACGGATCATGAGCTGCTCCGGGGCAGGCGGATGGTGGCGACCAGCCCACCCTGCGGGCGGTTGCTGAGGTCGATGCGGCCACCGTGGCTGTCGACCACCCGCTTGACGATGGCCAGGCCAAGCCCGGCACCGCCGGACGGCGCACCTTCGCCGCGGGCGAAGCGCTCGAACACACGTTCGGCATCGGCGGGCGCGATGCCTGCGCCGTGATCGGCAATGGTCAGCACGGCCTGCCCACCCTCCACGGTCAACGCAATCTGCAATGAACCATCGCCGCCGTACTTCAGCGCGTTGTCGACCAGGTTCTTGATCGCCTCGCGCAGCAGCAGTGCATCTCCATGCACCAGCACCGGTTCAGCGGTCATCGCCAGCTGCACCCGCGGTGCCGGGCCCGCCTGCGGCAGGGCTTCATGCAGGGCCTGGTGCACGGTTTCGGCCAGGTCCACCGACGCAAAACGCTGTAGGTGCGAACGATGGATCACGCTGGCATCGCTGAGCAGCTGGTTGAGCAGGCGGCTCATATGGGTGGCATTGCGCTCGATCGCCTGCAGGCTGCGCCGCATGTCTTCCGGGTCGTCGTCGTCCAGCGCCAGCTGTGCCTGCGCACGCAGCGCCGCCAGCGGCGTGCGCATCTGGTGCGCGGCCTCGGCCATGAACGCACGCAGGGTCTCGTTGCTGCTGGACAAGCGCTCCATGAAGCGGTTCAACGCGGCCACCATCTGGTCCATCTCGCGCGGCACGCGTGCGTCCAATGGCTTCAGGTCGGAGGGCTCGCGGCGCGACAGCTCGCGCTCCACCCGCACCAGCGGCCGGAACGCCCGATGCACGCCGAACGCCACCAGCGCCAGCAGCAGCCCGGACAACACGCCAATTGCCAGCAGCGCGCGATTGACCATGTCCTGTGCGACCGCTTCGCGCGCGCGCCGGGTCTGGCCCACCTGTACCTGCACTTCGCCCTGCGCCGAGGCCGCGGCGAAGCTGCGGCCGACCACCACGAAACGCACGGTCTCGCCGCTGTAGGGAGCATCGAACAGCTGCGGCTGCGTGCCGGGCCGGCGCGGCGGCGCCGGCAGGTCGCCGTAGCCGGTGATCAGGTTGCCGCGGTTGTCGGCCACCCTGTAGAACACGCGGTCTTCCGGCGCCATCGCCAGCAGGTCCAGCGCCGCATACGGCAGATCGACCTGCCATTGGCCATCGACCAGCGCCACCGAATCGGCGATGGACAGTGCCGAAGACACCAGCAGGTGGTCGTAGGACCGGTTCGCGGCGCGCTGGCCGTAGTCGCGCGCGGCGAACAGCAGGGCCACCGCGAACACCGCCAGCAACGCGCCGAGGTACAGCAGCAATGTGCGCCGCAGCGACCCCGGTGCGGCGTTCGCCGTGCGCGCGTCAACCATCGGCGTCGGCACTGCCGTCACTGGCTTCCAGCAGATAGCCCACGCCGCGCACCGTGGTGATGCGCAGCGGGGCACCAGCCAGCTTCTTTCTCAGGCGCCCGACATACAACTCGATGGCATTGGGCCCGGCCTCGTCGTCGAAACCGAACAGCCCATTGCCGATCTCGTCCTTGCCGACCACCTGGCCAAGGCGACCGACCAGGATCTCCAGCAAGCGGTATTCGCGGTTCGGCAGCTCGATCGGCTCGCCGTCGAGGCTGACCCGGTGCGCGGCGTTGTCGAACTGGAAGCCGCCAATCTGCACCACTTCACTGGCCTGGCCCCGCGCGCGCCGCAGCAGTACCCGGCAGCGTGCTTCGAACTCGCGGAAATCGAACGGCTTGCCAAGATAGTCGTCGGCCCCCACATCCAGCGCCTGCACGCGGTCTTCGATGCCGTCGCGCGCGGTCAGCATCAGCACCGGCGTGCTGTCGCCGCGCTCGCGCATGCCGGCCAGCACGCGCAGGCCATCCAGCTTGGGCAGGCCGATATCCAGCACCACCAGATCGAAACTCTGGTAGCGCAGCACGCTGGCCGCGGCCAGCCCGTCGGCCTGCCAGTCCACGGCGTGGCCGCTACGACGCATGCGACGGATGATCGCATCGGCCAGATCCGGGTTGTCTTCGACCAGCAGCAGGCGCATGGGCACACGGGTGGGGGGGGGAAACGAATGCTACCGCATGGCGCAGGGTGCGCCTGCCGCGCCCTGCCTGGCGACCATTTACGCTGCAGCGCACAAACCGTTGACAGGACGATGACAGCTACGGCGACCCAGACTGCGGCCGCGCACCGTCCGGTGCCCACGATTGCCGCGCGCCTGGCGCGCACCTGGGAGGGTTTGTGGAATTCACGTTTGCCTGGCGGCGTCCTGCCGCCATGATGGCTCTGGCTGCCCTGTCGGCGCCGGCCTTCGCCGAAGACGACCGTCCGGTCACCGCCACCCTCGGTGGCCGCCTGCACCTGGACTTCGCCACCTTCGACAACGACAACCGCGGTACGCCGAACAAGGACGACACCGAGATCCGCCGCGCCTGGGTCGATGTGTCCGGCAAGTTCTTCGTGGTCGACTACAAGCTGGAAGCCGACTTCTCCGGCGACCGTGTCGAGGCCAAGGACGTGTACCTGGCACGCAGCTTCGGCAAGGCCGGCAAGCTGACCGTGGGCCAGTTCAAGCAGTACTTCTCGCTGGATGACCGCACCAGCTCCAACTACGGCAGCTTCCTGGAGCGCGGCAACGCCGGCACCACGCTGGCACCGCTGTACCGGCTGGGCGCGTCGTGGCAGGCCAATCCGGGTGATTTCACCTGGGCCGCCAGCGTCTACAGCCTGGAAAGCATCGATGCCTGGCAGGTCAAGGGCCGCGCCGCCGGCGGCCGCGTCACCTGGGCGCCCTCGCCCCGCGACGGTGACGTGCTGCACCTGGGCCTGTCGCTGGCCCGCGAGGCCTATGACAACCCGGGTGCGAACGGCGTTCCGGGCCTGAAGATCCGCCCGCGCCCGGCTGGCCATCTGTCCGACGAGAGCCGCCTGACCCTGGTCGACTTCTCCGCCGGCCGCGATACCGACGTCAACAAGTGGTCGCTGGAGTACGCGCAGGTGCGCGGCCCGCTGTCGTGGCAGGGCGAGTTCAGCGGTGCCACCTTCGATGACGGCGCCCAGCGCGGCGATGTGATGGCCGCCTACGGCATGCTCAGCTGGTTCGTCACCGGCGAAAGCCGCGCCTACGACCGCAAGACCGGCCGTTTCGCGCGGGTCAAGGACATCCGCCACAAGGCCGGTGCCTTCGAAGTGGCGCTGCGCTACGACCAGATGTGGGGCGCGCAGCATCTCGATGGTGCACCCGACCTGCGCCGTGGCAGCACCGAAGCGTGGACGCTGGGCGGCAACTGGTACCTGCGCGACAACCTGCGCTTCATGCTCAACGTGATCGAAAGCCGCAACCGCGACCGCCTGGCCGGGGTCACGGTGGACCGCACGCGCGCGGTCACCGGCCGCCTGCAGTACGACTTCTAAGCCCGGCATCCCGGGCACGCCGCCCGGGCCGCTTCCACTCCCCCACGTCCTGTTTTCGCAAGGAGTCCGCAGATGATGCTGAGCATCCTCGGCTTTGGCATGGTCATTACGTTCATGTACTTGATCATGAGCAAACGCCTGTCGCCGCTGGTCGCCCTGATCACCATCCCGATCATCTTCGCCCTGCTGGGCGGCTTCGGCGCCAACATCGACGAAATGATGCTGGAGGGCATCAAGAAGATCGCGCCGACCGGCGTGATGCTGATGTTCGCCATCCTCTACTTCGGCGTGATGATCGATGCCGGCCTGTTCGATCCGCTGGTGCGGGTGATCCTGCGCTTCGTCAAGGGCGATCCGATGAAGATCGTGCTCGGCACCGCGGTGCTGGCGATGCTGATCTCGCTCGACGGTGATGGCTCGACCACCTACATGATCACCGTCTCGGCGATGCTGCCGCTGTACCAGCGCCTCGGCATGAACGCGCTGAACATGACCTGCGTGACCATCCTCGCCGGCGGCGTGATGAACCTGACCCCGTGGGGCGGCCCGACCGCACGCGCGGCCACCGCGCTGCACGTGGACCCGGCCGATGTGTTCGTGCCGCTGATCCCGTCGATGGTGATCGCCTGTGCCGGCGTGCTGCTGCTGGCCTGGTACCTGGGCCTGAAGGAACGCCGTCGTCTCGGCGTGGTGACCCTGCCCAAGGGCGGCAGCTGGATGGACAACAGCGTGTCCGACGACAGCAACCCGCTGCCGACCGTCGAAGACGCCGAAGACATCAAGCGCCCGAAGCTGCTGTGGGTGAACCTGGCGCTGACCGTGGCGCTGATGACCGCACTGATCATCGGCGTGCTGCCGATGCCGGTGCTGTTCATGGTCGGCTTCGCCATCGCCCTGGTGATCAACTACCCGAACCTGGCCGAGCAGCGCCGCCGCGTGGTCAACCACGCCGGCAACGTGCTGTCGGTGGTGTCGCTGATCTTCGCCGCCGGCATCTTCACCGGCATCCTCAACAACACTGGCATGGTCGAAGCGATGTCGCACAGCTTCCTGGCGGTGATTCCGGAGTCGTGGGGGCCGTACCTGGCGGTGATCACCGCAGTGGCGTCGATGCCGTTCACCTTCTTCATGTCCAACGACGCGTTCTACTTCGGCGTGCTGCCGATCCTGTCCGAGGCCGCCGGCAACTACGGCATCACTCCGGTGGAAATGGCACGCGCGTCGCTGGCCGGCCAGCCGGTGCACCTGCTCAGCCCGCTGGTGCCGTCCACCTACCTGCTGGTGGGCCTGGCCAAGGTCGAGTTCGCCGACCACCAGAAGTTCACCCTGAAGTGGGCCATTGCCATCTCGATGCTGCTGATGGTCGGCAGCCTGCTGTTCGGCCTGTACCCGCTCGCCGCCTGACCCCTTACCAAGGAGCCTTCTGCAATGACGCTTCGAATCGCTTACGTCACCAGCGGCATGGGCAGTGTCGGCACTGCCATCTGCCAGAGCCTGGCCCGCAGCGGCCACACCGTGGTCGCCGGCTGCGCGCCGAATTCGCCGCGCAAGGCCAACTGGCTGCGCGAACAGCGCGAACAGGGTTTCGACTTCATCGCGTCCGAAGGCAACGCCACCGACTGGACCTCGACCAGCGCGGCGTTCGCCAAGGTGCGCGCCGACGTCGGTGAAGTGGACGTGCTGGTCAACAACTCCGGCGGCAGCCGCGACCTGCTGTTCCGGCAGATGACGGTGGAAGACTGGAACGCGGTGATCGCTTCCAACCTCAATTCACTGTTCAACCTGACCAAGCAGGTGGTCGACGGCATGGCCACGCGTGGCTGGGGCCGCATCATCAACATCGGCTCGGTGAGTGCGCACAAGGGCCAGATCGGGCAGGTGAACTACGCAACGGCCAAGGCCGCGATGCATGGTTTCAGCCGTGCACTGGCCGCCGAAGTCGCCTCGCGCGGCGTCACGGTCAATACGCTGTCGCCGGGCTACATCGCCAGCCAGGCGATCAGCAGCTTCCCACCGGATGTACTGGACCGGCTGGCCGCGTCGGTGCCGGTGCGTCGCCTTGGCCGCCCCGAGGAAGTGGCGGGCCTGGTGGCCTGGCTGGCGTCGGACGAGGCTTCGTACGTGACCGGCGCGGACTACCCGGTCAATGGCGGCCTGTACATGGGTTGAGCCCGCTTCCACGCACCGCGTGGACTGCCTCCCCCACGGAGTGCGCGGGGCCGGTGAACCTTCGCGTGCGAGGGGGATCCGGCCCCATTTTGTTTCTGCAATTCTGGGACGCACTGCCCGATACATCGGCAGAACCGATGCTATACCTGCCAACGCTCACTGAGCCTGATGGACCAACGGCTGGAATCGCGGATCAAGGAGGTTGGCATGCGTGCATTGCTGATTGCGCTTCTTGTGGTCGCCACTACGCTGCTGACGACACAGGCCCGGGCGGAGCCCCCGCCGATGCGGGTGATCACGGGTCTGGGCTGCCCCGACTGGCTGATACCAGGTGCCCCCACTCTCGATGCACAGATCACCGGGCATCCGGAGTGGACCTTTTCCTGGGCGCCCGCGTCCTATACCAATCGCGATCCCATCCGGATCTACATCCAGTCCTTCGACTGCGATTCCTCCGACATTGCCGGCTATTATTTCCGGATCGCAGCCATTGCCCATGAAGTCGGGCACGCACTGTACTTCGACGGCATCGCCTTGAGTACCCAAAGTGCGTTCATCCAGCACTTCTGCACCATGGAGGGGAAAGCGGTACTCAACAACCTCACCGCGCGCAGCGAGCTTCTGGTAACCAGCCTGGGGTACTACGACATCGGTGTGGCGGCGTCCAACGGCGCCAGCCTCATCGCGCGGGCCGATGCTGGCGGTGAAGAACTGGACCGGCAGGTGGGAAAGCTGTTCTGCGACAACAACGTAACTTCAACCACCGGCGAGAACTACAACGACTTCTACGGCAGGATCTACGATGAAGCGATCGCAGCCCGTCCCTGAACTTCTTCTGCTCCTGAGCCTGTTGATTGCCGGTTCTGCGACAGCAGCCACGCCCGCCGCCAGTGCAGAGGAGGCGGACGCAACATGGCGGCTCGTGGAGCGCTGGTCCTCGCAGCTGGCGCGCTCTGACCTTGTCGTGCAGCTATCACCACTGGCTCCGGCCAACTCGCGTTCGGAAGCAAGAATGGGCGGAGGCGACAGCGCAACCATCGATCTGGCGCCATTCGTGGTCGCCGGAAGGATCAAAGGGCCTTCTGGCCAGATCCATACCGATGCCTCCGGGCGAATCATCAAAGGCGTGACGCTCTCGCTGGGCGGCGCCTGCATCTCGCGAAAGCAGATGGGTCGCCGCTTCCCCAACTTCAGTGTTCTATCCGTTCCATCAGGACATAGCCTGGACGAGTCGACGGTGTTCGGCACCGTGATGAGCGGAATCCAGATCGGATTCTCATTCTCCGAACATGACCGTGACTGCATGACCCAGCTCAGGTTCAGCTGGCCCGGCGAGCGCTTCTGATCCTGCCTTGTCGTAGGTAGTGCTGGACACGCATCACGCGCGTGCACCGTTCGTTGGTTTTTCGTAAAGAAGGTTTCATGTTCCGTTCGCATAGTGGCCATGCACCGCGCATGCATGCCGGTGACCACCCCCAATGCAACGGACCACCATGCAGACCCGACACCTGACGATCGCCGTGGCGATCGCGCTTTCCGCCGCCAGCGCCCATGCCACCACCGTGGCCGATACCGGCGCCAATGCCAGCACCGATGCCGCGCTGAGCGCGCAGACGCTGGATACCGTCTCCGTGATTGGCCAGGGCGAGACCCGCCAGGTGCAGCGCATCACCCCAGTCGACAAGCAGGTGCTGCCGCCGGGTACCAGCGGCCAGAAGATCCTCGACCGCCTGCCCGGCGTGTCGGTGCAGTCCAACGATGCCTTCGGTGCCAACGAAGAATCGCAGACGATCAGCCTGCGCGGTTTCGACAAGAGTCGCCTCGGCTACACACTGGACGGCATCCCGCTGGGCGACAACAGCTACGGCAACTACAACGGCCTGAGCATCGCCCGCGCGATCATCGCCGAGAACCTGGCCGGCGCCGAACTGTCGCAGGGCATCGGTTCGCTGGGCGTAGCCTCGACCAGCAATCTCGGTGGCACCATCCAGTATTTCTCGATGGACCCGTCCACCGAATTCGGCGGCCGCGCCAGCGTCACCGTCGGTGACAACAACCAGCGTCGCGGTTACCTGCGTGTGGACACCGGCGACATCAACGGCTTCTCGGCCTACGTGTCCGGCGTGCACCAGGACCAGGACATGTGGGCCGCGCCGCACCAGAACCAGACCACGCGCCAGTTCAACGCCAAGGCGGTGTGGAATGTCGGCGACCACCGCTTCGGTGCGTTCGTGGCGACCTCGCGTGCCAGCCAGGCCAACTACGCCTACCTGTCCAAGGACATGCTGGCCCGCGGCCTGGGCTATGACTGGAACATCTATGCGCCGGACTGGGACCGCGCCGTGGCGGCCGCGTACTGCGCGCCCGGTACCTTCAATGCTTCGAAGTGCAAATTCAGCGGCAATGTCCGCAGCATCGACGACGCCTACTACCAGAGCCGCGCACTGCGTGACGACAACCTGTACTCGGTGGATGCCGACCTGCGCCTGGGCGAGCAGGGCCGCCTGAAGCTGCTGGCCTACCACCATGACAACCGTGGCCAGGGCCACTGGTGGGCGCCGGGCCAGCCGTCCTACCCGGGTACCGACAAGATGCTGCCGATCTCGATCCGCAGCACCAACTACACCATCAACCGCGATGGCCTGACCGCCGCGCTGTCGTGGACGGTGGGCATCCACGAGCTGGAAGCCGGCCTGTGGTTCGAGCAGAACGACCATAACGTCTCGCGCAACTTCTACTACATCAGCGGCCCGTTCCTGGACGATCTGTACCTGAAGAACCCGGACCGCCTGCTGTTCAACCAGGACTTCGACATCCGCACGCGCCAGTTCTACGTGCAGGACCGCATGCGCTTCCTGGACCAGCGCCTGACCGTGGACGTCGGCATCAAGAGCCCGAACACCCGCATGCGCGCCACCGCCAACCCGGGCGTGGAGACCAGCATCGCCTCGGGCACGCTGACCGCCAAGGAATCGGTGCTGCCGCAGGTCGGCCTGGGCTTCAAGCTCAACGCCAACAATGAGCTGTTCGCTTCGTACGCCGAGAACATCGCCGCCTTCGTCGGCGGTGGCAGCGGCGGCCCGCTGCAGGTCTCGCCGGAATCGTTCGCGGCCAGCGCCGGGCTGGAGCCGGAAAAATCCAAGAGCCTGGAAGCCGGCTTCCGTACCTTCGGCGAGAAGTACCAGGCGTCCATCGCCGCCTACAACGTGAAGTTCGACAACCGACTGCTGTCGCTGAACCCGTGCTCGAGCATCGAGGTGGGCACGCGTCCGGAGTGCGTGACGCGCTTCATCAACGTCGGTTCGGTGAAGAGCCATGGCGCGGAGCTGACCTTCATCCTCAAGCCGATCGACGGCCTGCAGTGGTACAACGCGCTGTCCTGGAACAAGACCACCTACGAGGATGACTACACCTCGGGCGGTGCGATCGTGCCGGTGGCCGGCAAGATCACCGTGGACACGCCGCAGCGCATGGCCTCCAGTGAAATCAGCTGGAACCGTGATGGTTTCTTCGCCAGCCTGCGCGCGAAGTACACCGGCAAGCGCTACTACACCTACACCAACGACCAGTCGGTGCCGGGCGTGACCACCTTCGACGCTGGCGCGGGCTACGATTTTGGCCCGGGCCTGGGCCTGCGCAACGTGCGGGTGTCGTTGAACGCGACCAACCTGACCAACAAGCGCTATGCCGGCCAGCTGAGCTCGTTTGCACCGACCGATCCGAACGGCACTCGCTATGCGATCCATGCGAGCGCGCCGCGGCAGGTATTCATGACGGTGGCGGCGGAGTTTTAAATCGAAAGCGTGCGCTGCGGCGCGTTGATTGTTCCTGCATGGCGTGGGTAGGCAGGCCCATGCAGGACACGCCGTAAACCCATCCCTGGGGGCTCGATCGGCGCATCCATGCGCCTCACGGTCCTGCATGGGCCTGCCTACCCACGCTGGACAGTTCCCCGCGCCGGCGCGGAGGCAATTGAAAGCAAGAGCAAAAGCAAAAGCAAAAGCAAAGAGCCGGGCACTGCCCGGCTCTTTGCTTTTCAAGCTTTTCAAACGCAATTCCTCTGGTGGATTGCTGGCCGTCTCGCAGGAAATTGTCTCGAGCGGGGGGCTTGCGCTGGCCAGGACCGTCCACGGCATGGATGCCGTGGCCGAGCCTACAGGGACGTACTTGCGGCGTGTCCTGGCCAGCGCAAGCCCCCCGCTCTCTCCGATATCAATCAAGACGCCACAGGCCGCCAACGCATTTCATTCCGGCGCCAGCTGGTCCATCCGTATCCGGTTGGCGAACAACGAGAACGCCAGCATGCCGGCCAGCCCGTTCGCCCGGCTCACCCAGTGCGGCAGCCAGCGCGGTGGCTTCAGCACCCCACTTTCGAACAGCGGCGCAAACGCAATCGCATCGGTCAGGCTCATCTTGCCAGCGAACAACCAGCGGCAGACCTGCAGCCGGTCTTCGGCCAGCATATGGCGGAAGAAGGTGTGCACCGACACCAGGCCACGCAGGTACACCGTGTCCTTGGTGAAGGCCAGGCCACCGCTGGGCGGTACGCCGCGGAACACGCGTTGCGCCGAGGCGAAACTTTCTTCGGTGTTCTGCCCGGCATCGCAGAAATAGCGGAACACCTCGATGAAATCGGCGCCTTCGCGCGCCATCGCAATCGCTTCGGTACGCAGGCTGATGCGTTTCAGGCGCTCGATGTCGATGCTGCCGGTGATCTGTTCGGCGAACGTCGCCAACCCTTCCTGGGTCGCGGTCACCCGCGGCGACGACAGCGCCAGGCTCGGCAGCACCGGCTGTTCGCGGCCGTTCAATGCGGTCAGCGAATGCACCAGTGCTTCATGGTGGAACAGCTGCGCGCGGTCGTAGGCGCTGAAACGCGCACTGGTGCGCAGGCGGATGCGGGTCGGGCCGGCGGCGGCCTTGGAGACCAGCTCCGGATCCAGCTGCACCTGGATGATGCGCGATTCGAAGAAGGCATCGAGGTCGTTCTGCAGCTGCAGTTGCAGGGCAATGGCCGAGACCGGCACCTGCTCTTCCGGCGCCAGCAGTTCGTGGTCCAGTTCGGCGGCAATCTGGATGAAGTGCCGCGCCGCTTCGCGCGTGCTCGGGCCATTGCCCGGCAGCGGCTGCTCGGGCGCGCCGAACAGCTGCACCGAACAGGTATCGACGGCGGCGGTGCCCAACCCTTCCAGCAGCTGCGCGGCCAGGTCCCAGCTCTGCGCCGACTGCCGCACGTAGTGGCCCAGTGGATGGCTGTCGTCGCAGTCAGCCGCGATGCTGGCCAGCGCGCGGCGCTCCTCGCCGAAATCCAGGCGCGGGTAGTCCACCTTCGGCAGCACCGGCTGGCCGCGTGCCACGCTGTCCAGGAACGGTGCCTGTACCGTTGCCGGCCAGCTGGTCAGCCCCAGCAGGCGGATGCCCCCCACGGCCTCGACCAGGCGCGCATCGAGCGCTGCATGGTGGGCCACGTCACGGTCCAGCGTCGCGGTCGGTTCCATGCGCGGACTATAGCGCTCTGCCCTTGCTTTGGTAGCTGCCAACGTTGGTGGGCATGCGCCGACGGCGGGCTGCGGACACATCCGTGCCAACCAAGGTTGGCACCTACCAAGGGCTGGCAAAGGCTGGCTTCGGAGCCCTTCGTGCCAACCAAGGTTGGCACCCACCAGGAACAGGTTTCCGACACCGCCGGCTCAACGCCGGCGTGGCTTGCCAGCCGGCCGGAACTGCTGGCCCTTGCCCTTCCTGCCGCCGCGCTCCTGCGCGGTCTCGGCCTGGCGCACCGCCAGCTTGGCCGCTGCGGCAGCCACCTCTTCCTTCAACTTGAAGTAGTTCAGCAGCCGGCTCTCTTCGATCTCGCCTGCGTCGATGGCAGCACGCACGGCGCAGCCCGGCTCCTGCTGATGCTTGCAGTCGTTGAAACGGCACTGTGCGGCCAGTGCTTCGATATCGGCGAAGCCGCCCTCGGACAGCGTTTCTTCGCCGGTCGGCTTCAACTCGCGCATGCCGGGGGTGTCGATCAGGCAGGCGCCGGTCGGCAGCGGCATCAGCGCGCGATGGGTGGTGGTGTGGCGGCCACGCGAGTCGTTGGCGCGCACGGCATTGGTTTTCATCCGCTGCTCGCCGAGCAGGGTGTTGGTCAACGTGGACTTGCCGGCACCGGAAGAACCGACCAGCACCACCGTGCGGCCCGGGCCCAGCCAGGGCTGCAGCACCGCCACGCTGTCGGCATCCAGGCCGTTGATCGCATGCAGTGCGATGCCCTGCATTTCCAGTTCTTCCAGCACCGCCAGTGCATCTTCGCTGTATTCGGTCTGGTCGGCCTTGGTCAGCACCACCACCGGTTCGGCACCACCGCCGCCGACCAGCAGCAGGTAGCGCTCGATGCGGCGCGGATTGAAGTCGGCATCCAGGCCGCAGACGATGAACACCGTATCGATGTTGGCCGCAATCACCTGCTGGTGGTAATGCTCACCGGCCGCACCGCGCTTGATCGCGGTCCGGCGCGGCAGCAGGGCGACGATGCGGATGCCATCAAGCAGCACCCAGTCGCCCACCGCCGGCCGCTCATGGCTGGGGAAGCGCGGGCGCTGCCATTCCGGCAGCGACTCGGCCTTGATCGATGCATCCGGGCCGTCGGCCACCACGTAATGGGTGCGGTGCTGTTCGATCACCCGCGCCGGGCGGGCCTGCGGATGGGCAGCCATCGCGGCCTGCCAGTCGGCCTGCTGCGCCGGGCCTGGCCAGGGCCAGCCGATGGTCTGCAGGGCGGTGAAATCGGGGGTCTGGGTCATCGCCGCCATTCTAACCGGCCCGATGCCCTGCCAGCCCAGCAACGGCAGGCCCGCGCCCTTGCCATGCATTGCAGCAATTCCGGTAGGATGGAAACCCCATGCCTTTTGACGGCCCAGCCCCCATGTCCACCCCCTCGCCCAAGCCCCTGGCCATCCGCGAGCGCCTTTCCGAAGTGCGCTACGAAATCCGCGGAGAACTGGCGCGGCGAGCCCGGGAGCTGGAGGCGCAGGGCCGCAAGCTGATCAAGCTCAACATCGGCAACCCCGGTGCCTTCGGCTTCCGTGCGCCCGAGCACCTGCAGCGCGCGATCGCCGACGACATGGGCCGCACCGACCCGTACACCCACCAGCAGGGACTGCCGGTCGCACGTGAAGCCATCGCTGGCTATTACGCCCGCCGTGGCGCGCCCGATGCGCACCCGGACCGTGTCTTCCTCGGCAACGGCGTCAGCGAACTGATCGACCTCTCGCTGCGCGCCCTGCTCAACCCGGGCGACGAAGTGCTGGTGCCCTCGCCCGACTACCCTCTGTGGTCGGCCTCGACCATCCTCAACGATGGCCGCCCGGTGTACTACCGCTGCGCGCCGGAGAACGGCTTCCAGCCGGACCCGAGCGAGATCGAGACGCTGGTCTCTTCGCGCACCCGCGCCATCGTGCTGATCAACCCGAACAATCCCAGTGGCGCCAGCTATCCGCGCGAACTGCTGGAACGCGTGGTGGAGATCGCACGCCGCCACAACCTGTTGCTGCTGGTCGATGAGATCTACGACCAGATCCTCTACGACGACGCGGTGTTCCAGCCGGTCGCTCCGCTGGCCGGCGATCATCCGTGCCTGACCTTCAGCGGCCTGAGCAAGGTGCACCGCGCCTGCGGCTGGCGCGTGGGCTGGGCCCACCTCAGCGGCGACGATGCCCGGCTCGGCGACTTCCGTGCAGCGCTGGACCTGCTGGGCGCGCTGCGCCTGTGCGCCAACGTGCCCGGCCAGTACGCCATCGAGGCCGCCGTGAACGGCCCGGACACCATTTCCGAACTGTGCACGCCCGGTGGCCGCCTGTATGAGACCCGGCGCGCGGTGATCGAGGCCTGCGAAGCCAGCGAGCACCTGTCGCTGGTCGCGCCGGCCGGTGCACTGTATGCGTTCCCGGCCGTGGTCGGCGCCGCCGCCAAGGGCTTCGACGACCACAACTTCGCACTGGACCTGATGAACAACGAAGGCGTGCTGGTGGTGCCCGGTTCCAGCTTCAACGTGCCCTACCGCCACCACTTCCGCGTGACCCTGATGCCGGAAGCCTCGGTGATGCGCGATGTGTTCGCCCGCATCGACCGCGTGCTGGCCCGACGTGCCGAGGACGCGACCAAGGTCGTGCCGCTGAAGCCGCGCCGTTCGGTGGCCTGAGCGGTGGCGCTGTCCTATCTGGCGCTGGGCGATTCGTACACCATCGGCGAAGCGGTTGCGGTTGAAGGCCGTTGGCCGCACCAGCTGGCCGCCGCGCTGCGTGCGCAGGGCGTGGACCTGGCCGATCCGCAGACCATCGCCACCACCGGCTGGACCACCGATGAACTGGACGCCGGTATCGACCTGGCTTCGCCACAGGGCCCGTTCGACTTCGTCAGCCTGCTGATCGGTGTCAACAACCAGTACCGCGGGCGCCCGCTGGACGAGTACCGCGCCCAGTTCGAAGCCCTGCTGCAGCGCGCGATCGGCTTTGCCGCCGGTCGCCCCGAGCGGGTGCTGGTGCTGTCCTTCCCGGATTGGGGCGCGACCCCGTTCGGCGCCGGCAGTGGCCGTGACCTGGCCGCGATCGAGATCGAGACCGACGAGTTCAACGCGGCCGCCGAGGTGATCAGCACCCAGCACAACGTGGCCTTCGTCGATATCACCGACATCAGCCGCGCCCAGGGCGAGGACCCGGCGATGATCGCCGAGGATGGCCTGCATCCCTCGGCGCGGATGTACGCGCTGTGGAGCGAACGGGCGCTGCCGGTGGCCGCGCACCTGCTCGGCGGCGCCGGCTGACATCCCCCAGCGGGGCGGCCCGGGCCAGGATCAGGGCCGGCTGCGACACCCGGGCCTGGCAGGCCCGACCGCGCCATGGCGGGATGCGACGCAATGTTCCTGCCCTGCTCATCCCGCGCGATGCCGCCGGGGGTAGAATTGATCATTCGAATTCCCGGAACCCCGACGTCCATGTCCCTCGATCCCGCCCTGCGTTCGCGCATCGAATCCATCCTCAACGACAACCGCGTCGTGCTGTTCATGAAGGGCCAGCCGTCGATGCCGCAGTGCGGTTTCTCGGCCAAGGCCGTGGGCGCCCTGCAGGACCTCGGCGTCGAGTTCGCCCACGTCAACGTGCTGGCCGACCAGGAAATCCGTGAAGGCATCAAGGCCTATGGCGACTGGCCGACCATCCCGCAGCTGTACATCGACGGCGAACTGGTCGGCGGCAGCGACATCGTGCTGCAGATGGCCGCCAGCGGCGAGCTGAGCAGCGTGCTGGGCCTGGCCGCGCCGGACCGCACCCCGCCGAGCATCACCGTGACCCCGGCCGCCGTGGAAATGCTGAAGGGCGCGCTGGCCGACGCCCCGGGCGCCGCGCTGCAGCTGACCATCGACGCCGGCTTCCAGCCGAACTTCCAGCTGGCCCCGCACGACGAAGGCGCGATCGCCGCCGAGTCCAACGGCCTGCGCGTGCAGTTCGACCTGGCCAGCGCCCGTCGCGCCAACGGCATCACCATCGACTGGGTGGACGACATCCGCGGCAAGGGCCTGGCCATCGACAACCCGAACGCGCCCAAGCCGGTGCAGGAAATCAGCGTTCGCGATGCCGACGACCTGGTGCGCGCCGGCAACATCACCCTGGTGGACGTGCGCCCGGCCGACGAACGCGCCATCGCCGCCGTCGGCGTGCCGTTCAAGAGCTTCGACGGCAACGGCCGCGCCACGCTGGAAGCCCTGCCGAAGGACACCGCGCTGGCCTTCATGTGCCACCACGGTGGCCGCAGCGCGCAGGCCGCCGAGCAGTTCCGTGCGCTGGGCTTCACCAAGGTGTTCAACGTCACCGGCGGCATCAACGCCTGGTCCGAAGAGGTGGACAACGGCGTGCCGAAGTACTGATCGGCAGCGGTTGAAACCTACGAAAAACGCCGGCGAACGCCGGCGTTTTTTGCATCCACGCATGGCGTGGATCTACCCCGCAAACCCGCCTTCGGCCAGGTAGTCCAGCTCTTCCGGCGCCGGAATGCGGCCCAGTGCCGCGTTGCGATGCGGGAAGCGGCCGAAACGGCGGATGATGTCGCGGTGCAGTTCGGCGTACTGCAGGTATTCCTTGTCACCCAGCACGTCGAACATGGCCACCGAACGGTCCTGGTCCAGCGGATCCTCGGAGTGCTCGAACGGCAGGTAGATGAAGGCGCGCAGCTTCGGCACCAGCTGCAGGTCCAGGCCTTCCTCGATCGCACGCATGGCGTAGTGCCGGGCCAGGCCATCGGTAGCGTAGGAATGGGCGGTACCGCGGAAGCAGTTGCGCGGGAACTGGTCCAGCAGCAGCATCAGCGCCAGCGCGCCCTCGGCGCTGCCCAGCCAATGCTCGCGCGCGCGCGACGCCGCGGCGAAATGCTCATCCAGGAACAACCGGCGGAACTGCGCGTCGAACGCATCGTCGCGGGCGAACCACTTTTCCGGGCCCGCCTCCTTCCAGAATTCCACCACTTGCGCGGCAACATCCATCACCTACTCCCCAGGGCCGGCGCGCCGCGCCAGGCCATCATCATCATTCGTCGAAGCGCAGGTGGCGGACCGACTTGCCGTTGCGCCGGATAAGCTTAAGCGCCTCGATGCCGATCTGGATATGGTTTTCCACGAACTGGGAGCTGACCTTGGCATCGGAGGCCTCGGTCTTGACCCCGTCGGGGATCATCGGCTGGTCGGACACCAGCAGCAGCGCGCCGCTGGGGATGTGGTTGGCGAAGCCGGCGGCGAACACCGTGGCCGTTTCCATGTCGATGGCCATGCAACGCATCGCCCGCAGCCGCTCCTTGAAGGCCTCGTCGTGTTCCCAGACCCGGCGGTTGGTGGTGTAGACGGTGCCGGTCCAGTAGTCGTGGCCGAGGTCGCGGATCATGGTCGACACTGCACGCTGCAGCGCGAACGCGGGCAGCGCCGGCACTTCCGGCGGCAGGTAGTCGCCCGAGGTGCCCTCGCCGCGGATCGCGGCGATCGGCAGCACCAGGTCGCCCAGCTGGTTCTTGCGCTTGAGCCCGCCGCACTTGCCCAGGAACAGCACCGCCTTGGGCATCACCGCCGACAGCAGGTCCATGATGATCGCAGCATTGGGGCTGCCCATGCCGAAGTTGATCATGGTGATGCCGTCGATGGTGGCACTGGCCATCGGCCGGTCCAGGCCGATGACCGGCGCGCCGGTCAGCTCGGAAAAGGTATGCAGGTAGCCGCCGAAGTTGGTCAGCAGGATGTGCTGGCCGAACTGGTCCAGGGGCACGCCGGTATAGCGCGGCAGCCAGTTGTCGACGATTTCCTGCTTGCTCTTCATGGGCGGGGGTCCGGCACGGCGGGGGACCGGCTATTTTCGGCCAGACCGGCGGTGCCGTCGAGCCGCCAGCGGCCGGCCTGTGAAGAAGGTCACTTGGCAAGCCCACCACGCCCCGGCTAGCGTCGGCGGTTGGACCAAGCCGCAAGCAAGGGGAACTGCATGGCATCGACGCTGTTGCGCGCCGGGGTGGCACTGGCGCTGCTTTCATTGAGTACGGCACCGGCGGTGGGCGCCTCGCGCTTCCTCGCCGACCCCTACCCCAGCACCTACCAGGCGCATCCCGATGCGCCGGTGCTGATCCAGAACGCCACCGTGCTGACCGGCACCGGCCAGCGCCTGGACAACGCCGACGTGCTGCTGCGCGAGGGCCGCATCGTGGCGGTCGGCCAGCAGCTGCAGGCCGACGCCGGCGTCACCCGCATCGATGCCCAGGGCAAGTGGGTCACGCCGGGACTGATCGACGTGCACTCGCACCTGGGCGTGTATCCCAGCCCGGGCGTCGGTGCGCACAGCGACGGCAACGAGATGACCGCGCCGGTCACCGCCAACGTCTGGGCCGAGCATTCGGTGTGGCCGCAGGACCCGGGCTTCGCCACGGCGCTGGCCGGCGGCGTGACCAGCATGCAGGTACTGCCTGGTTCGGCCAACCTGGTCGGTGGCCGCGGCGTGACCCTGAAGAACGTACCGGCGGTGACCTACCAGGCGATGAAGTTCCCCGGCGCGCCGTGGGGCCTGAAAATGGCCTGCGGCGAGAACCCCAAGCGGGTCTATGGCGAAGGCAAGGGCGTGGCCCCGGCCACGCGCATGGGCAACGTGGCCGGCTATCGTGCGGCCTTCATCGATGCCGCCGACTACATCGCCAAGAACACGCCCAAGCCGGCCAAGCGCAAGGGCTGGTTCGGCAGCGACAAGGGCGACAGCGCCGGGGATGCCGGCGGCAAGCGCGACCTCAAGCTGGACACGCTGGCCGGCGCCATCCAGGGCGACATCCGCGTGCACATCCACTGCTACCGCGCCGACGAGATGGCCACCATGCTCGACCTGGCCAAGGAATTCGGCTTCAAGGTGGCCGCGTTCCACCACGGCGTGGAGGCCTACAAGCTGGCTGACCGGCTGGCCGCCGATGGCGTCTGCGGTGCGCTGTGGGCCGACTGGTGGGGCTTCAAGATGGAGGCCTTCGACGGTATCCCGGAGAACATCGCGCTGGTCGACCGGCCGAAGAACAGCTGTGCCATCGTCCATTCCGATTCACCCGAAGGCATCCAGCGCCTCAACCAGGAGGCGGCCAAGGTGATGGCCTCGGCGCGACGCGCACGCATGCCGGAGATCACACCCGAGCACGCCATCACCTGGATGACCGCCAACGCCGCCAAGGCGCTGGGCATCGAGGGCCAGACCGGCACCCTGGAGGCCGGCAAGATGGCCGATGTGGTGGTGTGGAACGGCAATCCCTTCAGTTCCTACGCGCTGGCCGAGCAGGTCTTCATCGACGGCCGCCGCCTGTACGACCGCAGTGCGCCGGCGGCGACGCCGCGTTCCGATTTCAAGCTTGGCCAGGAGGTGCGCTGATGAGGGTGCTCAAGCAGTGGCTGCACTCTGCCGCGAAGGGCAGCCGGGCATGGCTCGGCTCTACCGCCATGGTGCTGGCGTGCATCTCCGCATCCGCACAGGCGCAGGACCTGCTGGTGCGCAACGCCACGGTGCACACCGCCAGCACACGCGGCAGCCTGCAGAACGCCGACGTGCTGGTGCAGGGCGGCATCATCCGTGCGGTGGGCAACGGCCTGTCCGCGCCCGCTGGCGCAACCGTGGTCGAGGCCAGTGGCCGCCCGTTGACCCCTGCGCTGTTCGGCGGCATCACCGAGACCGGCATCGAAGAGGTGCTGGTCGAGAGGAGCACCGTCGACAGCGCACTGAAGATCGGCGAGCAGCCGTTGCGGCCCGAGTTCGACGTGACCCTGGCCTACAACCCGGCCTCGGTGCTGATTCCGGTGACCCGGTTGGAAGGGATCGGCTTCACCGCATTGGGGGCAACCCCCGGCGGTGGCTTCGTGGCTGGCCAGGGCGGCGTGATGCGGCTCGATGGCAGCATCGATCCGATCGGCCCGCGTGCCCTGTTCCTGCGCATCGGCGCAGCCGCTTCCGAGCTGACCGGCCAGTCGCGCGCCGCGCAGTGGATGCTGCTGCAGCAGATGATCGACGAGGCGCGTGGCCAGGTGGCCGCAGACTCGCCGCATGCGCTGCTGACCCCGGCAGGCCGCCGCACGTTGAGCCGCTACCTGGCCGGCCAGGGCCGGATCGTGGTGGAAGTGGACCGTGCCGCCGACATCCGACAGCTGCTGCGCTGGGCCGCCCGCGAGAAGGTGAAGATCGCCATCGCCGGGGCCAGCGAAGCGTGGCAGGTGGCACCGGAACTGGCCGCTGCCCACGTGCCGGTGTTCGTTGATGTGCTGGCCAACCTGCCGGCCAGCTTCGACCAGATCGGTGCCACGCTGGAGAATGCGGCGCGCCTGCAGCGCGCGGGCGTGGCGGTCTCCTTCGTGCAGCGCGGCGACGCCACCCACAACGCCCGCAAGATCCGCCAGCTGGCCGGCAATGCGGTCGCCCATGGCCTGCCGTGGGCCGACGGCCTGGCCGGCCTGACCCGGGTACCGGCGCAGGCGTTCGGCGTGGCCGACCAGATCGGCAGCATCGAGCCCGGCAAGCGCGCCGACCTGGTGCTGTGGGAAGGCGACCCGCTGGACGTGGCGCACTATGCCGAACAGGTCTGGCTGGGCGGCCGCGCGATGCCGATGCGCTCGCGCCAGACCGAGCTGCGCGACCGCTACCTGCAGCGCAACGCGCAGCCCTGACCGTACACGAGGAGATTCCAATGGCCACGCTGCGCTGGTACTTCGACTTCGTCTCGCCGTATTCCTACCTGCACTGGCAGAAGCTGAAGCAGCTGCCGCAGTTCGCGCAGATCCAGCCGGTGCCGATTGCCTTCGGTGCGGTGCTGCACCACCTGGGCAACCTCGGGCCGGCCGAGATTCCCGCCAAGCGTCGTTTCATCTACCGCCAGCTGTTGTGGACCGCGCAGGCCGAGGGTACGCCCCTGCGATTCCCGCCGGGCCATCCGTTCAACCCGTTGTCGGCGCTGCGCCTGTGCCTGGCCGCCGGTACCAGCACGCAGGCGGTGGACGTACTGTTCGACTGGATCTGGCGCGACGGCAATGCCGCCGACAGTGCCGATGCCCTGCGCGAGCCGGCGGCGCGGCTGGGCATCGAGGATGCTGACCGTGCCATCGCCGAGCCAGCGGTCAAGGAGCAGCTGCGGCGCAACACGGAAGCCGCGATCGCCGCGGGTGTGTTCGGTGTACCCACCCTGGCCATCGACGACGAGCTGTTCTGGGGCAACGACGCGCACCCGCTGATGGCCGCCGTGCTGGCCGACCCAGGCCTGCTGCTGCAGCCCGAATGGCAACGCCTGGCCAGCCTGCCGGTAGCGGTGCAGCGCAACCGCTGAACAGGGCGTGGCGCGTTTCCCTCGCGCGCCACGCCCGGTTTTGAGATAGATTTCACGTTTCCGAACCTACAACCGCCCTGGAGGGGGAGCCGCGGATGCGCATCGGAATCGTCGTCGACTCGGCCTGCGACCTGCCGCAGGACTTCATTGCCGCGCACAACATCGTGCTGCTGCCGATCACCGTACGGATCGGCGAGGCCGTGCTGGCCGATCATCGCGATGAGCAGGCCACGCTGAGCTTCCTGCACGCGCACGTGGCCGAGCATGGTGCGGAGGCGGAAACCATCCCCTTCAGCGTCAACCAGATCCGTGACCTGTTCCTGCAGCAACTGGTGATCGATTACGACCACGTGTTCTGCATGACCATCACCAAGACCCGCAGCCCGATCCACGACAACGCGCTGCAGGCCAGCTTCGCCATCCTCAACGACTACAAGCCGGTGCGGCAGGCCGCGGGCTACAACTCGCCGTTCGCACTGCGCGTGCTCGACACCCAGAACCTGTTCGCCGCGCAGGCGGTGACCGCGGTGGAGGCGGTGCGCCTGCGCGACAGCAACGCCAGCGTGCAGCAGATCCGCGAGCGGCTGGAGGAACTGGCCGGCAACGTGCACGGCTACATGGTCACCCGCGACCTGTACTACATGCGCGCGCGTGCGCGGCACAAGGGCGACCGCAGCGTCGGCCTGCTCAGCGCCGCGCTGGGCAGCGCGCTGGACATCAAGCCGGTGCTGCACGGCTACCGCGGCGAGACCGGGCCGGTGGCCAAGATCAAGGGCTTCGACAACGCGGTGCAGAAGCTGTTCGCGGTGGTTGGCCAGCGCGTGCGTGCCGGCCTGATGACGCCAACGGTGTGTGTCAGCTACGGCGGTGAGCTGGACGAGCTGCGCACCCTGCCCGGCTATGCACCGCTGAAAGAGGTCTGCGCCACCCATGGCGTGACCGTGTACGAATCGGTGATGAGCCTGACCGGCATGGTCAACGTCGGCAAGGGCGCGGTCACCGTGGGCTTCGCCGATGGGCCGCATCGGTTCGAATGAGCACTGGCCACGGCCGGACTCTGCACATCGATTCCACCGCACGTGTGCCAGCCTTGCCGCACTTCAAGGAGAACACCATGCCTGCGCAGTACCACATCAGCCTGCCCGACCCGTCCAAGGCCCGCGGCAACGACCCTGACCTGTCCTTCCATTCGCAGGGCGCCGCCGGTTTCGCCGAAGAGCTGCAGGACGCCCTGCGCAGCGGCACGCTGTTCGAGCGCTGGAAGGCCAAGCAGCCCGACCCGGATGCGGTGGAACCGCAGTGGGGCGTCACCGACCCGGACGCCACCGTGACCGGTGAGCAGAAGGACCTGCGCATCAACCTGGTCGCCACCACCCGCATCGACAGTGACGTGTTCAAGCAGCGCCTGCGCCTGCTGGCCGGCCACCACTGGGAACTGCGCGACGTGCGTTGAGGCCTGGCTCGGGTAGATGCCAACCTTGGTTGGCGCTTCCGGGAAAGTCGCCAACCAAGGTTGGCAACTACCGGGTCACACGGTAGTGCCGGCCAGCGGCCGGCACTACCAGCCACCACCCAGCGCGCGGTACAGCTCCACCCGTGCAATCGCCGCGGTGGCCTGGCTGTTGGCCAGCGCAGCCTGGTTGTCCAGCGCGATGCGCTGGGTGGTCAGCACGTCCAGCATGTCGACCACGCCGGCCTGATACTGCCGTCGCGCCGCACCCAGTGCGGTCTCGCTTTCGTCCACCGCCACATGCAGCTGCACGCTGCGCTGCTGCTCGGCCGCGTAGCCATCGATCGCATCGTCCACTTCATGCCAGGCCTGCAGCACGGTGCGCTGGAACTGCAGCGATGACTGCTGCTGCTGCAGCTTGCTCAACGCGAGGTTGGCCTTCAACCGGCCGCCCTGGAAGATCGGCAGGCTGATCGACGGCCCGATGCTGAAGCGGTGCGCGTTCCAGCCGTCCAGGTCATCCAGCTGCCTGGCCTGGAAACCGGCATCGCCATTCAAGGTGATGCGCGGCAGGAAGCTGGCCTTGGCCACGCCGATGCCCGCCGTCGCCGCATGCAATGCCGCTTCGGCACGGCGGATGTCCGGGCGACGTTCGGCCAGTTCGCTGGGCACGCCCACCGCCACCGTCGGCAACGCCGGCCAGTCACGGCGCGCGTCCTGCAGCTGTGCGTCCAGCGCCTGTGGCGGTTGTGCCAGCAGGAATGCCAGCGCATTGCGCAGCTGCGATTCGCGATGCTGCAGCGGTGCGATGCGCGCCTGCAGCGAAGCGACCTGCGCCGCCGCACTGGAAACCTGCAAGGTGCTGGCCACACCCTGGCGCTGGCGCGCTTCGGTCAGGCGCTTGATATCGTGGGCGATGCTCAGATTGTCCTCGGTGATCGCCCGCAACTGCCGCGTCGCGCGCAGCTGCAGGTAGTCACGCGCGGTTTCCGCCAGCAGCGCGATGCGCACCGCGTGTGCATCCTCCTCGGCCATCTGCACGCGTGCATCGGCCGCTTCCACCTGGCGGCGCACGCGGCCCCACAGGTCCAGCTCCCAGCTCAGGCCGATGCCGGCCTGGAACAGCCCGTAGTCCTCGCGCCCGCCGTTGCCGGACGGATCGTTCAAGCCCACTTCGCTGTTGCGTGCACGCAGGCCGCTGGCGGTTGCGCTGACGCTGGGCAGACGGTCGGCGGCGCTGATGCCACGCGCGGCGCGGCTCTGCTGCACGCGGTTGGCCGCCAACTGCAGGTCCAGGTTGGCCGCCAGCACCTGGCTGGCCAGCTGGCCCAGCAGCGGATCGTCGAAGCCGGCCCACCAGGCCGCGTCCTGGTCGATGGCGTTGCCGGCGACGGCCTCACCCTGCCAGTGGCTGGGCAGCTCTGCCCGCGGGCGTACGAAGTCCGGTCCCATCGTGCAGGCAGCCAGGGCCGTGCACAGGGTCGCCGCCACAAAGGGTTGAAACACGCTGCGAGCGCTCATGCGCCCTCCCCGCCCGTGCGGTCCTGCACGCGTTGCGCGCTTTGCACACGCACGCGGCTGTCCAGGTCAACGCGGGCTTCCACCGACATGCCGGCACGCAGCTGCTCCAGCAGCGGCTGGCCCGGCTCCAGCACGATCTTCACCGGAATGCGCTGCACCACCTTGGTGAAGTTGCCGGTGGCGTTTTCCGGCGCGATGGCGGCAAAGGTAACGCCAGTCGCCGGTGCGATGCTGTCGATGTGGCCACGCAGCGACTTGCCCGGGAACACGTCCACCTTCAGCTCAACCTGCTGGCCGGCCTGCATGCGGGTCATCTGCGTTTCCTGGAAATTGGCGACCACGAACGCGCGCTTCAACGGCACCACGGCGGCCACCGGCGTTCCCGGGGTCAGGTAGGCGCCGACGCGTACCGCACGGCGACCGACCATGCCGTCGAACGGCGCACGCAGCACGGTGTGCGACAGATCCAGTTCGGCACGCGCCTGCGCGGCTTCGGCGCGTTGTACCGCGGCCTGCGCGGCCTGCACGCCAGCGGTCAGGATGTCGGTGCGCTGGCGTGCGGTCGACAGCGCGGCCTGGCCCTGCTGCAGGTGCGCACTGGCCACCGCCTGCTTCGACTGCGCCTGCTGCGCGTTCTGCACGGTGCCGGCGCCGTCGCGGGCCAGTTCGCGGTAGCGCTGCTGGTCGGCGCTGGCCAGGCTCAGTTCGGAGCGGCTGACATCGACACTGGCCCTGGCCTGTTCGATCAGCGAGCCCTGCTGGGCCAGTGCGGCCTGTGCGTTGGCCAGCTGTGCACGGGCGTTGGCCAGGTCGGCACGCGCTGCCTGCAGGGCCACCTGGTAGTCGCGGTCGTCGATGCGGGCCAGCACGTCGCCGGCCTTCACGGGTTGGTTGTCGTCCACCTCGACGCTGCTGACGAAGCCGGCCACCTTCGGTGCGACCACGGTGAAATCCGCATTGACGTAGGCGTTGTCGGTGCGCTGGTAGCGCCCGTCGCGCAGCAGCAGCCAGCTGCCGATGGCCAGGGCCAGCACGCCCAGCACAAGGCCGGTGTTGAGGGTTGTCTTGTTGAGGCTCATGGGGGAGTCCTTGCGGGTGAGGGTCAGGCCACGGCACGTGGCGGGTGGACACGGGTGGCCCACGGCAGCAGCGGCAGGCAGCCCAGGGCCACCAGCGCGACCAGCCAGTACAGGTCCGCCGAGGTGAGCGCCTGCACCTGGGCGTGCAGGCGCGCGGGCAGATCGGCGCTGGAAGGCAACCACGGCTGGTTGCCCAGGTGGTCGACCAGCGCAGTGGAATGGAGGTGGCGCCGTGACTGTCCGACCGCATCAAGCACGCCACCGGCGAACACCGCCGAAAAGCCTTTGACGGTGTTGAACCAGGCCGAGGCATAGGGACCGTCCTGCGGCGCCAGGCCGGTGGTCGCCAGCAGCAGCAACGGCAGTACCGCCATCGGCTGCGCCACCACCTGCAGCAGTTGCACCCACAGAAAGGTGTCGCGGTTCCACTGCACATCCAGGTGTGCTCCGATGAAGCACGCCGCCGCCAGCAGCAGCAGCCCGGCCGCCTGCACCCAGCGGCAGTCGACCGCACGCTGGTTCATCAGCGCAGCCACCAGCGGCAACGCAATGGCCTGCGGCAGTGCCACCCACAACAGCATCGGCGCGGTCTGCAGCGGGCGATAGCCCTGCACGCTGGCGAGAAAGCCGGAGGGGATGGAGATGACCGCCAGCAGTACGAACAGCACGCCCACGCAGGTGACCAGCGAATAGCTGAGATTGCGATGGGCCAGCAGTTGCAGCTTGAAGAACGGCAGCGGGTGGAACCACTCGTTGATGAAGAACAACACCAGCAGGCCGGTGCCGCCGCCAAGCAGCACCGTGATCAGCGGCGAATCGAACCAGTTCAGGCGCGCGCCCTGGGTCAGGCCCAGCACCAGCATCACCAGTGCCGGCAACCCCAGGGCCAGACCTACGCCGTTGAACTGGGCAAAGCGCTCCAGGCGCATCGAATCCTGCGGCAGGCCCCAGCCGACCATCACCATGCCGGCCACGCAGAACGGCACGATCTGCCAGAACGCGAACTGCCAACCGGCGTGCTCGACCCACAGTGCGGCCAGCGGCGTGCCCATGCTCGGCCCGAACGTTGCGGTGAGCGCGTAGCCCGCCAGGCCATACAGCTTGATGCCCGGCGGCAGGAAGCGCAGCGCCACGCTCATCAGCAGCGGCGGCAGCGCACCGCCGGCCAGGCCCTGCAATGCGCGCAGCAGCAGGAAAGTCGGCAGGTTCGGCGCCAGCGGGCACAGCACCCCCAGCACCATGAAGGCGGCGATCATCACCAGGCCGAAGCGGCGCAGCGAGAAGGTGGCCGCGCACCAGGGCGCGAAGGCCATCGCGCTGACCGACATGGCGCTGTAGATGCCGGTGATCCAGTTGCCGTCATCGGCACTGAATCCCATCGCACCGCGGATGTCGGCCAACGCCACCTTGGTGACGTTCTCGTTGAAGCCCGACAGCAGCACCACCAGCAGCACGCCGCACAGTCCGACCACGATGCGGCGATCGAACGCGGGGACAAGCGGGGCGGCCGGGGCCTGTGGCACGGTGATCGCGCTCATGGGCGCGGGCCGATCCGTGCGGCGCACGGCAGGTGAAGCGACATGGCGTGCGCTCCGTGAATGTGGGGAGCGCAGTCTAGGCAGGCCCACTGCTGCGAAAAATGGCGTGGATGCAATGCCAGGCGTGCGCGGGACGCACGGGTTTGGGTGGGTGCCGACCGTTGGTCGGCACGCGATTACACAGCGTCGGCGTCGCACATGCTCTTGATCGCACGGCGCAGCCAGCGGTGCGCCGGGTCGTTGTCCATGCGCGGGTGCCAGGCCTGCACCAGCGCCACGGTGCGTACCGGCACCGGCAACGGGAACATGCGCAGTGGCAGCCCCATGTAGGCGATGCGATCGAGCATCACGCTGGGCATCTGCGGCAGCACCAGGTCCGAGGCGGCTGCAGCGAAGATCGCGCCATGGAAGGTGGGAATGACCATCGCCACCCGCCGCTGCAGGCCCAGCTGTGCCAGTTCGTCGTCGATCGGCCCATGCGCGATGCCGCGCCGCGAGACGGCGATGTGATCGCAGGCGGCAAACCGTTCAGCGGTAATATCGCCGTCGAACAGCGGGTGATCCTTGCGCGCTGCGCCCAGCAGGGCCGTGGTGAACAGATTCTGCACCTTGGTTTCCTGCGTGTGCTTGCCGGCAGTGCTGATATACAGGTCGATCCGGCCCTGCACCATCGCGTCATCGTCGGTATCGCCTTCGGGCATGAACCGCAGCGTGCAGCCTGGCGCGTGCTCGCGGAACACGTCCCGCAGGCGGCCGCCGTAGCTGCCGATGAACACGTCGTTGGCGCGGATGCTGAAGGTACGTTCCAGGGTCTGGATATCCACCTCGCGCCCTTCGTTGAACACCCGGTGGGCCTGCTCGATCACGTCGCGCACCTGCTCGCGCAGTTCCAGCGCGCGTGGGGTCGGCGCCAGGCCGCGGCCGGCGCGTACCAGCACCGGGTCGCCCAGCGCGTCGCGGATCCGCCCCAGGGTGCGGCTCATCGCCGGCGCGCTCAGATTCATGCGCCGAGCCGCTCCGGCGACGCTGCCTTCGTCCAGCAGGATATCCAGGGCCAGCAGCAGGTTGAGATCGGGCAAGGGCATGGCAGTCTCCAACAAATGGAATGACTCTACGACACTCCAAGTAAAAGTCGATTGCATGCCGCGCACGCATTGCCTGCGCCGCACGGCATGGGTGCGCGCAGCGACATCGGCGACCATCCCCGGCCTGCCAAGGAGACATCCATGTTCAATACCCTGCTGGTCGCCCTCGACGGCGGCCCCCAGCACGCGCGCGTGCTGGACCTCGCCGCGGCCATCGCCGGCCCGCGTAGCCGTCTGCACCTGCTGTGCGTGCTCGATCCCGAATTCGCGCTGGCCGCCGATGCCAGCGAAGCCGACCGCATCGAATATCCGGAAGCTGCCCGCCAGCGCTCGCGCGCCGAAGCGGTGCTGGCTGAAGCCTTGGCCGAACTGCGCGAACGCGGCGTTGATGCCATCGCGCAGATTCCCTCCGGCGATCCCGGCGAAATCATCAGCGAACAGGCCAAGCGCCTGAAGTGCGACCTGATCGTGATCGGCCACCGCCACCTGTCCCGCCTGCAACGCCTGTTCGAACCCTCGATCGGGCAATGGACCATCGACCACGCGCCCTGTCCCGTGCTGGTGGAAACCCGCGACCCCCAACCCTAGCTGCCATGGCCTCCCGTTCCCCCTTGTTTCCTACCCGCGTCAACTACCGGGCATTCGCCCGCCAGTTGGGTCGTGGCGAGCAGGTACTGCTTGCCGCGATACGCCAGCTGCACGAGCCCGACCTGCGGGCCGATGGGCTGGCCGGGTTGAGCGGTCTCGGCCTTGATCCCGAGGGCTGCGACGCGTTCATCAACCTGCTGCCGCTGCTGGCCACGGCGGCCGCGCCGATCGACCTGCTGCGGTCCGGCTCGCCGTTCATCGCCGCCAGCGAACTGGACCTGCTGGCCTGCCTGCTGCGTATTGCACAGTGGCGGCACGCACGCCCCCGCGACGATGACACGCTGGCGCCGTTGCGCCGGCAACTGGCACGCTGTGCATTCGCGGTGCACGCGGCGAAGCTGCCACTGCGGCAGCGCTCGTTGTCACCGGTCGGGCTCCGCCTGCTCGATCCGGCCGGCTGGCTGCGGCAGCGATGATGCGCACGCGCAGGCACCACGGGAACCGTGGCCTTCAGCAATCCATCGTGCCGTGCGTGCTGCCTTCGTCATCCAGCACATGCGCGTGCAGCACCACCTGGTTGCGGCCGGCCCGCTTGGCGGCATACAGGCCGGCATCGGCATCCGCCAGCAACTGATCGGCACTGGCCAGGGCCGGTGGATGCAGGTAGCCCACGCCGATGCTGATACTGACCGACCCTTCCGGCAGCGGCAGGGCCTCCACCGCCTCGCGCAGCCGTTCGGCCAGCGCCAGCACGCCCGACAGCGCGCTTCCAGGCACGATCACCGCGAATTCCTCGCCGCCATAGCGCGCCACACTGTCGCCGGCGCGGCCGGCGATGGCCTTCAACACCGCGGCCACGGCCTGCAGGCAGCGATCGCCGGCCGGATGGCCGTGCTGGTCGTTGAAGGCCTTGAAGTGGTCGATGTCCACCAGCAGCAGGCCCAGCGGGCTGCCACTGCGCCGTGCGCGGTTCCACTCCGCCAGCAGCAGCGCGTCGAACTCGCGGCGGTTGGCAACCCCGGTCAGGCCATCCTGCCGCGCCAGCTGGTCCAGGCCGGCCTGGCGTTCCATCAGGTCGGTCTGCAGCAGGATGCTGCGCAGGCCGAAGCCCAGCGTGGCCACCACGAAGCCACTGACCGCCAGCGGTCGCGCATGGTCGACCACCAGCGTGCCCACCACCAGCAGCAGCAACGGCAGGATCATCGGCCCCGCAGCCTGCACGGTGCGCGCCAGCCGTGGATGCGGCGCCGAGCCCGGTACCGGCGCCCGGCTCAGCGCCAGCAACGCCAGCAGCAGGAACGGCAGGTCGATCAGCAGATCGTTGTAGGCACCGAAGGAATCACCGGAGGTGTAGTGGTTGATGTAGTAGGCCACCAGCAGGTACGCCAGCGCGTACAGCGCCAGCACCCGGAAGAAGCCGCGCCGCTCGGGCACATCACCGGCCAGCCAGCGCACCACCGCGAACCCGGCAATGCACAGGTTCTGGATATCGAACATGCGCTGCATGCTGGCCATCGCCGAATCGTCGATATCGATACGGGCGGCGAACGATTGCGTATGCACGAAGAACAGCACACCCAGCAGCGCCGCCATCGCGGCGTCGATCAGGCTGATACTCAGCCGCTCACGGCGCGCGCGGGCCAGGATGAACACCAGCGGGACGCCATACAGCACGTACAGGAACAGGCTGGCCTGCGGCGTGATATCGGCGCGACCGGCGCCGAGTGCATCGATCATGTTGAAGGCCATGCCGCCGGCCCACAGCAGCAACGCCAGCGCCGTGGCACGCCAGCCAAGCGCGGCACGGTCGCGGCGCGCCCGCCACAGGCAGGCCATCGCCGCCAGCAGCGGCGCGCCGGTCAGGAAAACGAAGGAGCCCACGCCGGTCGCCCCCGGCCACAGGGTCACGACCAAGCCATGGCACAGCACATACAGCAGCGCCAGCACTACCGGCATGCCTCCCCCGATCCGCAAGGCCGTATGCGCGCACGATAGCGCGGCGTCGCGCCACGATGGCGTGATCCAGCGCAGAAAAAGGGGACGGAGGGGATTAAGTCGCTTTCGGCACAATGGCAAAAGCGACTTAATCCCCTCCGTCCCCTTTTCGGGGGTGTCAGCCTTGGAGGGCGCGGGCGTGGTGCGCCACGTGCTCGCCGATGAAGCTGGCGATGAAGTAGTAGCTGTGGTCGTAGCCGGGCTGCAGGCGCAGGGTCAGCGGGTGGCCGGCCGCATCGCAGGCCTGCTGCAGGCGCTCGGGCTGCAGCTGGGCCTGCAGGAATTCGTCGGCCTCGCCCTGGTCGACCAGCAGGGGCAGGCGCTCGCTGGCCGTCGCCACCAGCGCGCACGTATCCCACTGCGCCCAGTCGGCCGGGTTGTCGCCCAGGTAGGCGTGGAACGCCTTCTGCCCCCACGGCACGTGGCTGGGCGCAACGATCGGCGAGAACGCCGACACGCTGCGGTAGCGCCCCGGGTTGCGCAGCGCGATCACCAGCGCACCGTGGCCGCCCATCGAATGGCCACTGATCGCACGTGCGCCGGTCGCGGGGAAGCTCGCCTCGATCAGCGCCGGCAGTTCCTGCGCAACATAGTCATGCATGCGGTAGTGCTTTGCCCACGGTGCACGGGTGGCATTGAGGTAGAACCCTGCGCCCTTGCCGATGTCGTAGCCTTCGGCATCAGCCACGTCATCGCCACGCGGGCTGGTGTCGGGCGCAACGATGATCACGCCATGCTCGGCCGCATAGCGCTGCGCGCCAGCCTTGGTGATGAAGTTCTGCTCGGTGCAGGTCAGCCCGCTCAACCAGTACAGCACTGGCAGCGCCTGTGTCTCCGCCTGTGGCGGCAGGTACACGGCGAACTGCATGTCGCAGCCCAGCGTGGTCGAATGATGACGGTAGACGTCCTGCCAGCCAGCGAAGCAGGCGCGGTGTTCGATGCGTTCCATGGGTTCCTCCCGAGGGGCGGCAGGCCCTCAAGCCTGCCACCCGGCGTGGCTCAGTAGTGGACCACCGAACGGATCGACTTGCCTTCATGCATCAGGTCGAAGGCGTCGTTGATCTTGTCCAGGTCCATGGTGTGGGTGACGAACGGGGCCAGTTCGATATCGCCCTTCATCGCGTCCTCGACCATGCCCGGCAGCTGGCTGCGGCCCTTCACGCCACCAAAGGCGGTGCCCATCCACTTGCGGCCGGTCACCAGCTGGAACGGGCGGGTGGAGATCTCCTGGCCCGAACCGGCCACGCCGATCACCACGCTCTGGCCCCAGCCACGGTGCGCGCATTCCAGCGCCGCGCGCATCACGTTGACGTTGCCGATGCATTCGAAGCTGTGGTCCACGCCCCAGGTGGTCATTTCAACGATGACCTGCTGGATGGGCTTGTCGAAGTCCTTCGGGTTGATGCAGTCGGTAGCGCCGAACTCGCGGGCCAGCTCGAACTTGGAGGGGTTGGTGTCCACCGCAATGATGCGGCCGGCCTTGGCCTGGCGCGCACCCTGGATCACCGCCAGGCCGATGCCGCCGAGGCCGAACACCGCCACGCTGTCGCCTTCCTGCACCTTGGCGGTGTTGTGCACCGCGCCGATGCCGGTGGTGACGCCGCAGCCGAGCAGGCAGACGTGTTCCGGGTTCGCGTCCTGATTGATCTTCGCCAGCGAGACTTCGGCCACCACGGTGTACTCGCTGAAGGTCGAGCAGCCCATGTAGTGGTACAGCGGCTCGCCGTTGTAGCTGAAGCGGCTGGTGCCGTCGGGCATCACGCCCTTGCCCTGGGTGGCACGCACCGACACGCACAGGTTGGTCTTGCCGCTCTTGCAGAACAGGCACTCGCCGCACTCGGCGGTGTACAGCGGAATCACGTGGTCACCCGGCTTGACGCTGGTCACGCCCTCGCCCACCTCCACCACGATGCCCGCACCCTCATGGCCCAGCACGACCGGGAACAGGCCTTCCGGATCATCGCCGGACAGGGTGAACGCATCGGTGTGGCAGACACCGGTGTGGGTGATCCTGACCAGCACTTCGCCAGCCTTTGGCGGGGCGACGTCGATCTCGACGATCTGCAGCGGCTGGCCGGGACCAAAGGCGACGGCGGCACGGGACTTCATGGTGGCTTCTCCAAAGACAGGCAATGACAGGATGGGCGGCGCAATGTTGCGCCGTCGTTTATTTCAGGTACGAGCGGATCAACGCGCTCATGTCGCGCACGCGCTCGGCGCGTTGTTCGTCGGAGGCCGCAGGCTGGCCGAATTCCTCGCGCAGATGCGCCTCCATCACCTCGGACATCAGGCCGTTGACCGCGCCCCGAATGGCGGCGATCTGCTGCAGCACCGGCGCGCAGTCGGCACCGGCTTCCAGCGCGCGATCCAGTGCATCGCACTGGCCGCGGATGCGGCGCACGCGGGCCAGGACCTTCTTTTTCTCTTCGGGGGAGTGCGGCATGCCGGGGCCACCTCGGAACTATACTGGGGGATAGTATACACCCGACCCCGGGCGACTCAATCCCGCGCGCTCAATCGAACAATCCCTCGCCCGCCAACCGGGTCAGTTCGTCCACCACGTAGCGCACTTTCGGCCGCAGGTGGCGGGTCGGCGGCCACAGCGCGTGGATGTCGATGTGGCGCTGCATGTGCGCATCCAGCACCGATTGCAGCGCGCCGGATTGCAGGTGACGGCGTACCAGCGACTCCGGCATCTGGCAGATGCCCAGCCCGGCGATGGCAGCATCGATCACCGCATCGCCGTCGTTGAGCTGGTAGGCCGCGTTGGGAATGAAGGTTCCCTCGGCGTCATCACTGCCGATGCGCCACGCCACCGGCTGCCCGTGGCGGAAGCCGACGATGCTGCGGTGCTGTGCCAGTTCCTCCACGCTGCCCGGCACGCCGTGCGCCTGCAGGTAGGCCGGTGCGGCGCAGGTGACCAGGCGCTGGCGGCCGAGCCGGCGCGCGACCAGGTGCTCGGCCTGGTGCAGGCCGCCAAAGCGGATCAGCAGGTCGATGCCTTCCTCGACGGGATCGACGAAGTGATCGGTGAAGGTCATCGTCAGTTGCAGGTCCGGATACTGCCGGCACAGGCGCAACAGCACCGGCAGCACCACCAGCCGCCCGAACGAGGACGGCATGTCGATGCGCAGCCGCCCGCTCGGCAGGCCAGCCGAGCCCAGGCAGGCCTCGGCCGCGGAGATTTCTTCCAGCGCCGCCGCACACGAAGCGTAATAGGCCTCGCCGTCGGTGGTCAGCGCGATGCGCCGCGTGGTGCGATGGAACAGGCGCACGCCCAGCCGCACTTCCAGCCGGGCGATGGCCTTGCCCACGGCCGAGCGCGAGATGCCCAGCGCATCGGCGGCCTCGGTGAAACTGCCCGAGCGGGCCGTGGTGACGAACGTGACCAGGCCATTCAAGGATTCCAGCGGCAGCATCTTCAATCCCTCATTAGGGACAAATAGTCCCACACCAAGGGAAATCGAAGCGCTTTATGCGCCTGCATGTCAACTCCATCCTGTGTACATGGCGCCGCTGGCGCCCCTCCCCCGCACCGAGATGATCGACATGACCGCCGCCCTGTTCCACCCGTTCGACCTGGCAGGCACCGCCCTGCGCAACCGCATCGCGATGGCGCCGATGACCCGTGCCCGCAACCCCGGATCGGTCGCCAACGACCTCACCGCGCAGTACTACCGGCAGCGTGCCAGCGCCGGCCTGATCATCAGCGAAGGCACGCCGGTCTCGCCGCAGGGCCAGGGCTACATCGACGTGCCGGGCATCTGGTCGGCCGAACAGGTGGCGGGCTGGAAGCAGGTCACCCAGGCGGTGCATGCCGCACAGGGCACGATCTTCGCCCAGCTCTGGCACGTGGGCCGCATGTCGCATGCCTCGCTGCAGCCCGGGGGTGGCCAGCCGGTCAGCGCCGGCACCCGCCCGGTCGCCAGCGCACCGAAGAACACCTCGTTCGTGTACCTGGACGACGGCAGCCGCGGCCACGCCGATCCCACTCCGGCACGTGCGCTGGATACGGCCGAGATTCCAGGCATCGTCGACGACTTCGTGCGCGGTGCCGACAACGCGATCACCGCCGGCTTCGACGGCATCGAACTGCATGCCGCCAACGGCTACCTGTTCGAACAGTTCCTCAACCCGCTCATCAACCAGCGCGAGGACCGCTACGGTGGCTCGCTGCCGAACCGTGCGCGGTTGATCCTGGAAACGGTGGATGCGATGGCCGAACGCATCGGCGCGCACCGCATCGGCGTGCGGCTAGCCCCGAACAACCTCACCTTCGACATGCCGTTCTACCCCGGCAACGAAGCCACTTATCTGTACCTGGCCGACGCGCTGGGCAAGCGTGGGCTGGCCTACGTGCACCTCAACGACAATCTGCAGCAGGGTGCATCGGTGCTGGGTGAGGCATTCCTGCAGCAGTTCAGGCAGTCCTACGGCGGCACGCTGATCCTGGCCGGCGGCATGACCCGCGAGCGCGCCCTGCAGCTGGTCGAGGCCGGCACCATCGATCTGGCCGCGTTTGGCCAGCCGTTCATCGCCAACCCGGATCTGGTCGAACGCCTGCAGCACGACATTGCACTGGCCACTCCGGACCGCAGCACCTATTACGGCGGCGGCAGGGAAGGCTATCTGGACTACCCGGTCGCAGGCTGATCCCGCACGGGGGTCGGAACCCCGCCGCAGGCGGGGCTCCGAGCCTTGGTTCAGGCGTCCTCGCGCACGTAGGCGAACGACTCGTCCAACCGCTCGAAGCCGATCACGTCAGCGACGATGGCCTGTGCGTCTTCTTCGCTGAAGTTTCCTTCTTCAATATCATCAACGCGGGCGAACAGCCGCTGCAATGTCAGGCACTGGTCGCCGCGCAGGAAGGAATGGTGGGTCTGCAGCCAGCGCTGCAGATTCCCGGCCAGCTCGCCATGCGACAGCAGCGTGTAAGGCCGTTGGTAGTCCGCAACCGCTTCGACCATCTTGCGGAACAGGAAATCCTGATAGCTGGCGGCCAGCACATCGGCACGGTCGTCGTCATGCCACACCATCACCACCGGCGGTTCACTGAAGCCGGGCGCGTTGCTCCAGAAGCAGTAGCTGTCACCCGCGCCGGTCCGCGCAAAGGGCAGCAACTGCAGGTCAGTGCGCAGGGGATTGTAATGATCCTCCGCGGTCAGCTCCTGCCACGTCTCGAGCAGCTCATCATGTTCCAAAGGCTCATAGTCCTGGGCGTACAGCAGCACCGGTGGATCCGCCTGCAGCGTCGGGAATACCACCTCGGACCATTCCGGATGAGGAGTCCCCCAGCTCAACCGACCCGCTGCATGCAACTGCTTGAACAGGGGCGGGAAGGTCTGGCCGGTGGCCTGTTCGATGCCAGATAGCGCGCTCATGGATGTCCTTGTCGATAGAGACCGCCCAGCTTGCCCGAATCCCCGCAGGAGATGAACCGGCAGCAGCACGTGGCAGTACTAGACTGCGATAACCGGATGCCGCCCATCGCTGCCATGAACGCCACTGCCCACAGCTTCATTGTCAACATCGACGTGCCCGACCTGGCCGCCGCCGAGGACTTCTACATCCGAGCCTTCGGCCTGCGCATCGGCCGCCGCCTCGGGCCCGGTGCCGTGGAACTGCTCGGCGGGCCAACCGCGTTGTACCTGCTGCACAACGAGGCCGGCAGCGCCGCCACCGAGGACGGCGACGTGCGCGACTACGAGCGCCATTGGACGCCGCTGCACCTGGACTGGGTGGTGGATGACATCGCGGCCGCGCTGGCGCGTGCGGTTGCCGCTGGAGCAACGCTGGAGCAGCCGGTGCGCGAGCTTCGCTGGGGCCGCATCGCGGTACTGGCCGACCCGTTCGGCCACGGCTTCTGCCTGATCCAGTTCAGTGGCGAAGGCTACGACGCGCTGCTCGAATGACCGGCGCGGTTTTCACCACGGCAACGGCACCGCCTCACCGTTGGCGCGCTCCCCGTAGTAGAGCGACGGCAGCAGCCGCGAGAGGTAACTGAACTCCGTGTAGCAGTGCTTGAGCAGGCCCAGTCCGACCGCATTGCTGGCATCGCGCTGCGGTTCGGCGCTGTCCAGGCCCAGCACGAAGCGGCTGCGCAGCACGCAGCCGAACGGCGTATCGCGCGCGACGTGCAGCATCTGCCCGTCGCAGGGGTCGCCATGCGCATCCAGGCGCACGTGATCGCCAAAGCCGATGCGGGCGGCAATCACCGCCGACACATCACCAGCGTCCTGCGCCGCCTGCAGGCGCTCGGGCACCAGCAACCTGCGCGGGTCATGAAACTTCAGCCGCGCCGCCACTGGCGGAATGTCGGCCAGCGATTCCACCGCATGGATGCTGGCGCCGTGGTAGCTACGGCCACGCTGCCAGGCTGCGTCCCAGCCGCGATGCTCGACGTGATCGAGCGGATGCCACCAGCGGATGTGCTGGGTGGTCTCGAAGAAGGTGAACCACCAGTCGAGCATGCGGCCCTTGCAGCCGTGCAGATCGGTACGAACGGCCACCCGCAGGGTGCCGTCTTCGCGGCGCTGGATGCCGGTCTCCAGACGCATCGGCGCCGGGTCCAGCAGATCGTGGTGGTCCAGCCAGGCGCGAGCGTTCACAGCGGTATCCATCGACGTTTCCTGTGGGTTGGAGATTCAACAATACGGAAACGATATGCGTTTCGCAATTAATCGGATGCGGTAAGATGGGGCGCAATGAACAGCACCACCCTGCCCGAGCCCACAACGCCGACCCGTCGCCGCGGTCGCCCCGCGCGACCGGAAGCCGAAGTCCGCCATGCGGTACTGCAGGCCACCCTGGAACTGCTGCTGGCACAGGGTTACGAAGCGACCACCATCGAAGCGGTGGCAGCGCATGCCGGGGTAGCGAAGAAGACCGTGTACCGCCATGCCAGCAACCGCGAGGAACTGGTGGGGTTGGCGGTGCGCGAGTGGACCGACGGCTTCGCACCGCAGCTGCAGCGCGACGCGCGTGACAATGAGGAAGTGCTGCCGCTGCTGCACGCAATCCTGCAGGCGGTTTGCGCACAGGCGCTGTCAGCACAGGCAGTGCAGGTTTTCCGCCTGCTCGCCACCGACTTCCCCGGCAAGCACGCGCTGCTGCAGGCCTATCTGGACAACGGCATCGAACGTGGCCGCGCGCTGCTGGCCGACTGGCTGGCGCGGCAGCAACAGCGAGGGCTGCTGCGCGATGCAGACCCCGCGTGCACGGCAAGGCTGATCCTGGCGATGGCCGTGGCCGAGCCACTGCGCGAGCGCGTGATCGGCGTGGTGGGCGAGGATGCACCGGTGGACGTGCATCTAAGTGAGTGCGTGGCGTTGTTGGGGCCGGTGTTGCAGGTGCCGTAGCCTGGCGCCATCCAGGAATGCCCTGTCCCGGTGAGTGCCGACCGTTGGTCGGCACTCCTGCAGCGACTCACTCGCGCAGCATGTCCACGAATGCGCGCAGTGCGCCGGGCATCTGCCGCTGTTTCGGGTAATACAGCGCGAAGCCGGCGAACGGTTCGCTCCAGTCTTCCAGCACCGCCACCATCTGCCCCGATTCGATGTACGGCCGCGCGGTGTCTTCCAGCACGTAAGCCAGGCCGATGCCATCGAGCACCGCGCCGACCACGGTGCCCTGCTCGCCCAGCGTCAGCCTTCCGGGCACGTCGATCTCCAGCGCCTGCCCACCGCGCTCGAACTGCCACTTGTACAGATGCCCGCTGGCGAAGCGGAAGCGGATGCATTCGTGCGTGGCCAGGTCGCGCGGATGCTGCGGGGCTGGACGCCGCCGCAGGTAGTCCGGCGAGCCGACGATCAGCCCGCGCAGGGGCGGCCCCATCGGCACCGCCACCATGTCCTCGGGGATGAACTCATGCAGGCGCACGCCGGCGTCGTAGCCTTCGGCAACGATATCGACCAGGCCATCGTTCTCGGTCAGCTCCACCCGCACGTCCGGATGCGCGTGCAGGAAGCGTGCAAGCCGCGGCCCCAGCTGGGTCGCCACCGCCGCGCGGGTGGCGTTGATGCGCAGCAGGCCGGCCGGGGCGGCACGGAACTGGTTCATCTCTTCCAGCGCGTCGTGCACCTGGCCCAGGGCCGGCTGCAAGCGTTCCAGCAGGCGCTGCCCGGCCTCGGTCAGGGCCACGCTGCGGGTGGTGCGGTGGAACAGGCCCACCCCCAGCCTTTCCTCCAGCGCACGGATCGCATAGCTCACCGCCGAGGTCGACAGCGCCAGCTCGGCGCCGGCACGGCGGAAGCTGCGGTGACGGGCGACCGCCGCGAACGCGGCCAGGTGGGATAGATTGTCAGTGGCCATGATTGTGCAGTTTCACTTGATGAATCATGCCGATATCCGGGCTTCTTGCCGCTGGGTACGGGGCGTATTGTAAAACGCCTTTCGACAAACCCTGCCAAGGATTCCCCATGTCCCTCGCCCGTGGTTACGCCGCCCATTCACATACCGACCCGCTGATTCCCTACGAATTCGAACGCCGCGCAGTCGGCCCGGACGATGTCCGTATCGAGATCCTCTACAGCGGCATCTGCCACTCCGACCTGCACCAGGCCCGCGACGACTGGGGTGGCTCGATCTACCCGATGGTGCCGGGCCACGAGATCATCGGCCGCGTGACCGAAGTCGGCAGCAACGTCACCCGCTTCAAGGTCGGCGACCACGCCGGCGTCGGCTGCATGGTCGACTCGTGCCGCCACTGCGACGCCTGCGAGCACGACCTGGAGCAGTACTGCGCCGAAGGCGCGACCTGGACCTACAACGGCCGTGAACGCCAGAGCGGCGCACCGACCTACGGCGGCTATTCCGACCACGTGGTGGTCGAGCAGCGCTTCGTGGTGAAGGTGTCCGACACCCTCGACCTGAAGGCCGCCGCGCCGCTGCTGTGTGCCGGCATCACCACCTGGTCGCCGCTGCGCCACTGGAAGGTCGGCCCGGGCCAGAAGGTCGGCGTGATCGGCCTCGGTGGCCTCGGCCACATGGGCGTGAAGTTCGCCAAGGCGCTCGGCGCACACGTGGTGATGATCACCACCACGCCGGAAAAGGGTGCCGATGCCAAGCGCCTGGGTGCCGACGAAGTGCTGGTGTCGCGCGACGCTGCGCAGATGAAGGCGCACGCCGGCAGCTTCGACTTCCTGCTCAACACCATCCCGGTCGGCCATGACACCAACCCGTACATGGGCCTGCTCAAGCGCGAGGCCACCATGTGCCTGGTCGGCGTGCTGACCGAGCTGGACCCGCCGCTGACCGGTGGCAGCGTGATCTTCGGCCGCAAGCACCTGACCGGCTCGGCGATCGGCGGCATGGCCGAAACCCAGGAAATGATGGACTTCTGTGCCGAGCACGGCATCGTCAGCGATGTCGAGATGATCGACATCAAGAACGTCAACGAGGCCTGGGAGCGCATGGCGAAGAACGATGTGCGCTACCGCTTCGTGATCGACATGGCGACGCTGCCGAACGCCGCCTGATCCAGGGCAGATGCAAGAATGAAAAACCCCGGCAATGCCGGGGTTTTTCGTTTGGGTAGTGCCGGCCGCTGGCCGGCAACCCCGTACATCTGCCGGCCAGCGGCCGGCACTACCGCGAGGCGATCAATAAGCGAACTCGCGGAAGACCGGATCGACGTCGCCGTGCCAGCGGCCATGGAACAGCGCCAGCTTGCGCTCGGCCGGGGTCAGCCCGGATTCAACGATTTCCTGCAGCACGTCCAGGAACTTGCTCTCGTCCTGGCCGTCGGCATTGCGAGCGCCGCGGCGCTTGAGGCCTTCCACCGAAATCTTCACTGCTTCGCGGGCCAGGTCGCGCACTGTGCCCGTGCGGAACGGCAGGTTCATCGCATGCTTCGGTACGCCGTCGCGCAGCGCATGACGCTCAGCCAGGCTGAAGTCACGCACCAGGTCCCAGGCGGCATCCAGCGCGGTGTCGTCGTACAGCAGGCCGACCCAGAACGCCGGCAGCGCACACAGGCGGCTCCACGGCCCACCATCGGCGCCGCGCATTTCCAGGTACTTCTTCAGGCGCACTTCCGGGAAGGCGGTGGTCATGTGGTCCGACCAGTCGCGCAGGGTCGGCAGCGCGCCCGGCAGCACCGGCAGCTTGCCCTGCATGAAGTCGCGGAAGCTCTGCCCGCTGGCGTCGTGGTAGATGCCATCGCGGTAGGAGAAGTACATCGGCACGTCGAGCAGGTAATCGACATAGCGCTCGTAGCCGAAGCCATCCTCGAACACGAAGTCGAGCATGCCGGTACGGTCGGCGTCGGTATCGGTCCAGATGTGCGAGCGGTAGCTCAGGTAGCCGTTCGGCTGGCCTTCGGTGAACGGCGAATCGGCGAACAGCGCGGTGGCGATCGGCTGCAGCGCCAACGACACGCGGAACTTCTTCACCATGTCCGCTTCGGTGGCGTAGTCCAGGTTCACCTGCACGGTGCAGGTGCGGGTCATCATGTCCAGGCCCAGCGAGCCGACCTTGGGCATGTACGAACGCATGATCTTGTAGCGGCCCTTCGGCATCCACGGCATTTCATCGCGCTTCCACTTCGGCTGGAAGCCCATGCCGAGGAAGCCCAGCTGCAGTTCACCGGCCACCTGCGCCACTTCGTTGAGGTGGGTGCCGGTCTCCACGCAGGTCTGGTGGATGGTCTCCAGCGCCGCGCCGGACAGTTCCAGCTGGCCGGCCGGTTCCAGCGTCACCGAGGCGCCATCGCGCAGCAGGGCGATGGTGTTGCCGTTTTCCTGCACCGGCTCCCAGCCGAAGCGGACCAGGCCGTTGAGCAGCGCTTCGATGCCGCGCTCGCCGTCGAAGGTCGGCGGACGCAGGTCATCCAGGCGGAACCCGAACTTCTCGTGCTCGGTGCCGATGCGCCACTGCGTGCGGGGCTTCTCGCCGGAGGCGATCACCTCCACCAGCTGCGAGCGGTCGGTAATGGGTGTATCGGCGACGTGGCTGGGGCTCGACAAGGGGAAGGCTCGCTGGACTGTGGCGGGGGATGTGGGGCTGGAGGCCTTCCATCGCAAGGGCGCACTATAGCGTGGCACTCCGTCACGTCATGCGACGGTGACGGGTTTCAGCATCCTACCGACGCCCTCTTGACCCTCGTACACTCACGGCCATGAGTCGCCATTCACGACACCCCGAACTGCACCGCTCCGAGCGTGTCGGCTGGTTGCGTGCCGCTGTGCTGGGGGCCAACGACGGCATTGTCTCGGTGGCCGGGCTGGTGGTCGGCGTGGCCGCCAGCGGCGCCTCGGCCAGCACCCTGCTGGCGACGGGCGTGGCCGGCACCGTGGCCGGCGCGATGTCGATGGCCGCCGGCGAGTATGTCTCGGTACAGACCCAGGCCGACACCGAAGCAGCCGACCTGGCGGCCGAAAAACGTGAACTGCACGAAGACCCGCACAGTGAACTGGAAGAGCTGAGTGCAATCTACCGCCACCGCGGCCTGGACCCGGCGCTGGCGCGGCAGGTCGCCGAGCAGCTCACCGCCCACGACGCGCTGGGCGCCCACGCCCGCGACGAACTGGGCATTACCGACACCCTGCGTGCCCGCCCACTGCAGGCCGCGCTGGCCTCGGCCGGGGCGTTCACCTGCGGCGCCGCGCTGCCGGTGCTGACCGCCCTGCTCGCGCCGGTCGACAAGGTTGCGATGATCACCACCGCCAGCACCCTGCTCGGCCTGTGCCTGACCGGCGCGATGGCGGCCCAGGCCGGTGGCGCACCGCCGCTGCGTGGTGCGCTCCGGGTGATGTTCTGGGGCGCGTTGGCGATGGCCGCCGCCGCCGCTGTCGGCCGCCTGCTGGGCGCGCACGTGTCATGACCGCCATGCTGCCCGCCGCCACCGCCCTGCTGGCCGAGATGACCGGCCTGGCCGGCTGCGAACGCGCCGAAGGCTATGCCTGCATCACCGCACGCCGCGAGCATGGCGCCAGCTCGGTGGAGATTCCGCAACCGCAGTTCGCGATCCTGCTGGAGGGCCGCAAGCAGGTGCGCACCGCGCACCAGTCGCTGGCATTCGCGCCCGGCGACATCCTGCTGTTGACCCAGCGCTGCCGCATCGACGTGGTCAACAGCCCCGATCCGCGCAGTGGCCGCTATCTCAGTGCCATTGTGCCGCTGTGTGCCGAAGTGCTGGCGGCAGCGCGCACGCTGTGGAACGAGGAACTACCCAGCCCAGGCCCGGCGATGGCCCGATTGCCGTTGATCGAACATGGCGTCGTGCTGCGCCAGTGGCGGCAATCACTGCAGGATGGCCGTTACAGCGACGCACGCCTGGCCTTGGCCTCGCTGGTGATGACCTTGTGCCGGCAGGGCCATGGCAACCTGCTGCTGCCGCAGGCACCGAGCCTGGGCGAACAGATCCGCGACCGCATTGCCGCCGAACCGGCACGCGACTGGCAATCGCGGGATGTGGAAGAACAGTTCGCGCTGAGCGGCGCGACCCTGCGTCGCCGCCTTGCCGCTGAGCACACCAGCCTGCGCCAGCTGCTGACGGAAGCTCGCCTGGCGCATGGCATGCAGCTTCTGTACACCACCGACCTACCGTTGAAGACCGTCGCCGCACGCGCGGGTTACCGGTCTGCGGCCAGTTTCAGCAAGCGCTTCGCCGAGCAGTACGGACTGGCTCCCACAGACATTTAAGGGGGTTCGGCAGGGCTGCGCCCTGCACCCGCCGAAGCGTTGAAGCAACAGCCGAAGCAACGGCAACAGCTTGCATTCCGTGGGATGGCGGGGCGGTGTCGGAGTGCGGGGACGCCGTGAACCCATCCCTGGGGGCTTGGCAGCCGCATCCATGCGGCTGACACCCCGCACTCCGACACCGCCCCGCCTCTGACAGATTCCGTGTGCTGTTGGTAGGTGTCGACCTTGGTCGGCACATCTGTCAGATATCGATAATCAAATTTGGTTCAGATCTACCGTGTCGACCAAGGTCGACACCCACCAGAACAGAACGCCGTTCCGACAGATCGCAGAGAACTGTCGAAGGCGGGATGGGTCCGGTTGCGGGGGCGTGAGCGCCATGGATGGCGCGACCGAGCCTACATGGACGTATTTACGGCGTCCCCCGCAACCGGACCCATCCCGCCATCCCGCGGATAGCCCGCTGTTGCTGTTGCTTCGGCTGTTGCTGTTGCTGTTGCTGTTGCCTGCAGCAGGTGCAGGGCGCAGCCCTGCAGACACCCCCCCTCCCTGAGCATTCCGCGCACTGCTTTGAGCGCCGCGCACACGCTGGCCACGGCACGCTGTCCGGCAACGGAACCGCCCGTCATCCACCGAGAACCGCCATGACCCTGCATCACCTGCCCCTGCGCAGCGCCCTGCTGCTGGCCCTGTCCGCCCTGCCGCTGGCCGCGCTGGCCGAAGCCAGCTCGCCCGCTCCCACCCAGCAGGTGCCCGGCGTCTACCATCAGCGCGTCGGTGCGCTGCAGGTCACCGCCCTGTTCGATGGCGTGGTCGCACTCGGCCGGCAGGAAGTGGTGGACGTACCGCCAACGCTGGTCAGCCGCCTGTTGGAAGGCCGCTACGTACCGGAAGACAAGAAGGGCCTGCAGACCGCCATCAACGCCTTCCTGGTGCGCCAGGGCAACCACCTGACCCTGGTCGACACCGGCACCGCGCAGTGCTTCGGCCCCGGCCTGGGCCAGGTGCTGGGCAACCTGCGCGCCTCCGGCGTGGACCCGGCCGAGGTGGACGAGGTGCTGCTGACCCATGCCCATCCCGACCACCTGTGCGGCGTACTCGACGCGCAGGGCAAGCCGGCCTACCCGAATGCCACCGTGTGGCTGTCCAGGGCCGATGCCGATTACTGGCTCAACCCGGCCAGCGAGGCCACGGCGCCGAAGGGCGTGCGCTTCGCCTTCCCACTGGCGCGCACCGCAGTAGCGCCGTACCAGGCCAGCGGCCACCTGCGCACCTTCAGCCCCGGCGATGCCCTGCCCGGTGGCGCGGTGGCGATGGATACCCACGGCCACACGCCGGGCCACGTCTCCTACCGGTTCGACAGCCAGGGCCAGTCACTGCTGGTGTGGGGCGATGTGCTGCACTTCCACGCGGTGCAGTTCGCACACCCGGAGGCCGCGTTCGAGGCCGATTCGGACCGCAAGGCGGCCACGGCCAGCCGTCGCGGCCTGCTGCAGCAGGCCACCGCCAACGGTTGGTGGGTGGCCGGTGCGCACCTGCCGTTCCCGGGCCTGGGCCATGTGCGCAGCGAAGGCCAAGCCTATGCGTGGGTGCCGGCGGAGTATTCGCCGTTGTGAGGGGGTGCCGACCAAGGTCGGCACCCACCCGATCGGGTAGCGCCCGGCTGCCAGCCGGGCGACGGGGGAATGCTTATTCCAGCCCCAGCCAGCCGCCGATCACGGCGCGGGCCTCGTCCACGCCGGTACGGTCCTCGCCGGAGAACACCTGCACGCTGACGCTGTCGCCGTAGGCCGAGTGCAGCTCCTTGCGCACCTTCTGCAGGGTCTGCATCTGCTGGCTGCGGCTGAGCTTGTCGGCCTTGGTCAGCAGTGCGTGCGCCGGCATGCCGCGCTGCACCGCGTAGGACAGCATCTGCCGGTCGTAATCCTTCAGCGGGTGGCGGATATCCATCACCACCACCAGGCCCTTCAGGGCTTCGCGGGTGCGGAAGTACCGGTCGATGAAGGCCTGCCAGTGCGCCTGCAGGTCCAGCGGCACCTTGGCGTAGCCGTAACCGGGCAGGTCGACCAGGTGGGCGTCCGGGGTGATCTGGAAGAACACCAGCTGCTGGGTGCGGCCGGGGGTCTTGGACACGCGGGCCAGGGCGTTCTGGCGGGTCAGCGCGTTGAGGGCGCTGGACTTGCCGGCGTTGGAGCGTCCGGCGAAGGCCACTTCGGCGCCTTCATCGGGCGGCAGCTGCCGCACGTTGTGGGCCGAGAGGTGGTAACGGGCGCGTTCGATGAGCAATGACATGTGCCTAGGATCGCATGTTGCGGCGCCGCGCGCCCGTGCCGGCGGCCGTTGCGGGCATTTTGCTGCACTGCTGCGTTGACCGTGCGCGGAAACGCCGTTGATAATCCGGGCGATGCCGGCGGCCACCGCCCGGCCCGGTCCATACGGAGCTTCAGCATGCGCCACGCTCGCGTTCTTGCCGTATCCGCCCTTGCCACTGCCGTAGTCGTTGCCGCCGCTGCGTTCGCGCAGACCACGTTGACCCCGCTGCCCGACAACGGGCCGATCAACACCGCCTCGCTGGAGGTGGATTTCAGCAAGACCCACTGGGGCGATGCCAAGGCCGGCCAGACCAAGGCGTCGGCCTGCGCGGCCTGCCACGGCGCCGACGGCAACGCCACGGTGGAGATGTACCCGTCCATCGCCGGCCAGAGCGAACGCTACGTGGCCCAGCAGATGGCCCTGATCGCCAATGGCCAGCGCAGTTCCGGCGCGGCGGTGGCGATGGTGCCGTTCGTGCAGAACCTCACCCCGCAGGACATGCGTGACATCGGCGCCTACTTCGCCACCCAGAAGGCCACGGCCGGCATCGCCGACGATACGGCGGTCACCGACGGCCCGTACAAGGGCATGAAGTTCTACGAGATCGGCCAGCAGCTGTACCGCGGTGGCGACGCCAAGCGCGGCCTGCCGGCCTGCATGGCCTGCCACGGCCCCAGCGGCGCGGGCAATCCGGGGCCCGCCTATCCGCATCTCGGTGGCCAGCACGCCAGTTATGTCGCGCGACGCCTGCAGGAGTACCAGGCCGGGCAGACCCATGAGACCGACAAGACCCATTTCCAGATCATGGCCACGGTCGCGCAGAAGCTGAGCGAACAGGAGGTGCAGGCGCTGTCGAGCTACCTGCAGGGCCTGCACAACAAGGCCGACGACCTGGCCGCTGCGGCCACGCCAACGCAACCGGCTGCCGCCCCCTGACCACCACTGGTCGGCCCGGGCCGCCACCGCGGCCCCTGCCTGCGGTATGTTTCCTTCACGCCGGCGACCGCGCCGGCGTTGCTTTTTTCAACGGAGATGCGTGTCGATGAGGTTGATTCCCCGCCTGCTGTTGTCCCTGCTGGTCCTGCTGCCGCTGGCCGCCAGTGCCGCCACCCCTGCCAACGCACCGCTGGTGGAAGGCAAAGACTACGAACGCATTGCCCAGCCGGGCCCGTTCCAGCCGCTGGCCGGGAAGATCGAAGTGGTCGAGGTCTTCGGCTACACCTGCCCGCACTGCGCCCATTTCGAACCGCAGCTGGAAGCCTGGGCGGCCAAGCTGCCGGCCGACGTGCGCTTCACCCCGGTGCCGGCCGCCTTCGGCGGCGCCTGGGATGCCTGGGCCCTGGCCTACTACGCCGCTGACGAAGTGGGCGTGGCCAAGCGCAGCCATGCCGCCGTATTCAAGGCCCTGCACCAGGACGGCGCGCTGCCGATGCAGAACATCTCGGCCGATGAGCTCGCCAACTTCTACAAGGCCTACGGCGTGGCCCCGGACCGCTACCTGCAGGCGCTGCGTGGCGATGCGGTGCAGAAGAAGGTCGATGCCGCCCGCGCGTTCGCCCAGCGCACCAAGGTGCCGGGCACCCCGGCCATCATCATCAACGGCCAGTACCTGGTACGTGGCAACAGCTTCGACGACCAGCTGCGCATCGCCTCGGCACTGATCGCCCAGGCCCGCGCGGCCCGCGGCCGCTGAACCAACACCCACCATCGACACGGCGCTGTCGCCGCCGCGTGTCATCATTTCCCTCTGGCCGGTGCCTGACGCCGGCCCCACCATTCCAGATGCTGGAGACGTTTCCATGAAGACCCGTTTCGCCGCCCTCGCCCTCGCAGCGCTGCTGCCGATCCTGGCCGCCTGCAAGGCCGACGACGGCAGCACCAACACCACCGCGGCTCCGGCCGAACCGGCAGCGGCCCCGGCCAGCAACGAGCCGGCCGCTCCGGCGGCGGGCGCCGAAGGCGCTGCCCCGGCCGCTGCCGAAGGCGACAAGGCTGCGGCCGAAACCGCTCCGGCGGCCGCTCCGGCCCCGACCACCGCCGCGCTGACCGGCCCGGCCCCGGTGGAAGGCGCCGACTACCAGGTCATCCCGAACGGCCAGCCGTTCCAGCCGGCCGCCGGCAAGATCGAAGTGACCGAGATCTTCGGCTACGTCTGCCCGGCCTGTGCCGCGTTCCAGCCGCTGGTCGGCCCGTGGAAGGCCGGCCTGCCGAGCGACGTGAACTTCGTCTACGTGCCGGCCATGTTCGGCGGCACCTGGGATGACTACGCCCGTGCCTTCTACGCCGCGCAGACCCTGGGCGTGCAGGAGAAGACCCACGAAGCGCTGTACGCCGCCATCCACTCGCAGAAGACCCTGAAGGGCGAGCGCGGCCGTGACTCGGTGGACGACATCGCCAAGTTCTACGGCGCCTATGGCGTGGATCCGAAGCAGTTCGCCGCCACCATGGGCAGCTTCGCGGTGAACGCCAAGACCAACTCGGCCAAGCAGTTCGCCCAGCGCAGCCAGATCAGCGGCACCCCGTCGATCATCGTCAATGGCAAGTACCTGGTGAAGGGCAAGAGCTTCCCGGACATGCTGCGCATTGCCGACCACCTGATCGCCCGCGAACGCGGTGCGGCCCAGGCTCACTGATCCAAGAGAAGCGTTTCCCGGCCGTGAATTCCCCCCGTACACGGACCCTGCGCTTGCTGACGGCCAACATCCAGGCCGGCTCAAGTACCCGCCGCTACAGCGACTATGTGACCCGCAGCTGGTCACATGCGCTGCCGGCGGGTCGCAAGCGCAGCAGCCTTGACGCGATTGCCACCTTGGCGCGCGAACATGACATCGTCGGCCTGCAGGAGGCCGACCCGGGCAGCCTGCGCTCGGGCTTCACCAACCAGACCCATTACCTGGCCCAGCGCGCCGGCTTCAATTACTGGAGCCACCAGCCGAACCGGCGCATGGGCGGGGTCGCCTCCAGCGCCAACGGCCTGCTGAGCAAGCTGGAACCGGTGGAAGTGCAGGACCACGCCCTGCCCGGCCGCATCGGCGGGCGCGGCGTGCTGCTGGCCAAGTTCGGCGACGGTACCGACGGCCTCGCCGTGGCGGTGGCGCATCTGTCACTCGGCGCGGGCTCGCGGATGTCGCAGCTGGGCTTCATCGCCGAGCTGCTGTCCGACCATCCCAACGCGGTGCTGATGGGCGATTTCAACTGCCTGGCCGAACGCCCGGAAATGCAGGTGCTGTACCAGAAGACCCGGCTGCAGCCGCCCGGCTGCATCGTGCCGACCTTCCCCAGCTGGCGCCCCGACCGCGCCATCGACCACATCCTGGTCAGCAGCGGGCTGCAGACCCGCACCGTGGAGGCCGTACCGGCCGCGTTCTCCGATCACCTCGCCCTGGCGATGGCGATCGACGTCCCGGCCGACGCCCTGCGCTGAAAAAAGGGACGGAGGGGATTAAGTCGTTTGTGGCACAAACGACTTAATCCCCTCCGTCCCTTTTTTCATGCGGTGACCGGCACCTTCAGCCTTCGCGCGGTCATCGTACTGCCCACCGAGGCCAGCACGGTGCAGCCGATCGCCAGCCACTGCAGCCCATGCAGGTGCTCGTGCAGCAGCAGCATCGCCCACAGCGCGGCCACCGCCGGTTCCATGCTGATCAGGATGCCGAAGGTCTCCTTGGGCAGGCGCTTGAGCGCCATCATTTCCAGCGACATCGGGATCGCACTGGATACCAGCGCCACCAGCAGCCCCGCCGCCAGGATCTTCGGATCGAGCAGCGCGCTACCCGCATGCACCACGCCCACCGGCACCACCACCAGCGATGCCGCCAGCAGCCCCAGCGACACCGAATGCCCGGCGTGCAGGTGGCCGGCGCGCTTGCCGAACACGATGTACAGGCCCCAGCACGCCGCCGCACCCATGGCATACAGCACACCGGCCGGGTCCAGCGCCGGGCCGCCCCCCAACGGCAGCAGCAGCAACAACCCCACCACCGCGCAGCCTACCCAGACAAAGTCGATCGGTCGTCGTGATGACAGCATCGCCACCGTCAACGGCCCGGTGAATTCAATGGCCACCGCGATGCCGAAGGGAATCGTGCGCAGGGCCATGTAGAACAGCAGGTTCATCAGGCCCAGGGTGAGCCCGTAGCGCAGGATGGTGATCACATCCACGCGGCTGGTTTTCCAGCGCCACGGCCGCCAGAACAGCAGCAGCAACAGCGCCGAGAAGCCCACGCGCAGCGCGCTGGTGCCCTGGGCGCCGATCAGCGGGAACAGGTGTTTTGCATAGGAGGTGCCGATGGCCAGCGAGGTGACCGAGCCCAGCACCGCCAGCGCCGGCAACATCGGCGCGAATCGTGAGGTCTGCATGGGCAAAGTCTATTGCGCCCACGCCGAGCACTTGGCTCAATTGACAGCCCGTTCGTGCAATTTCTGCTCGCCATGGCCATCGCCCCCGTGCTCGACAGTTTCGACCGCGCCATCCTCGACCTGCTGCAGCGGGACAACACCCTGCCGCAGCGCGAAATCGCCGAGGCCGTGCACCTGTCCACCCCGGCCGTGCAGCGCCGGATCAAGCGCCTGCAGGACAGCGGCGTGATCGCGGCCAATGTGGCAGTGGTCGCTGCAGCCAAGGTCGGGCGACCGCTGACCATCATCGTCGAGGTGCGCGTGGTCAGCGAGCAGCGCGAGCGCGTGGCGCCGTTCAAGCGCCGCGTGCAGGACGACCCGGCGGTGCAGCAGTGCTACTCGATCACCGGCGACGGCGACTTCCTGCTGCTGCTTTCAGCGGCGTCGATGGAAGAATACGAGGCGATCACCGAGCGCCTGTTCGGCGGTGATGGCAACATCGAGCGCTTCCGGACCTCGGTGGCACTGGGGACGCTGAAGCGGAGTTTCGAAGTGCCGCTGCTACCGGCCCTGTAGAGTCGAGCTTGCTCGACTGCCCTTTGACGACTCCCCTTTGACCGCAAAGCAACAGCCGTCGAGCATGACTCGATCCTACATTCTGCAGACATGAGCATACTGAATTCCCCGGCCCGTCGATTGCGCCGCTGGTTGCTGCGCGGCCTGTGGCTGGCCATCGCCGTGGTTGCGGGGGTCGCACTGTGGAACAGCCCGTGGGCGGCTGCACCGAAGATGTTGTGGACACTCGCGCGGATGCCCGCCGCCACCGCGCTGCCGGTGCCGGTGCAGGGCGTGCGCCCAAGGCAGATCGCCGACACCTTCGGTGCGCCGCGCGGTCGTGACCGCACGCATGCGGGTATAGACATCTTTGCCAAGCGCGGTACGCCGGTGCGCAGCGCCACGCCTGGCGTCGTCGCCGATGTCAGCGAACGCGGGCTTGGCGGCCGCCAGGTGTGGGTGATCGGGCCGGGACGGGAACGCTACTACTACGCGCATCTGGAAAGCTGGGCCGACGGTCTGGCACGCGGCCAGGTGGTCCGGCCCGGCGACCTGCTCGGCCATGTCGGCGACAGCGGCAACGCCAAGGGCACGCCGCCGCACCTGCACTGGGGCATCTACGGTTCCCAGGGCGCGCGCGACCCGCTGCCGCTGCTGCGCTGACCCCTTGGCCGACCAGGCTCGACGCCACGCCCGGCCAGACGCATCATCGACCGCAGTGACAGGGAAGCACACCGATGACCCGCCTTCGCACCATCGCGCCGTTCGTCACCCTGGCGCTGCTGGTCACCAGCTGCAGCACCGTGCAGGCACGCCGCGACCCGTTGTGTGCGCATCTTCTTGCCTTCGCCAACAGCGCCTCGATCGGCACCCAGCCGGCGATTGAACTGGTCAGCGACTGGAGCAGCTTCAGCAAGCACTGCACGCATGGCGGCACCCCTGCGGGCAGGCAGTTCTGCGATTGGCTGCTGCCCAATACGTCCACCGAATTCGCCACGATCAACATCCAGCGCACCCTGGCCTGCCTGGCCGCCGGGACGAACTACGCCGACTCGGAACGGCTGTTCCCGGAATACGTGACCGGGAAGGTGCAGTCCCTGGATGTGCGCGGACTCGACGAGGACGTAGTGATCACCGTCGAATACGCCGTCGGCATCGAGGGGGAACGGCCGCGCATGAAGGTCCAGGCCGAACGCCTGCCACCGCAGGACTAGAGACCGCGACAGCATGCGCACCGCCCTCGCCCATTTGTAAACGGAAACAATTCCCATTACGCTATTTGCGTTTTGCGGACGGCCAGGACGGTTCGTCCGTGCTCGCATTGCCCAGCCACCGCCCTGAACGCAGGGTTCCGCCAGCGGCGTGAGATCCCCACCAGCCGCGGCGCCAGACCATCCGGGAAGCCGGTCGGACGCACGCACGTGCCCGTCCAGGAACCCCAATGATCCGTTCGACCTCCCCCGTTCTGCCACATCGCCTGTCCGCGGCGGTGCTGTCCGCCCTCGGCCTGGCCATCGCCCCGGCCGCCTTCGCCGACGCCGCCGCCGACCCGACCACCCTCGACAAGGTCGTGGTCAAGGGCGAGCGCGCCGAAGGCTATTCGGTGCGCCGCACCTCGGCCGGTACCCGTTTCGACCTGGCACCGCGCGAGATCCCGCAGTCGATCAGCATCATCAGCCACCAGCGCATCGAAGACCAGAAGCTGGACGACATCATCGACGTGCTGGCCAACACCACCGGCGTGACCAGCACCCAGTCCGACAGCGAGCGCACCGAGTTCTACGCGCGTGGGTTCTACATCGATGCCTACCAGTTCGATGGCCTGCCGACGCAGATGGTGCAGAACTGGAGCTACGGTGATTCCGGCCTCGATCTGGCCCTGTACGACCGCGTGGAAGTGGTGCGCGGTGCCACCGGCCTGCTCAGTGGTGCCGGCAATCCGTCGGCATCGGTGAACCTGATCCGCAAGCATGCCGACAGCGCCGAACTGACCGGCAGCGTCTCGGTGAACGTGGGCAGCTGGGGCCGCACCCGCACCACCGTGGACGTGGGCAGCGCGCTCAATGCCAGCGGTACCGTGCGTGGCCGCGTCATCGGCAGCTACCTGGATACCGACGGCCAGATGGACCGCTACAACCAGCGCAAGACGCTGGGCTACGCGGTCATCGATGCCGACCTGACCCCGGACACCCAGCTGAGCGTGGGCTACGACTACCAGCAGAAGCGCGCCAATGGCGCCACCTGGGGCGGCTTCCCGATGCTGTACTCGGACGGCAGCCGCACGCCGTATGACGAGTCCTTCAATGCCAGCCCGGACTGGACCTACTGGGACACCACCAGCAAGCGTGCCTTCACCACGCTGCAGCATGCCTTCAGCAACGGCTGGAAGTTCAAGATCGGCGCCACCCACGACGAGACCAAGGCCGACGACAAGCTGTTCTATCCGGCCTACAACAACTGGGTCACCGGGGCCTCCAACTTCAACAAGACCACCGGTGCTGGCATCTCGCCGTCGGCCGGCTTCTACAACACCGAGCGCAAGGTCAACGCCATCGATGGCTACGTGGATGGTCCGTTCCGCCTGTTCGGCCGCGAACACCAGTTCATGGCCGGCCTGAGCTACAACAAGCGTGAATACGCCAACTACGGCGACTACCAGGTGGGCGGCGCCAACCTGCTGTGGGATCCGTTTGCCAGCTACTTCAACTGGACCGGCAACATCAGCCAGCCCAACTGGAACCCGCTGGCGCTGGCCAGCCGCGGCACCATCACCCAGAAGGCCGGCTACCTCGCCACCCGCCTGTCGCTGGCCGACCCGCTGAAGCTGATCCTCGGTGCGCGCTACACCGACTGGAAGAGCGAAGGCGAGAACGATGACCGCGAACACAAGGTGACCACGCCCTACGCCGGCCTGGTGTACGACATCAACGACACCTGGTCTGCCTACACCAGCTATACCGAAATCTTCCAGCCACAGACCGCGCGCGACCGCAACGATCGCTACCTCGATCCGGTGGATGGCAAGAGCTACGAAGTGGGCGTCAAGGCCGCCTGGTTCGACAATCGCCTGAATGCCTCGCTGGCGGTCTTCCGCATCGAGCAGGACAACGTCGCCCAGGCCACCAATGAACCGATCATCGGCCGGCCGGGTGAACTCGCTTCGATTGCCGCGCGTGGCACCGTCAGCCGCGGCTTCGAGTTCGAAGTGAACGGCGAGCTGGCACCGGGCTGGAATGCCACCTTCGGCGCATCGCGCTACGTGGCCAAGGACATCAACGGCAGCGACATCAACACCAACCTGCCGCAGACCGCGTTGAAGCTGTTCACCAGCTACACCCCGCAGTCGCTGCAGGAACTGACCGTCGGCGGCGGCGCCAACTGGCAGAACCGCATCTACTACACGGTGCCCGCCTACGGCCGCATCGAGCAGAGCGGCTATGCGCTGGCCAGCGCCTTCGTGCGCTATCGCATCTCGCCGGAGTTCAGCGTGCAGGCCAACCTCAACAACCTGCTGGACAAGAAATACCTGTCGCAGATCAATGGTTACGGTGCCTTCGGTGATGGCCGCAACGGCTCGCTGACCTTTACCTGGTCGTTCTGATGCAAACGGCGCCGGGGTAACCCGGCGCCGTGCATTCCGTAGCGTCGAGTGCCGCACCGGGAGGGTCCCGGCGCGGCATCCCGAGGTCAGAAACGCAGGTCCGCGCGCAGGTACCAGTAGCGGCCACGCGGGATGTCGTAGGTCGAGGCGTCGTAGCCGTTCAACGAACACGACAGGCAGATCGGCGGATCCTTGTCGAACACGTTGTTCAGGCCAGCGGTCAGCTGCAGCCCCTTCATCCAGTCGATCTTGTAGCCCACCTGCATGTCGTGGAAGGTGGTGGCCGACAGCGTGTTGGTGCCGGCCGCCTGGTTGCTGCACACCGGGAACACCGCAGCATCACCGCAGTTCTCGGTCAGCTCGGAGATGTGGCGCACCGTCCAGTTGGCGCTCCAGCGGTCCATCATCCAGCCGATGCTGGCGTTGCTGGTCCACTCCGGAATCGAACTGTCGGCCACTTCCACGCCGGGCTTCTGCGGCTGCTTCTGCCCGGCCGCACCGGTGGCCTCGTAACGGCCGACGAAGGTGTTCTTCCAGGCCAGCTTGAACTGGCCGATGGAGGTCTGCGGCAACGTCCAGAACAGGTCCACGTCCCAGCCATCGGTCTTGATCGACCCCAGGTTGGTCAGGCGGTTGTTGAAGCTGCTGACCGCACCGGTGCTGGCGCGGGTGATGCCATTGCAGTAGATCGGGTCCAGCGTATCCACGCACAGGTCCAGCTGGGTCTGCGCGTTGATCGCCTGGATCGCGCCGTCGATGGCATGGCGGTAGAAGGTCACCTCCACATCGAAGCGCTCCGACCACGACGCGTTGTTGCCGAACCACGGGCTCCACACGAAGCCGGCGCTGAAGCTGCGCGAACGTTCCGGGTCCAGCTCGCGGTTGCCGCCGGTGGTCACCGAGATCTGCGAGTTGGCCTGCTGGAAGCCGGTCGGTACGCCCAGCGCGGCACAGTTGGCCGCACTGCCACGCGGCGGCGTGCCACCCAGGCCCACCGAGCACGGATCGAACAGCTGCAGGTCGGCACGCGCGGCCGAGCCGTACAGTTCACCGATCGATGGTGCGCGGAAGCCTTCGGCATAGGTCGTGCGCAGCACGAAGTCGTCGGTCACCTGCCAGCGCAGGCCGTACTTCGGCGTGAACTCGCCACCGAAGGTGGAGTAGTCCGAATAGCGCCCGGCCAGGCTGAGATCGAGCTTCTTGCCGAATGAGGAGTCGGCGAAGATCGGCACGCTCAGCTCCAGGTAGGCCTCGTTGACGTCATAGGAGCCGGAGGTCGGCTGCGACGGTACGCCGTTGTAGTGGCCGATCACCGTCAACGGATCGGGCTGGTAGGACCCCTTGTACCTGCGATGCTCGACGCCGGTGGCGAAGGACACCGGGCCGGCCGGCAGCGAGAACAGCTCGCTGGACAGGTTGGCGGTGAACAGGCTCAGCTCATTCTGGCTGCGGTCGCGCACCACCGGCTGGATCCACTTCAGCATGTCCGGGGTGATCGAGCCGACGCCGCCGAAGATGTTCAGCGGCACGCAGCCCGGGGTCGCGGCGCACACCGCCGGATCGCCCAGTGCCATGTTCACCTTGTAGATGTCATAGCTGCCGTAGTTGGTCTGTTCGGCCTTGTTCTTGCTGTACATGCCGTTGACATCCCAGTACCAGCTGCGGTCGGCGGCATGGAAGTCGCCGACCAGGCCGGTGGCGAAATAGGTGGTGTCCACCTTCTGCTTGAACACGCGCGCACCGCCTTCCACCGGGCGGCGGCCGATCAGGCTCATGTTGTCGCCAGACACCAGGTCGAAGCCGAACGGGTTGTACGGGTTCAGGCGCGAGACCACGATGTTGTCGGCCAGCGGATTGCCGGTGGCACCGTCGGGGCCGAAGAACAGCGGCTCCGGCCCGGCCTGGTTGGTCGACTCGCGGCGGTTGCCCAGTGCCTTGACGTACCACTGCACGTTGTCGGTGATGTCGAAGCGGAACTGGCCGAACAGGCCTTTGCGCTCCGACGGCGTCAGCACCATGTTGTATTCGGCGAAGTTGAAGCGGTCGGCGCTGGTGAAGCAATGGTAGTCATCGCTGCGGTTGCAGCCGGCGCTGCCGTCGTAACGCGGATTGCTCACACCGGTATTGGGCACGATGTTCTGCGAGGCGCCGGTGTTCGGATCGACGAAGGCGAAGCGGCCCTGCGGAATGCCGCCACTGCCGAACGCCAGGCCGGTGCCCGGAATCGGGAAGCGCGACTGCTCGCGGTCCTTGGCGAACACCGGGTCCTGCTTGGTCCAGCTGGCGCCCAGGAACAGGCTGAAGCGATCGCCGCTCTTGCCCCAGGCCAGGTCAACGCCCTTCTGCGTGCCGTCGCCCTTGCTGTATTCGCCGTAGTTCAACGTCACCTGGCCGCCATCGAAATCGCGGCGGGTGATGATGTTGACCACGCCGGCAATGGCGTCGGAGCCGTACAGCGATGACGCACCGTCCTCCAGCACTTCGATGCGTTCGACGATGGCCAGCGGAATGGTGTTGAGGTCGGTGGCCGAGCCCACGCCGGACGCGGACGATTCATTGACCCAGCGGATGCCATCGACCAGCACCAGCACGCGCTTGGCGCCCAGGTGGCGGAGATCGACCTGCGCCGAACCGGCGCCCACGCCACTACCATCGGGCGGGAAGCCGAAGTTGCCGGACGAATTGAACTTGGCGTTGAGCGCCGAACCGGACCCGGTGAGCTGCTGCAGCACCTCGCCGATCGAGGTCAGGCCGGTGCGCTCGATGTCACCGCGGGTCAGGGTCTGGATCGGCACCTGGCCTTCGACTTCAGCGCGCTTGATGCGGGTACCGGTGACTTCCACCGCATCGAGGTTGGTGGTGGATTGTGCAGCGGCACCCAGCGGTGCCAGGGCCGTCACGCACAGCGCGACGGCGACCGCCAACGGGCGGTGATGCAGGTGAATCATTCGCTCTCTCTCCAAAGGAATGTCGGGACATGGACTGCCGCGCTCCCCCCTGCATGGCGGCAGCGTCTCCTTTGTAAACAAGCGGTAAAAATCACGGCGTGATGATCGACACCCTTTCACGCGGAATTGACGCAATTGACAGCTGATTACGTCAAATGACGACAGATTAAGACCGGACGGTACTGTTCGCCGTGCGCAGCACAGATGCCAGCTGCGACAGTGCGCGCCGAGATCAACCGTCTTTCATCAAGCCGTCTTGCCAGTGCCCCCACGGGCGGGCAAGTGCGTCCACGCGCACGCCGTGCTGGCTGACAGCCAGCAGCACACGCGCCATGTCCTGGTAATCGGTGTCGTCGGCGGTCGACAGGCGCACCGCCGGGCGACGCGGCAGTGGCAGCTGCTGCGCCTGCGCCAGTAGCTGCTGCAGCGCCGGCATATCCAGCGGTTGTCCCCTCAGGAACATGCCCCCTGCGGCATCGATGTGCAGATCGATCGATTCCGGTGATGATTGGTACGGCCAGGGCGGGCACCAGGTGCGCTGCTGCAACGGCAGGACGCCGATGGCCTGCGCCGTTGGAAGCGTGGTGATCACCAACACCAGCAGCACCAGCAATACATCCACCAGCGGTGCCAGATTGAGCGTGGCCATCAGTGGGGTCGCGTGCTGTGTCCCGTATTGCATACCGCGCTCCGTCGCAGGGAGGGTGGCCTGCCGATGGCAGGCCGCCCGTTGACCCACTCACCGCACGAAGGCGATGCGCTCCATGCCGGTCGCCTCGGCGGCGGCCAGGATCCTGGCCATGCCTTCGTATTCGGCCGCCGGATCGGTGGCGATACGCAGCTCCGGCAGGTTGCCGGCGTGCTCACCCGCCTGCGCCTGCAGGCGCGCCTGCAGATCGCCGATCGCCATCGGTTGCCCGTCCCAGCTCAGCTGGTTGGACGCATCCAGGCGCAGCTCGATCGGCGGTGGCGGTTCCGGGCGATCGATCGTGCGATCGGTGGCCTGTGGCAACTGCACGGCAATCGGCCGGGCCACGATCGGCACGGTCACGATGAAGATGATCAACAGCACCAGCATCACATCCACCAGTGGCGTGACATTGATCTCCGCCAGCGGGCCGCTTCGTCCTGCGCTACTGAACGCCATGTGCCGCTCCCTGCAGCCGGGCGGTTCGCCCAAGGCCGACACTACGGCGCGTGCCGCCCCGAATGGCAGTGCCGGTATCCGCAACATTCAGCTGCCGTTGCCGAGCTGCGGCGTGCACGCAATGCGAAACTGAATTCAGCCAGCGCCCGCTATGCTGGGCGCCATGACCCGACGCTCTTCGACCGCCCTGTCCCTGCTGCCCTTGGCCACCACGCTGCTGATCGGCTGCGCCAATGCCCAGTCCCTCGATGCCCAGAACGCGCAGCTGAAAGCCGCCATCGCTGCCGCCGAGCGCGGCCAGTTCGATCCCGGCCAGGCCGGTGCGCTCAGCCGCCACCCGGCCTATGGCTGGCTGGAGTACGCCAACCTGCGCCGCAACATCGATACCGTCGATACCGCACAGGCACAGGCCTTCCTCAAGCGCTACGACGGCCAGGCCGTGGCCACCACCTTCCGCAGCGTGTGGCTGCCCTCGGTCGCGCGACGCCAGGACTGGCCGACCCTGCTGGCCAACTGGGCACCGACCGACAACGCCGGCCTGCGCTGCGCCCAGCTGACCGCGCGCCAGGTGACCGGCAAGGTCGATCCGCAGTGGATCAGCGAGGCACAGGACCTGTGGCGCAAGAACGGCAAGTCGCTGCCCGACGGCTGCGATGCGGTTTTCGCCGTGCTGCAGGCGCAGGGCGGGCTGAGTGACGCGCTGCGCTGGGAACGCATCGACGCCGCCGCCGACGCGCAGCAGCCGGCGGTGATGCGCAGTGCAGCGCGCGGCCTGCCCTCCACCGACCTGGCACTGGCCAACACGTACGCCGCCTTCGTCGACAAACCCAACGCCAGCGCACTGAACTGGCCGCGCAACGAGCGCAGCCGGCGCATCGCCACCGATGGCCTGGCCAAACTGGCCAAGGCCGACCCGGGCGCCACCGAGCAGCAGCTGCCGCAGTACGCGCAGGCCCTCGGCCTGAGCGCCGACCAGCAGGGCCAGGTGCTGTACCAGATCGCGCTGTGGACGGTGGCCTCCTATCTGCCGGAGTCGGCGCGCCGCCTCAATGCGGTGCCGGAGTCAGCGTATGACGAGCGCCTGCACGAATGGCGCGTGCGCGAGGCCATGTCGCGTGGCGACTGGCCGGCGGCACTGACCGCGCTGCGCAAGATGGGCAGCAAGCAACGCAGCGACCCGCGCTGGCGCTACTTCGAAGGCCGCATGCTGGAGAAGACCGGCCAGGCACAGCAGGCCCAGGCGCTGTTCCGCGATGCCGCACGTGCCCCCACCTTCCACGGCTTCCTCGCCGCCGACAAGTTGCAGCAGGGCTATACGCTGTGCCCGTGGAAGCCGAACGACAGCGCGCAGGCGCAGGCCGTGATCGCGCGCGACCCGGCCATCCAGCGTGCGATGGCGCTGTACCAGATCGACCGCACCGGCTGGGCCGTGGCCGAATGGAACAGCGCGCTGTCGCGCTTCGATGACACCCAGCGCCGCCTCGCCGTGCGCGTGGCGCAGGACAACGGCTGGTTCGACCGCGCCGTGTTCGCACTCGGCAAGCAGCCGCAGGAACAGCGCCTGTACGACCTGCGCTTCCCGCTGCACCACGACGCCACCATCCGCCGCGAATCGGCACGCAACGCCATCGACCCGGCCTGGGTGGCGGCGGAAATCCGCGCGGAGAGCACCTTCACCCCGCGCGCGCGCTCGCCTGCCAACGCAATGGGCCTGATGCAGGTGTTGCCGGCCACCGGTGCCGGCGTGGCCAAGTCGATCGGCCTGACCGGCTACGGCGGTGCCGACAGTCTGTACGACCCGGACACCAACATCGCCATCGGTACCGCGTACCTGCGCCAGCTGATGAACAAGTACGACGGCCTGCCGTACGTGACCATCGCTGCCTACAACGCCGGCCCGACCCCGACCGCCCGCTGGCAGGGCCAGCGACCGGGCTTCGATCCGGACCTGTGGATCGAAACGATCAGCTACAAGGAAACCCGTGAGTACGTGGCCCGCGTGCTGGCCTTCAGCGTGATCTACGACTGGCGCCTCAACGGCGATGCGCTGCCGCTGAGCGACCGCCTGATGGGCCGCCTGGTGGACAAGCGCAAGAGCTTCAGCTGCGCCGCCAACGCCGACCAGGGCGGCGATTGATCGCAACACGGTAGTGCCGGCCGCTGGCCGGCACTGCCCGGTATCCATTCCCTGGGGAGGGAAACGATGAGCCTGCTGGCCTGGATCGGGATGTTCGCCGCCTGGAGCCTGCTCGCCACCTGGGTGCTGCGCTGGGGTGGCGCGGCCTGGATGGAAGGCTGGAAGTCACTGGCCTTCGTCGACAGCTGGGGCAGCCTGTGGGACGAAGCGCAGATCAAGCTGTACTTCCTCTGCCTGTGGATCGTCTACGGGCTGTGGTTCCTGGCCGGCCTGTTCGTGCCGGAATGGCGCGGCCTGGCGTAATGCCTCTGCATCGGTAGTGCCGGCCCCTGGCCGGCAACCGCCATTGTCCACGGGTTGCCGGCCAGCAGCCGGCACTACCGGTGCATCTGCGCCGACCATGCGATCATCGCCCCATGAAGATCTATCTTGTCGGCGGCGCCGTGCGCGACCGCCTGCTGCAGCGCCCCGCCGGCGACCGCGACTGGGTGGTGGTCGGTGCCACACCCGCGCAGATGGAAGCGCAGGGCTACACTGCGGTGGGCCGCGATTTCCCGGTATTCCTGCACCCGCAGACCGGCGAGGAATACGCACTGGCACGTACCGAGCGCAAATCCGGCCGCGGCTATCGCGGCTTCGTGGTCGACGCCGATCCGGCGGTGACGCTGGAAGAGGACCTGCAGCGCCGCGACTTCACCATCAACGCCATTGCCTGCGACGAAGGCACCGGCGCGCTGGTCGACCCTTACGGCGGCGTGCGTGATCTTGAACAGCGCGTGTTGCGCCACGTCGGCCCTGCGTTCGTCGAAGATCCCTTGCGCGTGCTGCGCGCGGCGCGCTTCATGGCGCGCTTCGCGCCACTGGGCTTCACCGTTGCCGAAGAGACCATGGCGCTGATGCGCGAGGTCGCCGCCAGTGGCGAACTGGATGCACTGGTGCCGGAGCGAGTGTGGCAGGAACTGCGCAAGGCGCTGGCCAGTGAACGGCCCTCTGCCTTCCTGCGCACGCTGCACGACGCGCATGCGCTGGGCCCGATCCTGCCCGAGCTGGAAGCACTGTACGGCGTGCCGCAGCGCGCGGAGTTCCACCCGGAGGTCGACACCGGCATCCACCAGGAAATGGTCAGCGACATGGCCGCGAAACTGGCGCCGGGTGATGACCTGGTCGGCTTCGCCGCCCTCACCCACGACCTCGGCAAGGGCCTGACCCCGCCGGACGAATGGCCGCGCCACATCATGCACGAGCAGCGCGGCATCAAGCCGCTGAAGGATCTGTGCGCGCGGATGAAGATTCCCACCGAGCACCAGCAACTGGCCGAAGCGGTCTGCCGCGAGCACTTGAACGTGCACCGCATCGATGAACTACGCGATGCCACCGTGCTGGAGCTGCTGGGCCGCTGCGATGCATTGCGCCGGCCCGAGCGCGTGGCCCGCATCGCGCTGTGCTGCGAGGCCGACAAGCGGGGCCGGCTGGGATTTGAGGATGCCGACTACCCACAGGGTGAAACGCTCAAGCGCCTGCACCAGGCGGCGCTGTCGGTGCAGGCGCGGGATTTGGACCTAGTCCATTTGAAGGGCCCTGCGGTGGGCGAGGCCCTGGCGAGGGCCAGGGTGAAGGCGATTGCGGCAGCGCGATAGGAATGTGCGGCTTGCTGGGAAGGCGCCGTGTCAGTCGCTGATGGTCAGTACCTGAAATAGGTATCGCCCAAGGCGGGGTGGTCGCCCGGCTGACGCTTCTGCTTGGTGATCCGCCGCAGATTGATCCGCTTTGCGTTGGGCCAACCAAGCGTCTGGAATATTGCATCAGCCATCTTTGCAAACCGAGTGAAACGCCGCCCCATTCTGTATCCGATGAAGCAGAAGAGCAAAACGCAGACCAAGTAGGCCTGAGCTACCAACACACTTCCGCCTTCATTCCTGCCAATACTATCCTTAAGCTGAACCAGCCAAAAAAATCCGATAACAAGTGCGCACCAAGGCACCGAGAACATCAGGGAATATTTTGCCACCGTCATCCAATGAGCCCACGTGCCCGCACTAACGTGCGGATAAGACACAATCAGCCTACTCTGTTCTTGCAGGACTGAAAGGGCGAAGAAGTTTCCGTCGTCCTCATGTCGACCAACCACTCGGACATCATCGCCCTCCAGGAATGGCCAGTTCCAGAGCATTGCTTTTACTTTGATTGCGCCGAGCCGAAACTCAACCCACGCAACCCGCTCCTCCATTTCCTCAGCAGACATCATCGCCATACTTGCGGCCGGACCGCTAAGCCCAAACGCTGCCGCGATTGTGCCAGTCGCTGCCATGCCCTCACGGTCTCCTCTCCGCCAGAAGACGTTCTGCACTACATGCTGAACTTTCAAGTCAGAGATGATGCCAGCGTGAGTATCCAGCGACCTATTTAGCGACCTATTTCCGGCAGGGTTCACTTGGAGTTCGATACTCACTGCGGCCTCACGGAAACTGAGCCGATAGCCTTTTCAAAAGCCACTTGCTGCTCTAGTGAAGTTACATAGCTTTTGCTAGACAAGAGAGTTCCTCCTAAAGCCTTGCTTCCCTTCTTTCCGAACGCATTTGTCATGCACCACGTCTCCAAGTCATTTGGGCTAATGGCCCATACAAATATTTCAATGCCGAGCAGAACCAATGCAACCTCCCATCCTGCCAATCGCAGCATCCACACACCGACTCGCTTCATAGCCTGCGACGCAACGACATTCCCACCCTCCGTGGCCGCCACCTCAAGTCCAGCCCTCAGTCCTCTCAGCCCCAAAGTCAACGAATTCCGCCCAATGCTGCGCTCGATCACAGGGGATGAGTAAGCGAGCGCGGTTAGGAATTGAGATGATCCGATCGTCGCCAGCGTCAGGGCCTTGGCAAGATGCGCTACGAGCGCCATCTTGTTTCGATACGCGTAGACTTGTTCCGCATCTGACAAGCTGTAAGCCGCCCCAGTAAAACTACCTGCTCCCGCCAGCACACTGCCGGCAACCTTCATCCGAATGGCACTCACACTGCCCGCCCCAAAGAACTCCTTGGCTACCGTTTCATGCACACTGGTATACACAGCCACAAGCGACATGCCGGACGCCAGTAACGTTGCGTAGTCGCGCGTGTCCTTATCCACCTTGGTTGCCAGATGGATGAAATTCACCATCTCCAACACGCCCGTAAGGGAGTTCAAACGGACGACATTGCGGCTGCTTTCCGCCGCTGCCTGCCAACGCTTGCGCATCGCCAGCGCGCCATGATGCAGCTCCAGGTCCCGAAGCGCGAACTGCATCGGCAGCGCGCTGCCCTTGGTTCTGTAGAACTGGATACGCTCCAGGAAGTAGCGCTTGCCCTGCTGACCACTGCTCAGCTCTTCGGCCACCAGGCTGATGGCCTCATCGCGCTCCATCAGCGCCCGCGTCAGAAGCACGAACCGGACCATGGGAGTGCCGACAGTGTCCTGAATGCCCTTCATCGGGAATCGATCCAGAAGGAATGCGCCGGCAATGGTTACAAAGCGATCAACGCCACTGTCGCGAAGGATGCGGGCACTGGCGGTGGAAGGTGCTGCCTCTTTCTGCGCAGCCTCCAGCTTGCGATAGTTGGAGATGAAGGTCTTCAAGCGTCCTGGTTCTGTGCAATGACCCGCCACAGCAAGGACGATCTTCCGGTCACAGCCAGATCGCCAGCCAGTTCAGTCAACAGCGTTCGGCCGATCTCGTGCATGCCAAGCACCGCGATGGCGTCGGCGATGATCTCCTCAAACCACACTCCCTGCGCCGCAGATTGGCCATCAAAGTCCTCCAGCGTTGCGAGCAGAAGATCGTGGCGGAGCCACGCAACCAGCACACGCATCTTGGGTACCAGCCGGTCGACTACCTGCCGGTCATCGCCCCAACACTGACAAACACCATTCAATATCTGAAATAGGTATCGCCTAGGGCGGGATGGTCGCCCGGCTGTCGCTTCCTCTTAGTCACTCTACGAAGATTCATTCGCCTCGCCCCCTTCCACCCAAGCGTAGAGAAAACTGAATCCGCCATTCTGGCGTAACTGACAAATCTACGGCCAATTCGATACCCAACTACACAAAATACGAGAACACCAATCAAGTACGAACGAGCCAAGAAATTAAATGGCGCGGAGGTCATCCAGGCAAACCACCCTATTATAAGTCCCCACCAAGGAATCGATACGATTAGTGATAGTTTCAGAACGACAATCCAATGCGCTATCGAGCCAGCACTAACGTGCGGGTAGGAGACGATCAACCTCTTCTGCTCATCAAGAACAGAGATAGCAAAGAATTTTCCTTCGCTATCCCGTGTCCCGACAACTCGAACAAGATCACCTTCGCTAAATGGCCAGTTCCAGAGAAGCCCTTCTACGGCGAGATCACCAAGCTGGAACTCGACCTTAGTGACCGGCTCGGCCATTTCCTCCGCAGACATCATCGCCATACCCGCTGCTGGTCCACTGAGGCCTAGCGCAGCTGCGAAGGCACCAGTTGCTGCCATTCCTTCACTATCACCATCGCGCCAGAATATATTCTTGACAGCATGCTGAACTCGAAGATCGGAGACTACACCGACCTCAGTCTCGAGGGGGCCATTGCCCCCAAGTCCCACCTGCTCTTGAGTAATCATTGCGTCCTCATCGACACAGAGCCAAGAGCCTTCTCGAACGCCAGCCGTTGCTCCCGCGCTGTTGCGTAGAAGCTACTTCCTCTCTTCCCAGCATTCTTTCCAAATGAGTTTGACGCACACCATTTCTCCAACTCGTTTGGGATGATCGCCCATATCAGGACTTCGATGACCAGCAGGGCTAGAGCCAACTCCCATCCGCTTAGTCGCAAAATCCATACGCCAACGCGCCTCATAGCTTGCGATGCGACTATACTTCCGCCCTCCCCTCCGGCAGCGATCTCAAGTCCAGCTTGCAGTCCTCTCAGCCCTAGGGTGAGCGCATTCTTCCCGAGAGTCCGCTCGATTACAGGAGATGAATAGGCAAGCGCCGTCAAAAATTGAGCAGACCCGCTTATCCCAACCGTCCCGCCTTTGACCAAGAGCACCGTGGACAGAGCGTATTTGCCATTCCTGAAAGAGCTCAGAGCGTCAGCGAGGCTGTAAAGGGCCCCAATAAAACTACCCGCCCCGGCCATCACACTCCCGGCAACCTTCATCCGTATGGCACTGGCGCTACCCGCACCAAAGAACTCTTTCGCCACGGTCTCGTGCACACCGGCATACACAGCCACAAGCGACATTCCAGAGGCCAATAACGTCGCGTAGTCACGCGTCTGCTTGTCCACCTTCGTGGCCAGATGGATGAAATTCACCATTTCCAGCACGCCGGTCAGTGAATTAAGGCGCACCACATTCCGGCTGCTTTCTGCCGCTGCCTGCCAACGCTTGCGCATCACCAGCGCGCCGTGATGCAGTTCCAGATCGCGAAGTGCGAACTGCATCGGCAGTGCACTGCCCTTCGTTCGGTAGAACTGGATACGCTCCAGGAAGTAGCGCTTGCCTTGCTGGCCACTGCTCAGTTATTCAGCCACCAGGCTGATAGCCTCATCGCGCTCCATCAACGATCGGGTCAGAAGCACGAACCGGACCATCGTATTGCCGGCGGTGTCCTGGATGCCCTTCATCGGGAATCGATTCAGCAGGAATGCGCCGGCGGTGGTGACGAAGCGATCAACGCCACTGTGCACGGGCCGCCCAAAGGCGCTAGATGTCAGGCGCCATCAGCACGCATAACCTCGCAATGTTAATAGTCAAAGCATGCACCGCCAAGTGCAATGCGGTCATCCCAATTCCCCTGACCAAGGAAGTTTGGCTTGAATTCCGCAATAAACTCACATCGATCAGTATCTGAAATAGGTATCACCCAATGCAACATGATCACCCTTTTGGCGCGCCGCCCTTGTTATCTTCCGCAAGTCAATTGCCGCCCCTCGACTCCAACCAAGCGCAGAGAATATCGAATCCGCCATCTTTGCATAGCGAGTGAATCTGCGCCCAATCCGGTACCCAACCGCAAGAGAAAAAACTATCCCTGCAAAATATGCGTACACAAGAATCTCAACCGACAATGACGAGACTACAGACAAAATACCCAAGAAGACTGCCCAGTATGGAACGGCAAACATAAGAGAATACTTCGCTACAGAAATCCAATGCGCCCAACTTCCGGCACTTACATGCGGATAGGAAACAATTAATCTCTTACTCTCATCAAGCACTGATAGAGCGAAGAATTTCCCTTCGCCATCTCGCTTTCCGACTACCCTGACGAAATCTCCCTCGCTGAAAGGCCAGTTCCAAAGCAGCCCTTCAACAGGCACCTCACCGAGTAAAAACTCAACCCTCGCAACCGGCTCTTCCATTTCCTCTGAAGACATCACCGCCATACCGGCAGCGACGCCGCTATGACCCAGCGCAGCGGACAAAGCACCAGTCGCAGCCATTCCCACGCAATCCCCATCTCGCCAAAAAATATTCTCCATGACGTACTTAACCCTCTGACCGGAAATAGTTCCGATCTCTGTTTCAAGCAACACGTCCTCACCAACACTCACTAGAGCACCCCACCTATTGAGACCGAATCGAAACCGAGCCAATAGCCCTGTCAAATGCCAGCTGCTGCTCCTGTGCAGTCGCATAGACATCGTCGGGCGAGCGACGCCCTCTCGACCTGTCACCAATCCTCTTACCGAAGACGTTGGTCATACACCACTTCTCCAGATCATTCGCGCTAACAGCCCATATCAAAACTTCGACGAGCAGAAGACCCAAAGCTACCTCCCATCCACTAAGTCGCAAGATCCATGTACCGATACGTTTCATGGCTTGAGAGGAAACGATGTGCCCGCCTTCTCCACCCGCCGCTACCTCAATGCCAGCCCTTAAACCTCTAAGGCCGATCGTTAGTGAGTTGCGTCCTACCACGCGCTCAATGACAGGGGAAGAATAGGCAAGAGCGGTCAAGAACTGAGCAGAGGCGGTAGCTGCCATTGCTCCCCCCTTTATCACCAACGCTATAGGGGCGCGCATACCAAATTCACTTGCCTTCTCAGCCTCCAGGACGCTGTAGTACGCCCCAATAAAACTACCCGCCCCCGCCATCACACTTCCGGCAACCTTCATCCGTATGGCACTGGCGCTACCCGCGCCAAAGAACTCCTTGGCTACCGTTTCATGCACACTGGTATACACAGCCACAAGCGACATTCCAGAGGCCAGTAAGGTCGCGTAGTCTCGCGTCTGCTTGTCCACCTTCGTGGCCAGATGGATGAAATTCACCATTTCCAGCACGCCGGTCAGCGAACTAAGGCGCACCACATTCCGGCTGCTTTCTGCCGCAGCTTGCCAACGCTTGCGCATCGCCAGCGCGCCGTGATGCAGCTCCAGGTCCCGAAGCGCGAACTGCATCGGCAGTGCACTGTCCTTGGTTCGGTAGAACTGGATGCGCTCCAGGAAGTAGCGCTTGCCGTGCTGGCCACTGCTCAGCTCTTCGGCCACCAGGCTGATAGCCTCATCGCGCTCCATCAGCGCCCGCGTCAGAAGCACGAACCGGACCATCGCATTGCCGGCGGTGTCCTGGATGCCCTTCATCGGGAATCGATTCAGAAGGTAGGCACCTGCGGTAGTGACGAAGCGATCGACGCCACTGTCGCGAAGGATGCGGGCACTGGCCGTGGGGGGCGCGGCCTCCTTCTGCGCCGCCTCCAACTTGCGGTAAAGGGCCAAGTAAGACTTCAGATGCGCGGTGCCTGCGACAAATGCCGCCCAGCCTGCGCCGGCCACATCGAGAATCGTGTTGGCGCACACCTGCGCCGCCGTGAGTGTCTGCTGCAGCTCCTTGCGAGACTCTTCGTCGTTCTTCGCAATGACTCGCCAGAGCAGGGATTTTCTTCCGGTAACTTCTATATCGTGGGACAGTTCAGTCAGCAACGCACGGCCTATCTCGTGCATACCAAGCACGGCGATCGCCTCTGTGATGATCTCCTCGAACCACTCCCCTTGCGCCGCAGACTTGCCGTCAAAGTCTTCCAGCGTCGCCAGCAGCAGATCGTGGCGGAGCCAGGCAACCAGCACCGACATCTTCGGTCCCAGCCGGTCGAGTACTTGTTGCGTCATCGCGTCCATGTTTCTCTTGAACGCGGTGAAACGGGGCTCGTCAATCAGCGGCCAGTACTTGTTTTTCCACGCATCCTGGGCGTCCTTCAGATAGAGCGGCAGGAACTGGCGCTCATACTCCCGCGCGAGTTCCCGCTTCTCCTCCTCGGAGAGCTTTACCTTGGGGTCCCATGAGGGAAGCGAGGGATTGCCGAGGCGGCGCTGCCGCTCCACCTCGCGGACGGTCTGTGCTGCGTAGTTCCCTGCCATCACCGCACCGTTGAGCTCCAGCAGGCGCGAGATCTGTTCGATCTGGTCAACAGCGCTGACTTCCAGTTCGCGCTCGCTCTTGAACTGGTTGATGCAGGCGACCAGGTCATTGCAGTAACCACTGAGCTCGTGCACGACGCCAACCGCATCCCACAAGCCCAGCAGCATGGGCGGGTACTCCTGACGATCACTGCCGATGCGCCCGTTGCTGCTGTGTTGCTTCAGGCGCTCAAACCGCTGCTGGCGCGGGTCGACACCGTCGCTACGAGGGTAATCCCGCCGCGACCAGGGGTAACGCGTGCCATGCGCGTGCAGCCGCACGTTGCGAAGCGCCCCGTCCGGATTAGAGGCACCCGGGAGTGCGCTGCTGTACGGAAGGTCTGGCGGATCGCCTGAGGGGTTATCCAGCCATCGATATTCCATGATCGAGGCCAGCCCGGCGGCATCCTTCAATGGCGCTTGGTCGCCTTCTGCTCTCGCCGACGTGATCCATCTGGCTGGCTCGATCGATTGCATCCGCTCGGCGCGCAGGGCCGGGTCGGATCCATAGCGATCCAACGTCGCTGGCGTCCAGGGGTGTTGGGAGTAGGCCAGCCAGACCGTCCCGCATACATGCGGGCGCTGGATGGTGATGAACTCCGTGCGCATCGGATCGTGGCCACTGCGGCCACAGCTGGGCAGGCCACCGCCTGCGATCGCGCGCGCACTGTAGGCGGTGGGTTGCCGCCACAGGGTGCCGTTTTCGGCGATGGCGTAGCACTCCCAGTACTCCGGACCGTAGGGACCCTGCTCGTAGTACAGGTACAGCAGACCCTGGCGCAACGTTCTGAGCGCGTAGGTGTATCCCGCCGCACTTACATCAACGTCGCTGGCGTGTGCGGGCGACAGGCCACCAAGGCTCACGTTGCAGCTGGCAGGCACCACCGTGTAGCGCACCGGCAGGATGGCCAGCCCAGTGGAGCGGCAGACGTCGCAGGCTGATTTCTCTGTCTCGTCCGGCAGCGTGGCGGCAACCGCCGGAAGATCGACGATGTCTGGACTGCCCGCGCTGCGGATCCCGACGTTGCTTTCACCCGTGAAGGGCCCGCTGGAGTCGTACCTATCTTTGCTATCGCGCGTCATGTGCCCCGTCTCCCTTGATCGCACTTGCGTGTGCGGACGCCGCGATGCGGATGTCCTGCCACTCCGTGTCTCCAATCCGTCGAATCAGATCGCCATACCGCTCACCGTGCGCGATCTGCGCCAGTAGCGTCTGGACAGTGGGATGCCTGTGGAACTGAGGCCCGATCAAGAGCGCATGCGTGGCGAACAGATCCAGATCAGTACCACTGGAGACACCACAACGGCGCCCCTCTCCGACACTGCACTGCACCTGCGCGAACGTGGCGCGATCCGGTGGGGTTCCGGCCCGCAGCGCGCCGATCCACGCCTGGTTCAATGCACCAATGGATTCCAGCTCGGGCCAGGACACGGCAGGGTCACCGCGCAGTGCAGGCGCGACAGCGTTGCTGATGGCCCACTCTCCCCACCGGTCCAGGAACATCCACGTGGTCACACCTTCAAACCGATACGCCCGTTGCGAGCGCGATGAGCACTGCAGGAACAGATCCGTCACCATCGGGTCGTAGAAGCGCAGCCACCGCTTCCGGCCCTGCGCATGCGGGCAGTGCGCCACCGCACGCTCGGCAAGCTGTCTGGCCAGCTGTGGTGTCAGCAACGGCGTCCATACCCACGCACACGCACGCTGTGGGCGCGCAGCCAGCAGCGACGATGCCGAGCGCTGTGCCATCGCCATTTCCACCGCCTGACCAGACAACAGGGAGTGCATTCCTTTGCTGAGGTCGAGCGGGATCAGGAACGGCCACAGGGTTTTTGGTATCTGTCGAATGGCGATCGGGATCGGTTGGATTCCAGCCGATTCCAGCAGCGCGTCAAAGGCCTCGCCCATCTCAGATCGCTCTACAGCTGGCTGCATCAGCAGGTGGCACTGACCTGCGCTGCTGCGATCGATACCGATCAGCTGTTCGCACAACGATTCAACCGACATCAGCGCACCCTTCCTGTCGGCATACTGCTGCGTTCAAGTGCGGCTCGCAGCCACTGAACTGCCCAGCTGGAACGTCGGTCTCCTCCGAACTGATCAGCGGCCCCACCCAATCCCGCTGGCTGGCCTTGAACTCCACTTTTCCCGGCGCGCCCAGCTCGATGTTGTCGCCCTCAATGCGGATGTAGGCCCCTGCCGCCGTCGCCAGCAGATGCTTGCTCGGTGCCGACAGCTGCACGTCCGCTTCAGTACTGGCGATGCGTACCTTGGTCTTGGCCGCCACGATCATCTGGTTCTTGTGCGCACGCGCGCTCACCTTGCCTTGCGCGGCGTGCAACGCGATGCCGCGCTCCTGGTTCGGGCTTTCACCGCTGGGCTGCACGCCGGCGGTATACAGCACCAGACCGCCGGCCACCGCCATCGTCAGCGAGCCCTGCGTCATCCAGTTCAGTGCCACGCCGCTGGCCAACGTGGTGTGGGTGCCGCTCACCCAGACCTGGTCGGCCGGGGTCAGGCTCAGCACACCGGCCACGCCGCTGCCCAGCAGCACCGGCGCGCTCCAGCCCGGCGCTTCACCCTCGCCACCGGCGATGCTGCCGGCGGCACTGCCGCTGTGGGTGGCGCGCAGCGTCTCCTGCAGCTCGGTCAGGGTGGTGTCCACCGGCAGCTCGTTCGGCTCGCCGGGCAGCTGCGCCTGCTGGTTGGCGGCCGATTCGGCCAGCTGCTGCAGCAGTTGCTGGCTTTCCTGCAGCTGGCTCAATGCCTGCGGCGCGGCCATCTGTGGCGCGCCCTGCTCGGTGGTCAGCAGCAGGCCGCGGCCGGCGCGCAGTGCGCCCTGTGCCTGGGTGGACAGCTCCACGCCAAAGCCGCGCTCACCCTCGCGCACGTTGTCCTGGCCTCCCTTCAGATGCCCCAGGGTCAGCGTGGTCTCGTGCTGGGTAGTGGACAGCTGCGCGCGGCCCTGCCCGGGCGTGTCGTCGAAGCGCAGCTGCTGGTAACCGCCGGTGCCACCCTGGCTGTCGGCCAGCGCCTGGCTCTTGAAACCGGTGTACACCGCGGCGTGGTCGTTGCCCTCGAACCAGGCGGCGGCGTTGCCGGTGGCGGTGGCGCCCCCGCCGTTGATCTGGTTGTGCTGCGCGTCCTGCTGGCCACGGCCGTTGTAGACCGCACCGACCACCACCGGGCGGTCGATATCGCCTTCCAGGAACGCCACCAGCACTTCCTGCCCACGCCGCGGCAGCACCACGCCGCCCCAGTTGTCGCCGGCCCACGGCGTCATCACCCGCACCCAGGTCCAGGCGCCCCCATTGGCCGGTGCGTTGTCGTCGCCGCCGGGATGGGCCAGGCCGCTGCTGGCGTTGCCGCCGCGCTGCCACGGGAACTGCACCTTGATGCGATGGTCGCGGTCGGACAGCAGCGGGTCGCCATCGCTGACCACGATCGCGCTGAGCGTGCCGTTGATGGTCGGCCGCGGATGCAGGTGCGCGCCGTGGCCGTCCTCGGTCTGTGGCCGGTAGTTCACTTCGGCGGGGATGGCGACGAAGCGGTTGTCGTAGAGCGCGGTGGACACCTCCCCCGGCGCCTGGCCATAGGCCAGCC